>JAFUNA010000031.1 GCA_017473165.1 Clostridia bacterium | reverse complement strand
TCAAGTCGGTTACTTAACATAATTTACTCCTTCCTCAGACAGTAACCAACTGAATTTTACAACGTCTTTTTGCAAAAGTAAATGCAACCGAAATTACGGTTTTTACCCCGAATATTTGCGTTTAGTTTTTCATTCAACCATAAAAAAAGACCCACGAAACTCCGTTGAAGGGAGTTTTATGGGACACTAAATATATTAAACTATAACCATAGCAACTGATAGTTTTCAAAGTGAAATTAGTCTTTTGTTCGTGAAAAGGAGAATAAAACTATGGGAACGGGCTTTGAATTCAAATGTAAAAATTGTAATTATAAGCTTTCGGTAAATCTTGGAATAGGATTCAGATATCCGTATTTATGCAACAGCATACTCGACGAAATGAAAAGCGGAAAAATGGGAAAAGATTTCCAAGAGAAAGCTAATAACATTAAAAATCCCGCAGTTTATGTGCCACGAGATTTATATTTGTGTGAAAATTGCGGAGATTTGAGACCTGAGTTGACCATAGCGTTGTGTTCGCCAATCAACGACCCCAAAGAATCCGACGCACCATTTTCTTCTGTTTACGAGTGTTTGGAGTTCGATACATATGTAATGAGTTATATGCTTGGTACGGAATATAAGAAAGAACTTGTGAACGAATACCATTGCAAAAAATGCAAAACGAAGATGAAAAAACTTACATCTTACAAAAAATTAAAATGTCCCCAATGCCAAAATTTACTGAGTTATAGCAAATACTTTTGGGATTAAAGATAGAGTGATTTTGAGGAAAGTGAAATGGATAAATACGAATATAATATTTCATCTGAAAACAGTCCCGAAAAATTCAAAACAATTTGTTCTAAAATTGAAGAAACTTATTCTGAATTTCAAAAGGATGTTCTGCTTGTAGATGTAGATGGCACAACAATACAGGTTTATCATATTAACAAACTGGAAGTAACGGTTTACGATGATTATGAAGTTGGTGCGGTTTACGTTCTATCTGATTTGGATTTGAAAGAAATTAATTTTAAGAGGTGTTGAATATGTGGGTACTTGCTTTAATCGCTTTATCAATCAGCGTGTTCTGGAAAGAAATTTCCAAAAACTGTTAAAGTTACCGTTGTCGGGTTTTCCGACAACGGTAAATCCGATAACGGATAATCCGCCGACGGGAAAACCGTCAACGGAAAAGCCAACGCAATTAAATACTAATATACAAAATACTAAATAACAAAGTACTTATATAATAAAATACCCATCTATCAATCATAGAAGGTAAGACGGAGTTCGTGTTTAGTGTAAGCCTATAACGGAAAAGCCTATGTAGGAAAATCCAACATTGGAAAAACCTGTACAGGGAAATCCCGAACAATTAAATACTTATATATAAACTACTAAATAATTAAGTACTTATCTATCAATCATCAATCAATAAAAAGAAAGACAGATTAAAAAAGAAAAGCGTACAGTTTTTTGCCTGTACGCTTAGATGTATTTTATTTATTTCTGTAACAACCAATCTATCGCATTGACAACCTCAATGCCATCATAGTTGCCGATAGTAAATCGATCAAGTGTTATTATAGTTTTGGGGTAATTGTCATTTATATTTTTCAGCGGTGTTATTTCTCTCTCAAAAGTTGTTTCTTCAACCATTGAAGCAGTTACTTGAAAATAGTAAATACGATCGTCTTTGCGAGCAACAAAATCCACTTCTGTTGTGCCTATTTTACCAATGTTAACTTTATATCCTCTTCTTAACAGTTCAAGAAAAATTATATTCTCAAGGGAGAAGCCTAAATCATATCTTTGTCTGGCAAGAAGGTATCGACGTATGCCGAGGTCAACGATAAACATTTTCTGATTCTTCTTAAGAAGTTGTTTGCCGAGAACATCGTATCGTTCAACAGGGTAGAATATATAAGGTTCAACAAGTGCTTCCACATAATCATCTATCGTATTCTGTGAGACTTTTCTTCCGGTTGATGTAACATAATCAGTTATGCTTTTTACAGATATAGGGCTACCTACAGAACTTGCAAGAAATCTTGATATATTTTTAAGCAAAGCTATATCGGTTATTTTTCTTTTGTTAGGATCAGATTCTTTTCTTTTTTGACGTTCTTCAATATCTTTAACGATTATAGTGTTGTAGATACCTTCCAGATACATATTGATTTTTTCATCATCATTGTCAAGCTTTGAAACATACGGAAGACCGCCATTTTTCATATACTCGGCAAAAAGCAAATCTTTATCTTCGCCTGATTTAAGTTCGCAGAATTCAGTAAAAGAAAGAGGCAACATATTTATTTCTACATATCTTCCCGAAAGAAGAGTTGCAAGCTCACCGGAAAGCAGATATGCATTAGAACCGGAAATATAAATATCAGTATTTTCTTTCACCTGCAAACTGTCAACAGCTTTTTGGAAATCTTCTACAAGCTGTATTTCATCAAGAAAAATATAGGTCATCTCAGTAGGATGCAAGTGTTCTTTGATATAATTGTAAAGAATTTTATAATCTGAAATGTGTTCATATTCCAATTCTTCAAAGTTGATAAAGATAATTCTGTCATCACTGACACCTTGTGATTTCAAAAAATCCATATACATTTTGAGCAAGGTGGACTTACCACATCTACGAATACCGGTTACAACTTTAATAACTTCATCATCTTTCCATTTCTTCAGCAAATCCAGATAGCCTTTGCGTTCCACCATATCAGTACCTCCTTACAAATTTAATGCATGGTCATTATACTATATTTTATCCCAACAGTCAACAGTTTATTCCGAAATCGGCATTTACGCTTGAAATCTAACAAGTTTATTCCGAAACCTGAGCGAACCGCCCGATTAATCAAAAAATATATTTTTAATAAAGGAGAAATAAATGTCAAACATTCCAAAAGATTTACCCGAAAGAATTAAATATCTGCGTGAACAAAAAGATATGAGTCAATCCGATCTTGCCAAAAGAATCGGCATTGATTCATCAAGACTCAGCCGTATTGAAAACGGTGAGATTCAGAAAGTCAGCGATGATGTTGTTCTCGCAATCGCACAGATTTTTGAAGTGTCAACCGACTTTCTTCTCGGTGTTACGGATGACCTCGTGCCGTCAAACTTTCACATCAACGAACTCGGATTATCTGTTGATGCCGCAAAGAAGATTTACAGCGGTGAAGTTGATGTTGATATTCTGAACACACTTATCGAAAACAAAGATTTCGGTACGCTCACAAAAATGATTTCCGCATATTTTACCGACACAACCGACGCCGCAATCGCTTCACAAAATCAGATTCTGAAAATGGTCGGTGAAATGCTCGGTGATGCAGTTGACGACGATGTTCTTGCCCAGATCAATCTTGCAAAGATTCAGAATCAGCAAAACGATCTCATCGCAATTCAGCGAGGTTTTACGTCAATTCTCAAAAACATAAAAGAAAAAATGAACACGGGAATGAAAAAATCTCAGAAGATGACCGCAGAGATTTTTGAGCAAATCCGAAACAATCTTTCAAGAGGCAAAGGTGCTCTGCCGTACAGAATTATCACCGCAGAAAAAATGGTTGATTCTGTCATAGCCGCAATGGGAAATATCGGCGGTGCAACGCAAGAAATGAAAGACGATTTACATAAAGCACTTATGCCGTTCTTCTTGCTGGCTGCGAAGAAAAAATAAGCGACGGATTTCTCCGCCGCTTGTTCGCTTATTTTTCGATTTTTCTTTTGATTTCTTTTGCTCTTTTCTCTGCCATATCAGCCTCAACATCGTAACCTCTGCTGCGGTAAATATCTGCCATTTTCATGCATTCATTATAAGCCTTTTCATATTCTCTCACTTCTTCATACAGACCGACTTTGCAATCCATTTCATCACAGAAGTATGTTCCGATTTCGCCTGCTCGGTTGTAGTATTCCAAAGCCTCATTATATTTTTTGAGTTCCTTGGCGATGTCACCGCCATGAATATACATCCGCCAATCATCAGGGAATTTTTTGATTGCATCTCTGAAAAGATTATAGGCATCATCAAATTTTTCAGCCCATATAAGAGCAATCAGAAGATTATCGGTTTCTCTCGGATTATCGGGGTTTGATTTTACTTTTTCTCGGAGTTCGGAAATAATTTCATCTTCTTTTTTCAGAAGAAAGAACATCCATATTCTCTGCATGCAGGCGAGCTGATAATTTTCGGGGTCATCATTCGGGTCATCGCTGACCGCTTTATCATACCACTCAACTGCAATGTCCCTGCAATAATTCATCATATACATGTGAATCCAACCGTAGAGCCACTTATCCTCGGTTGACATCTCGCCCTTCTTTATAAGCTTTTCGTATTCGATACGGCAGCGCATAAAGTCTTCAGGATCACGGGATTTCTCATAAACAGAAGCAAGACGCTGTGCGTAGTTATCGTAAGCAACGGTGCTCTTTTTGTAGAAATCATCAACAGTTACTTCATAGAGCCTTGCAAGTTCAGGCAAGGTCAGAACGTCGGGCAGAGTAGTTCCGCATTCCCAACGCGAAACGGTCTGAGAATTTACGTTCAGTTTTTCTGCAACCTGCTCTTGGGTCAAACCTTTTGCAAGACGGAATTTTTTGAGATTGTCGCTGAAAATATTGTTCATCATTTTCACCTTTTTCAATTTTTTCTCGAAGCTTCTGTTATGATTATATCACGCAAAAATCGATTTGATAAGGTCCTATTTTGTGAACAGACTCTCAATTTCTGTGTAGTCGATGCAAGCGTTTTTTCGCTGCGGCGGGGATTTATATATACCGTTTGTTCCTTTTCCGAGCAGTCAGAAAAACAAATTTTTCTGTTCTTCCCTGAACTTGTCTGCCTGCTCTGCGCCAATGAAAAGTCTGCTGTCATGTAAGGCGACAGACATCCTTTTCACCGCCGACGGAACAAAGGTATAACACACTATACTTTGCGTGCCGCAAAATCGTGTGCCAAATGGAGATTTTCTCCCTTTGGATACCCACTTGTGCCGATTGTTGTGTGTACACACTTTGAAATTTTTGCAAAATCGCACCTGCGAAAATTCAACTGCACACACAAAAATTTTGCAAAAACAAATCCGCAAAATTCAATCGTCACCTTCATTTTTCGCAAGCACAAAATCTCCCTGTTCACAATTTTTTTACAACAATATTCCCTTGCTCAAAATGAAAAAAGTCCGAAGAAATTCTCCGAATGTGTGAGAATTTTTTCGGACTTTTATTATGCGAAGAGTTTTTCTAAACTACACGGAATGTCAGCATTTCATCAATGTCAACATTTTCAATTTCACATTCAACACCGCCACGCAAAAACGCTTTTAAACGGAAAAACTCCATACAACCGTTAACATAATCTACCAGCATTTTTGAGCGTCGCTTGTAGCCGTATTCTTTTAATAATGTTCTGAGCTTTATTCTCACATAATCCTTTGAACCGTCAACAACAATTCGGATTCTCATGTTTTTAAAAAACAAATCCAATCCTGAAAAATCACTTGTGTAGTTGTCTTTTTCCAAGTTGCTTCCCAAATCAAACATGTCTTTTTGTATTGAAGGGAATTCAGCATCAATTGTTGTTTTATTGTAGAAATAATGTGTCCAATAGTATGTATCAAGAATCAATTTTCGAAAATTATTTCTGTACTGCGGAGCAAGATAATCATTATCTTTTTTCCAAACAGCTTCAAGAAACTTCGCGATTTCTTTTTCGGTGAGTTCTCTGGCACTTACCAAAATTGCAAGGTCGAGTGCAGAATAATATAATTCATCCATTACTTGTCACCCTTTGTTCCGTTGCACTGGCGGCAAAGAATCTGTAAGTTTTCAGGTACACTCTTTCCGCCATTATTCATAGGTGTGATATGGTCAACCTGGAACCACACTTTTGATTTATCTGCCATACCGCAAATAGCACAGCAGTATTCACCGTTTTCATTTTTTGATTTTTCGAATGCCTGATCACGAAGTTCTTTTTCAAGTTCAGGTTTATATTTTCCGATTTCACTGAGAGGCAAATCTTCCAATGCTCTGGTACCGAATTTTACATCGGGACCTGCATCTTCATATATGCCGGGATGTGAAATCTTCATACACTCAACATCAAGCTGACGAAGAAAATACAACTTGCGACCGAAGAACAAACGGAGCATATTATCATCGTTTGATTCCCAGATAGAATCTATGTATTCCGCCTTTTTACGCTCGCCCATATCTTCATCCCAAATGTGCTGAGCAATTTTTGAAACATCAAGCTTGTTTTTGTCCACATCTTCAAATGTGTAGAACTGAGGAGCCGATTCATATTGAGCGTAATATTTCAAAATGTTGATTACATCTTTTCTTTCGTAAGCAGGAATCATTTCTCCGCAGAAGAAAGAATCTCTGCAGGTTTTTTCCATTTTATCGAGAGTTGCATCGTCCAAATATTCTTCTGTTGCGTTAAATGTTTCAAATAATGAAGGAAGAGCATCCATCAAATTTTGGTAAGCCTCAGCCGTGCTGTCATAAACCATTACCTGATGCGATAAATCCATACCGTCTTTTTCAAGGTAAGTAAAAGCATACATTCCCAACGGAATTCTCTGAATGAACGGAACTTTTTCGATTGCTGAAGTATCAATGCTATCGTCAAGGATCGAGGCGAATTCTTCAATTTTTGATATTGCAATAACACGCAAATCTCTCTTGAGTCGGTCTGCTGTATTGTCAACAAATTCATTACTACCGCCGAAAATGCTTTCGGGATTTACCCATGCAATATGTTCGTTCCAATGGTCGATAAACGAAACAATATATGCTTCAGCCGTACCGCCTGCTTTTGTTCCTCGGAGAGCACGACCAATCATTTGAGTCATTAAGATTGTTGAAACTGTAGGACGAGCAAGGAATATAGTTTTTGTTTTCGGAAGGTCACTGCCTTCTGTAAGAATATTTACATTGATGAGAACTTGCAAACGCCCCTCACGGTAGTTCGCAATTTTTTGCTCATTTTCCTGACTGCTGATAGTTACACCCGTAACAGAGTCTTTGATTGAGGAAACAATATAATCAGCTTTAATTCCTGCTTTTTTGAACAATGCCGTGAGCTGAATTGCGTGCATCACATTAACAGCAAAAACTATTGTCTGCCCGTATTTTTCTTGATTTTTACGGTAACGCTCTACAATAAGTTTATTACGTTCCGCACTTTCCGCCATTTGTTCTGCGATATCATCGGGGATTGCGTCAAAATTCTGTATGCTCTTCCAAGCATCAACACCAAGGGACTCTCCGAATTTTTCTTCGGTATAACAGCTTTCAAATGTAGGATTAGAAAGAATTTGTCTGTTAATAAGTTCTTTCAGTCCTATTTGATATGCAATACCGATATCGTTATGAACAACCTGACCGTCTTTGATTCCGTCGGTATATATTTTTGCGAGAAGACCCTGTTCTGATTCTGCCGTACGGAACGGTGTTGCTGTAAGTCCGATAAGCTTAACGCAAGGTACTTTTGATTTTACATATTCAATTACCTTGCGATATGTTTTGGCGGTTGAATGATGCGCCTCATCAACAATAAGATAAATTTCGTCTTCGTCTGCAAGCCAACTGTCAAGACGGTTAAGGTTTCTGCCGATACTGTCTTTGCTGACAATAAGCAAATTATCTTTTGGCTTTATGTCACTTGTTCTGTCGTGGCTTGATGAGCCCGAAACAATACGGAATGCGAAAGATGAAATGTGAGGAACAACTTCTGCATAGGCATATTTCTGAAAAGATTCGGCAGCTTGTTCCAAGAGCATCTGTCTGTGTGCAATCCAAAGTATTTTCTTGCCCTTGTCGATTGCGTTTTTCAAAAGCCACAATGAAGCCGTATATGTTTTTCCGCCGCCGGTAGGAAGTACAACAAGTGTGCTGTATGATTTGGATTTGTTCATCAGGTCAAGGTGTTCCATAGCCTTTCTCTGATGTTCATAAGGTGTTCTTGTATTTGAACCTTTACCGGGACAGATTTCGCCAAAAGATTTTACCGAAATTTGTTCGTTAAGCATTTTAACACAACCGCCTTTCAGCTTTGTTTTTTACATTATATCACAAGTTACTGTCCAAAAAAACTCTCTTTGACACGATTTTTGATGATTTTTTATATTTTTGTTAAAGCCATTTTTATGGGACACCGAATTTATTATAATTAAATCATCAATTAAAACATCTCCTCATCAACCACTCTCTTTCAATTAAATGAAGCCGCAGGAATTGACACACCCTGCGACTTCGCCTTATTTATAATAAAGGCAATGCAAAAACTCCTCTTGCCGATTGCTCGGTAAGAGGAGTTCATTTTTATATACTGTTTTTGTCATTCCTATTTTTCGATTTTTCTTTTGATTTCTTCTGCTCTTTTCTCTGCCATATCAGCCTCAACATCGTAACCTCTGCTACGGTAGATATCTGCCATTTTTATGCATTCATTATAAGCCTTTTCATATTCTCTCATTTCTTCATACAGACCAACTTTGCAATCCATCTCATCGCAGAAGTATGTTCCGATTTCGCCTGCTCTGTTGTAGTATCCCAGTGCCTCATCATATTTTTTGAGTTCCTTTGCGATGTCACCGCCGTGAATATACATCCGCCAATCATCGGGAAATTTTTTGATTGCATCTCTGAAAAGATTATAGGCATCATCATATTTTTCAGCCCAGATAAGGGCAATCAAGAGGTTGTCTGTTTCTCTCGGATTATCGGGATTTGATTTTACTTTTTCTCGGAGTTCGGAAATAATTTCATCTTCTTTTTTCAGAAGAAAGAACATCCATATTCTCTGCATGCAGGCGAGCTGATAATTTTCGGGGTCATCGTTCGGGTCATCGCTGACTGCTTTGTCATACCACTCAACCGCAATGTCCCTGCAATAATTCATCATATACATATGAATCCAGGCGTAGAGCCACTTATCCTCGGTTGACATCTCGCCCTTCTTTATAAGCTTTTCGTATTCGATACGGCAACGCATAAAGTCCTCGGGGTCACGGGATTTCTCATAAACAGAAGCAAGACGCTGTGCGTAGTTATCGTAAGCAACGGTGCTCTTTTTGTAGAAATCATCAACAGTTACTTCATAGAGCCTTGCAAGTTCGGGCAGGGTCAGAACATCGGGAAGAGTTGTTCCGCACTCCCATCGAGAAACAGTCTGCGAATTTACATTCAGTTTTTCTGCAACCTGCTCTTGGGTCAAGCCTTTTGCAAGACGGAATTTCTTGAGATTGTCGCTGAGTATATTGTTCATCATTTTCACCTTTTCATTTTTTCTCGAAGCTTCTGATATGATTATATCATTCAAGTTCAAATTTGATAAGGTCTTATTTTGTGAACAGACTCTTGATTTATGTATAGTCAAACGCAAAAACTCCGCTTACCGATTGCTCGGTAAACGGAGTTTATTTTTAAATATAGAGGTTAACTTCAATATCTCGCCAGTTTCTTACACGCTTTGTCGGGGATATGGAATAAGCATATTCCTGTGCATCCTCAAGCGTTAAAGTGAACTCGGCGAACTTGAAGAAGTTCTCCATTAGTCCTTTATAGCTGCCTGGGCTGCTGCGAGGCGAGCGATGGGAACACGGAAGGGTGAGCAGGATACATAGTTGAGGCCGATCTTATGGCAGAACTCTACTGATGAGGGGTCGCCGCCGTGCTCGCCGCAGATACCGTAATGAAGGTTCTTGCCGCTTGCCTTACCCTTTGATACTGCCATTTCCATGAGAGCGCCTACGCCGTTCTGGTCAAGCTTTGCAAAGGGATCGAACTCGTAAATCTTTGTATCATAGTAAGCGTTGAGGAACTTACCTGCGTCGTCACGGCTGAAGCCGAAGGTCATCTGGGTAAGATCGTTTGTACCGAAGCAGAAGAATTCAGCTTCCTTTGCGATTTCGTCAGCTGTGATGCAAGCTCTGGGAATTTCGATCATTGTACCAACTTCGTACTTGAGCTCAACGCCTGCTGCTGCGATTTCAGCATCAGCTGTCTTAACAACGATATCCTTAACGAACTTAAGTTCCTTAACTTCGCCAACAAGGGGAATCATGATTTCGGGAACAAGGTTCCAATCTGCATGAGCCTTCTTAACGTTGATTGCTGCACGGATAACAGCCTTTGTCTGCATTGCTGCGATTTCGGGATAGGTTACTGTAAGACGGCAGCCTCTGTGACCCATCATGGGGTTGAATTCGTGAAGAGCGCTGATGATAGCCTTGATGTCTTCAACTGACTTGCCCTGTGCTTCTGCAAGAGCAGCGATGTCAGCTTCTTCTGTGGGAACGAACTCGTGGAGAGGAGGATCGAGGAATCTGATGGTAACGGGGTTACCTTCAAGTGCCTCATAGAGAGCTTCGAAGTCGCCCTGCTGATAGGGAAGAATCTTATCAAGAGCTGCTTCTCTTTCTGCAACTGTGTCAGCGCAGATCATTTCACGGAATGCAGCGATTCTGTCAGCTTCGAAGAACATATGCTCTGTACGGCAAAGGCCGATGCCTTCTGCGCCGAGCTCACGAGCCTTCTTTGCGTCAGCGGGTGTATCAGCGTTTGTACGAACCTTAAGGGTTCTGAATTCGTCAGCCCAAGCCATGATTCTACCGAATTCACCTGCGATTTCAGCGTCAACTGTGGGGATGATGCCGTCGTAGATGTTACCTGTTGAGCCGTCGATTGAAATATAGTCACCTTCGTTGTAGGTCTTGCCTGCAAGAGTGAACTTCTTGTTTTCTTCGTCCATGTTGATGTCGCCGCAGCCTGATACGCAGCAAGTACCCATACCGCGAGCAACAACAGCTGCGTGTGAAGTCATACCGCCGCGAACTGTAAGGATACCCTGTGCAGCCTTCATGCCGGTGATGTCTTCGGGTGATGTTTCAAGACGAACAAGAACAACCTTCTCGCCCTTTTCGTTCCATGCAACTGCGTCTTCAGCTGTGAATACAACCTTACCGCAAGCAGCACCGGGTGATGCGCCGAGACCCTTGCCTGCGGGAGTTGCAGCCTTGAGAGCCTTTGCGTCGAACTGGGGATGAAGAAGTGTATCAAGGTTTCTGGGATCGATCATAGCAACAGCCTGCTTCTTGTCGATCATGCCCTCGTCAACGAGGTCGCAAGCGATCTTAAGAGCAGCCTTTGCTGTTCTCTTACCGTTTCTTGTCTGGAGCATATAGAGCTTACCGTCTTCAACGGTGAATTCCATATCCTGCATATCTCTGTAGTGGTCTTCAAGGATAGCGCAAACTTCGTTGAACTGCTTGAAAGCTTCGGGGAACTTTTCAGCCATTTCAGCGATGGGCATGGGAGTACGAACGCCTGCAACAACGTCTTCGCCCTGTGCGTTGGTGAGGAACTCACCCATAAGACCCTTTTCGCCTGTAGCGGGGTCACGAGTGAAAGCAACGCCTGTACCGCAGTTATCGCCCATGTTACCGAAAGCCATCATCTGAACGTTAACAGCTGTACCCCATGAATAGGGAATATCGTTGTCACGGCGGTAAACGTTAGCACGGGGGTTGTCCCATGAACGGAAAACAGCCTCAACAGCGCCCATGAGCTGTTCTTTGGGATCTGTGGGGAAGTCTGAACCGATCTTGTTCTTATATTCAGCCTTGAACTGACCTGCAAGAGTCTTGAGGTCTTCAGCGGTAAGGTCAACGTCCTGTGTAACGCCCTTTGCTTCCTTCATCTCGTCGATGAGCTCTTCAAAGTACTTCTTACCAACTTCCATAACAACGTCGGAGTACATCTGAATGAAACGTCTGTAGCAGTCCCAAGCCCAACGGGGGTTGCCGCTCTTTGTTGCGATTGCTTCAACAACTTCTTCATTAAGACCGAGGTTGAGGATTGTGTCCATCATGCCGGGCATGGATGCACGGGCACCTGAACGAACTGAAACGAGAAGGGGATTTTCCTTATCGCCGAACTTTTTGCCTGTAATTTCTTCCATCTTAACGATGTATTCCATGATCTGAGCCTGGATTTCATCGTTGATCTTCTTGCCGTCCTCATAGTACTTTGTGCAAGCTTCAGTTGAAATTGTGAAGCCCTGGGGAACGGGGAGACCGATCTTTGTCATTTCTGCAAGGTTTGCGCCTTTGCCGCCGAGGGTGTTACGCATTGTAGCGTCGCCTTCGGAGAACAAATAAACATACTTGTAAGCCATTGGAATCTACCTCCATATAAAATAATAAACATTTTAATATGGCAAATCCGTGTGCACAGACTTAACCACTACCGATTATAACAGATACTTTTAGAAATTTCCATATATTTTTAAGAAAATATAGCCCGATTTCCAAAAATATTTTTAGTAACTATTTACATATCGGGTCGAAATGTGGTAATTTCTGTAGGGGCAACCCACAAATCGTCCGCAAAATCAGAACAAACTCTCGGCGGGAGCAAGCCCCCGCCCTACTCTCAAATCAAATTGGAATTGTAGGGGACGGCGTCCTCGACGTCCCGTGAAATACCGATAAATTCACGGAAAACAAATTAAATTTCACTTTTTTCTTGACATTTACCCAAGGTGAAAATGTATTATAGCCCCGAAAGGAGGTCGGATTAATGAAAATCAAAGAGGTTATCGAAAAAACGGGACTGACCGACAGGGCAATCCGGCTTTACATTGACGAGGGGCTCACCGCACCGAGTATAGAGGAATCCTACAGCGGGAGAAAGAAGATTGAGTTTTCCGAAAGCGATGTTGAACGGCTCAAAAATGTTGCAATTCTGCGGAAAGCGGGATTTTCCGTTTCCGACATAAAAAGCATTGCCGATGACAGCGAAAACGCAAAGGAAATTGTTGAAAATCTCATAAAGCAGACCGAAGAGAATATCGAAAACGAAACCGAGATTGTAAAAAGGCTGAAAAGCATTTCCTTTGACGGAAAAGTAACGATGAATGCAATATGTGAGTCACTTTCCGCAACGGTTGAAGAAAAAGAAGTGCCGCAAGAAGATATTAAGCTGACACCGATAGAAAAGGTGTTGAAAATCGTAACAATACTTCTTTCGTGTACCTTTCTCGCTCACGCTATATGGTTTATCATTAATTGCAGTATTGAAATTTTTAATGTCCGTTATATAAAGCTGACGGATGATTTGTCGCTTATTATAGGCTCGCTGTTTTATCTCGGTTGGATTGTTATTGCAGTATTGCTGATTACGGTTATTTTAAAAAACATCGGCAAACGGTTTAACCGAAAAACAAAAGGAACATCATGGGTTTTGCTTATACTTTCCGTTGTCGGAAGTATCGTTATGCTTTTAATTACTATTTTTCTGCTTTTCTGTTCGATTACTCCGTTTTATTCTCAGACAACAGACCCCGAAAATTATCTGAAGCTCGACAAAGCTTTAACAGAACATGATGAAAAATGGGGTACTCTTGATTACATGTACCGAATCTTTCCCAGAAAAATTTCGGAAAGTGCAAGGGAATATTACCCCGACACCATAAAATATTTTTATGAATATACGCCTGATTGGGACTGCGGTTACGGTACATATGATATCTGTGCGGAATGGGTTTTGACTGATGCTCAATACGAAATATTCAAAAAGAATCTGTTGGGTGATTTTATTCTTGAAAACAGGTTGATTGAAATTCAGCACATGGAAAAAAACGAATATCAGCTTGAGTATATTGATATATCGGCTTTTTTTACAGAATCGGCAATTGAAAACAGTGGTTATAATGTTATCCTGAAAGGCGACTGGACCTTGATTTATTACGAAGGCTACGGAAAAGTCCGTTTCGATTACATCAACGGCAGTAACAAAGTCGAAAAATGCGATGATGAACTGAAATACAGCGAATCAAAAAACGAATTTGAAATAGAAAACTGGGATGGTTATGTCGGAAAAATCGGTTACAGAACAGATTACAATTTCCTTATATGCGCTTATAATGACAAAGAGCAAAAAGTAAGATATATTACGTCTGCCTGTTGCGGTCATGCAAACAGAAAAGGCGGTCCTTATTACCTCTCTCTGGATTGGTAATATCCGAAAGCCTGCAAAATGATGTATGCTGCTCTTTCTATGGATTACGGGCGACGAAACGTCGCCCCTACGTTGCAACCTATAGTTTCATTATATAATCGGTCATAGGCGGAGCCTATCCGACACTTTGCACTTTACACTTTGAACTTTGCACTTAAAACATCGCTCTTGAAAAAAATATTGCTATGATATATAATCGGTGTGGATAATTCCGCACCGATTTTTTACGGAAAGGAAAATACTATGAACAGAATAACAAGCTTCACCGTTGACCATGACCTTCTGACAGAGGGCATCTACGTTTCACGCATCGACGGCGACATCACCACCTACGATATGAGAACAAGAGTTCCCAATTCGGGTGATTTCATGGACACAACAACCGCACATACGGTTGAGCATATGTTTGCAACCTTCGTGCGAAATTCCGAGATTTCCGATGATGTTATCTATTTCGGACCCATGGGCTGCAGAACGGGATTTTATCTTCTTGTGCGCAATGCGGATAACGCAAAAATCCTTGAAATAACAAAGAAAATCCTTGCCGATATCATTGCATATGAGGGCGAGGTTTTCGGTGCATCAAGAAAAGAATGCGGCAATTATCTTGACCTCGACCTTGAAAAAGCAAAGGAAGAATGCCGCAGATATCTCAAAGCTCTTGAAGTCGAACAGACCTTTGAATATAAAAAATAAAAAATTCCGAAAAATTTTAAAATTTTCATAGACCAATCGAATTCTCATCGCATCTAACTTAATGAAGGGGTAATTATCCCCAAAATCCGTTAAGCGGAGGGTAAAGATATGATGAACGAGAAAGACAGAATAGCTTCTTTGGTTGTCCGCCTGCAAAACGGCGACAATTCGGCTTTTGACGAGCTTTACAAGCTCACCTGCTCAAAGGTCTATTTCGTTTCGCTCAAAATCACAAAAAACGAGCACGATACGGAGGACATCATACAGGAAAGCTACGTTACAGCCCTTAAAAAAATCAACACACTCGAAAAACCCGAAAGCTTTATGAGCTGGTTTAATCAGATTGTTGCCAACAAAAGCAAAGCGTATCTCCGAAAAGCCACACCCAAATTCTTTGAGGATGAGGGCTACGAAACCGTTGAGGCAATCCCCGACGACCGTCTCGGATTTTCTCCCGAAGAAAGTGCCGACAAAGAGGATTTACGCCGCTCGGTTATGGAGGCAATTGACGAGCTTACCGAAGAAAAGCGTGCGTGCGTTATGATGATGTATTTCGAGGAAATGAGTGTCAACGACATTTCCCAAAGCCTCGGAGTGCCCGTCAGCACGGTCAAAAACCGCTTGTGGACTGCAAGAAAGGACCTCAAATCACGTTTCGAGAGAAGAGGCATTGCGGCAGCATACAGCGTTGCACCGCTCGGACTTGCGGCATGGGCAATTGAGCAGACCGCAAACGCATTTTCACAGAATTTCCAGAGCGGAATCAATCCGTCGGATATTATTTCCGTTGCCGCCGCGGGCACGGCGGCAGCAGGCACGGGCATTGCCGCAAAGATAGCAGCTCTTTCAACCGCACAGAAAATCGCAGCAGGCGTTGCGGTTGCGGGCGTTGTTGCGGGCTCAACGGCTGGCATCACGGGAATTGTCAAAAGCATAAACAAACCAACCGAAACAACAACCGCTGCGTACACCGAAACCGTTAAGGAAATCCCCTCTGAAAAACCCGTTGTCGAGCTTGTTGAGGAAGTCCCGACACCTGTTCAGATTGTTGAAAAGGATGAGGAAAATCCTAAACACAATTCGATTTATATTCAGAGTTCGGCAAATATGCCCTCCGAAAAGTTCAAATATGCGGGAACTGCAGTTAAAGGAACAAATTTAATTCGATTTGAAGAGGGCTTTGACTATTATTTCTGTGATTTTTATGCCGAAGAAACGGGATATTATTATTTCGGCGAAGATGACTTTGAATGGAATGTTTATGTCGGAACACCTATAGACCCTTACGGCAAAGACGGCGAAGCACTTCCCCGCGGCATAGTTAACAGAGGCGGCGGAATCGATTATTGCGGCGAAAGCTTTAAAGGTCTTTATTATATCGAAAAGGGCGAGTGGTTTATAACCGTCGGCAAGGAGCCTGATCTGAAAGCAGAGTCTGCCAAAATAGAAATTGCATACTGCGGCAAAGAAATAACCGACGTTGAGTTTCTCAACAACAGCCTTAACAACCGTATTATTGACTATAACCTGACCGCTCCTTACGTTACGATGTTCAGCGATGAATACTATGCCAATGTTTTTGACATCAGACTTAAATTTTCCTCCGGAAAAGAACTCGTTTTTGATTCAACGGAGCTGAACTATTATATTGAGGGCGGAGTTAAGGAAGGCGAAAACACGGCTGTATTTGAATTCCCCAATCAAAAAATAGAAAAAACTCTTGTTGCTCACGATATGACCGATTATGTCAAGGAAATCGAAATTGAGGAGCTTGAAGATTTTCTGAAATTTGAAATCAACGAAAACGGCTTTGATCTCAACAAGCCCGAGGAATACACCGTAACCGTTACCTACGGCGACGGCACAAAGGAAACCTTCAACGGTGCGGACTGGGACAAGAATATTGTTTTTGAGGACGGAACGGTACTTACTGTTGAATTTACACAGCCTGACCTTGTTGACCGCGAGCCTGTTCAGTTTATCGTTTTAATCGGCGAAAAGGAATACATAAAAGAAAACTGCCGTCTTACGGGTGTTGACCCTATAGGCTTCACAAAAAAGGTTATTGTTTTCTCGGCAGAAACTCTTGATTTTTATACTGAAATGATTGGAAAATCATATGAAAAGCTGTTTTTTGAAACCGAAAATTTCGAAGATTTTTCGCTCTATTTTCCCGAAGCGATTGAGCTTACATTCGTAAACTCCTATAAAGGCACAAAACGCCTTCTGGGCTACGGTCTTGACCTGTTTATAACCCTTATTAAAATAGCCTCTGAAAATATTATTGTGACATAAGCTTCTTCCTCTTAAACAGACCGCTCTTCGGAACGGTCTGTTTTTCTGCTCCGTTTTTAACATTTTGAAAATATTTATGCCGTAAAATATTGAAAAATTAAAAATTCGTGATAAAATTAGAACAAAGAACGGAGGAGTTAAAATGAAAAACAGTTTTGTCAAAAAATTAACCGCCCTGCTGCTTGCTTTAACGGTTGCGGTTGTTCCGTTTGTGACGGGTTTTGCAGCCGAAACAGCTCCCGCTGACGAAGAAATTCTTCTCTCCGACCCGAGAGCGGCAGAGGATATTCCCGAAATTCCCGAAGAAAATCCGACGGAATCTCCCGAGCCGATTGTTCCCGACGAACCTTCCGTGGAGCCCGAAATTCCGCAGAACAACAACGGTTATGTTGCCTGTGCTTCAATTTGTTCAAGTATGTCCGTTCCCCTCATAGCAGGTCACACATACATTTATGTTCAGAATCTTTCCGACAAGCCCATACAGGTCGGTCTTTACGAAGTACCCGTCGGACAGGGCGTTTCGGTCGGTGCATTTTCCTTTTCTGTTTCAGACGGCTGGGGTCTTTACTATAACCTTGAAGCCTTCAGAGAAAACAGGGATAATGCCGAAGGCAGAATCTGGTCAAAGTCAAAAATGCTTGATGAATCGGGGCTTAACAGATTAAGCAACAATCTCAAAAATTATCTCAACTACTGGGATCCGTTTTTTAACTGTGCCTTCTTTGCATATTCCGTATGGAACGTGTCTGCGGGCGATATGCTTATCCCCCTCGTAATTCCCGTTCTTTCGCATCTTATGCTTATGATTGCGGGCGGACATAAAGGCGTTCTTGATTTATACTGCCCCACGGAGGACCAGGTTTTCAGACAGAGAGGCAGCGGAAGCAATGCCCGTCTTGAGCCCGTCGGCAGCAGAACAATAAATGCATAAAATAGCAGTCCCTCGGGACTGCTTTTTTGCACCATTATTCAGTAGACAAATATAATTTTTTGTGTTAATATAAATGATGTATATACCTAACCGAAAGGAAGATGAAAATGACCGAGCTCAAGCATTGGGAAAACCCCTACATTATCAAAGTCAACAAAGAAGACGGACATAACACCGCTTTGCCAAGACCTTCGGCAAAAGAGGCAATTGAGGGTGCTGATGCTCCCGACAGATTTTCCCTTAACGGAACATGGAAATTCTTCTGGCAGCAGGGCGTTGACAACGTACGCACCGATTACTATGCCGAAAATTTCGACGATTCCGCCTGGGACGATATTGAAGTGCCCTCGCTCTGGCAGCTCAAGGGCTACGGAAAGCCAATCTATCTTTGCAACAGCCTTCCTTCGGCTCTTTCAACCGCAAAAAACGAAATTCCCAAAATCAATCATGACCTGAACGAAATCGGAATCTACCGCCGCAGCTTCGAAATTCCCGAAAGCTTTGACGGCAAGGAAATTTTCATTCATTTCGGTGCGGTCAAGGCAGGATTTTTCCTCTATATCAACGGCAGACAGGTCGGCTATTCCCAGGGCTCAATGACCCCCGCCGAGTTCAGAATCACTGACTGCGTTGTTGTCGGCGAAAACAAAATCACCGTTGAGGTTTTCAGATACACCGACGGCACATACCTTGAGGACCAGGATATGTGGTTCTTAAGCGGCATTTACAGGGATGTTTATGTCTATGCGGAAGAAAAGCTCTGCATCCGTGACTTTTTTGCAGATACTTCACTCGATGAAACCTATGAAAACGGCACTCTTGACCTTGAAGTGACCCTTCAGAATTACGGCGAAGCAAAGGATTGTACCGTTGAGGCAGCTCTTGTTGTTGACGGCAAACAGAAGAAAATCGCAAGCGAAAAGCTGACCGCCAAAAACGGCAAAACCGTTCTCAAATTCAGCCATGTTGAAGAAAATGCAAAAAAATGGTCGGCAGAAGAGCCTAATCTCTATCAGCTTGTCATCGTTCTTAAGTCGGGCAGAAAGACCCTTTCCGCAAAGTGCATCCGCATCGGCTTCCGCAAAATCGAAATCAAGGGCAACGTGCTCTGCATGAACGGCAAGCGTGTTGTGATTAAAGGCGTCAACCGCCACGATTTTGACCCCGACAACGGCTGGGCTATCCCCCTTGAAAGATATTATCAGGACCTGCACCTCATGAAGCAGGCTAACATTAACGCAATCAGAACAAGCCATTACCCCAACAAGGAATTTTTCTATGATATGTGCGACGAGCTGGGCTTTTACGTTATGGACGAGGCTGACGTTGAAAGCCACGGCGTACGCCGCAAAAACTGCCCCGGCGACAACCTTGAATTCAAGGAAGCCGTTGAGGACAGGGCAGAGAGAATGGTGCTGCGTGACAGAAGCCATGCCTGCGTATGCTTCTGGTCGCTGGGCAACGAAGCGGGCGACGGCGAAAACTTCACCCACGAAAAGAACGCAATTCTTGCTCTCGACAAGTCAAGACCCGTTCACTATGAGGGCGATTTTGACTTCACAAAGAGCGATTTCATAAGCAGAATGTACCCCGTTGAGTATGTTGTTGAAACTCTCCGCAAGCAGGAGGAGCTGAAAATCAGCCCCTACGAAAACATCGCAAACGCACTTGCGGCGGACAACAAGCCCGTACCTGCCGAAATCTACAAAACCCACCCCGTTATGTACTGCGAATTTGCCCACGCAATGGAAAACAGCCTTGGTAACTTCAAGGAATACGTTGACGACTTTGAGAATTTTGACCATATGTGCGGCGGATTTATCTGGGACTATGTTGACCAGTCAATCCGCAAGGTTGAGGACGGCAAGGAAAAATGGCTCTACGGCGGCGACTTTGACGAGGGCAGAACAAGCTATTATTTCTGTGCAAACGGAATCATCACCGCCGACAGAATGCCCCAGCCCTCATACTATGAGGTCAAGAAGGTTTATTCAAACCTTGAAGCAAAGGACTGCGACTGCAGAAACGGCAAAATTATAATAAAGAACAAAAACCTTTTCATTTCAACCGAGGATTACGAAATCCGCTGGAGCCTTGCCGTTGACGGCGTTGAAAAGAAAAACGGCGTAATCGATAAAACAATCGCTCCCCTCTCCGAGGAAGAAATTCAGCTTCCCGTATCCCTCAACGATTATCCCGAGGGCGAGGTTATCCTCACCGTAAGCTTTGTGCTGAACAAGGACAAAGCATGGGCAAAGGCAGGCTTTGAGCACAATTTCAGCCAGATTATTCTGCGTGAATCCGTTGCCGCAAAGCGTAACCCCGCAAAGGGCGACCTCAAATTCAAGAAAAAAGGCAAGAATGTTAAGATTGTAGGCAAGGATTTCACCGCCGAAATCACCGCAGGTGCACTTTCATCGCTGAAATACGGCGAAAAGGAAATCATCGAGGATGATTCTCCCATGCGTCCCGATTTCTTCCGTGCACTCACGGATAACGATGCCGAATATCTGAATTTTGTTCCTATGATTAAGGGAATTCACCCCCATTATCAATGGAAACGCTCAACCGCACAGACCTTTGCCCGCTCCGTTAAAGCAGAGGCTACTCCCTCGGGCGTGCTTGTAACGGTCAACTGGTCTGCACCCTTTGTTGCAGGCGTTTCGACGAGCTATCTCTTCTCACCCGCAGGCGAGGTTACCGTTAAGCACAGCGCAATGGGACTTCTTCTGCCCATGCTCAAGGTGGGTGTCAGAATGGGCATCAAGAGCACCTTTGATAACGCCGAATGGTACGGCAGAGGTCCTCACGAAAACTACCTTGACAGAAAAACGGGTGCAAGAATCGCCCGCCACGCAATGAGCGTTGACGAGCTTGAGCACAGATATATGCGTCCGCAGGAAAACGGACACAGAACGGATGTCAGAAGCCTTGAAATCAGCGATGCTTCGGGCTTCGGAATAAAAATCGATGCCATGGATATCCCCTTCGGCTTCAATCTCGGCTATTATAACCCCGAAAAGCTCGACAAGGCAAAGCATCTTTATGAGCTCGTCAAGGATAACCACATCACCCTCTGCATCGACGGTGCAATGAGAGGTGTGGGCGGCGATATGCCGGGCTGTGCCCATCTTCATAAAGAATACAGACTCAACAGCCACAAGAAAATCGAATTCGAATTCAGAATTTCCAAGAAGTGATATAACATGACAAAAACAAATGCAATGCGTCTGCTCGAGGCGGCAAAAATACCCTTTGAGGTGCTTGAATATCCCGTTGACGAAAGCGACCTTTCGGGCGAAAGCGTTGCAAGAAAAACAGGCAAGCCCCACGAGCAGATTTTCAAAACCCTTGTGTTTTCGGGTGAGAAAAACGGCTTCGGAGTCTGCTGCATTCCGACCTGTGAGGAGCTTGATTTAAAGAAAACCGCAAAGGTTTTCGGCGAAAAGAAAATTGAGATGCTCCACGTTAAGGATTTGCTGAAAACAACGGGCTACATAAGAGGCGGCTGCTCACCCGTGGGCATGAAAAAGCTCTTTCCGACCGCAATTGACGAAACCGCAATCCTCTTTGACAAAATCTATGTCAGTGCAGGGGTCAGAGGCACAATGCTGGGCGTTGACCCCAACGCACTTGCGGAATATATCGGAGCAAAATTTGCCGATGTTACGGCTATGGAGTGAAACTTTTGAAAAAGACAGTTTTAAAAATCATTTCGGTTATTCTCGTTATCCTCTGCGTGACGGGTCAGAGCGTTTTCGCTTTGGGAATAACCAAGGTTTACTACGCAAAAAACAACTCGGATTTTGCAATAAAAACCGCTGAAATCATCAGAAAATATGACGGTGAATGCACAGGCGAAAAATTGAGAATTTCGGGCAAAACAACTTCCGACAGCTTCAGCTTTTATTTCCTCGGTGCAAAAGAATGCGTTGCGGGAAAAGACGGCAGATTTGTTTTGCAGTTTGACGGCAAAGAGGAGCTTGACCGCTGCCTTGAAATCCTTTTGAGCAGTCCGGAAATCCTCTATGCAGAGCAGGACAAAACAGTTTTCTCCGAAGCGGAGGAAACCGACGCAGACGGCAACCTCTCATGGGGAGTTGAGGCTCTGGGTGCGGATGCTTATGCCGCATATCTTGCGGAAAATCATTCCGAAGAAGCCGTTATTGTTGCCATTGTTGACAGCGGCGTTGAAAAAATCGACTACGTTTCATCAAAGCTTGTTGCGGGCTATGATTTCATCGACGTTGAAACGGGCGGCGCAACCGACACAAGCGTTGACAGCCACGGCACCTTCCTTGCATCTATCGTTACGGACTGCACAAAAAATTCAAACGTTAAAATCATGCCCGTCAGAGTGCTCCAATCAAAAACAGGCTCTCTTGCCAATGCAGTCAACGGAATTTACTATGCCGTTGACAACGGTGCAAAGATTGTTAACGTAAGCCTCGGCGGCGAGCTTGTCAACTGCAAATCCCTTGACGATGCCGTGCTTTATGCCGAGGAAAACGGCGTTTCGGTTGTTGTCTGCTCGGGCAACACCAAGAAAAACATAAAAAATTACTGCCCCGCACACAACGTTAGTGCAATCACGGTTTCCGCTGTCAGCGAGGAGCTTGAATTTGCACAGGGCTTTTCAAATTTCGGCGATGCGGTTGATATGTGTGCACCGGGTGTCAGCATCAACGGCTATAACGCAGCGGGCGAAATCACAACCATGAGCGGCACTTCAATGTCGGCGGCATATATTTCCGCCTGTGCCGCAATGTTCAGACTTCAGCACCCCGAATGCAATTCCGCACAGACACAGGCTGCAATAAAATCCGTCTGCACCGACCTGGGCAGCGAAGGCTTTGACATTTACTGCGGCTTCGGAATTCCCGATTGCGAAAAACTTATAACAGACAAAACCGTTTATGTGAGCGGCATAGGCTTTGCGGAAACCGAAAAAACGGTTTTCGTGGGCAAAAGCGAAAATCTTGTTGCTCGGATTGCTCCCGAAAACGCAGACAACAAAGCCGTTGAATGGTCGAGCAGCAATCCCGAAACCGTTTCCGTTGACGAAAACGGCAGGGTTACGGCTGTTGCGGCAGGCTCTGCGGTCATAACCGCAAAAACCGCAGACGGCGGCTACACCGCAAGCATAACAATCCTTGCAGCCGACCCCGAAATCACTTCCGTAACAGTTAAAAAATCACCCGCAAAGACCAAATATACATATAAAAGCGGCGAAGCCTTAAGCCTTGACGGAATCGAGCTTGAGGTAACCTATTCCGACGGTACAAAGATAATTGTTACCGACACATCAAAGATGAATGCAAGCGGATTTTCCGCTGACAAAGAGGGCACGCAGACCGTTACCGTTGAATACAGCGGCTTCAGAACCGATTTCAGCGTAACCGTCAGCTACGCATGGTGGCAATGGATAATCAGAATTCTGCTGCTCGGATTTCTCTGGTATTAAGGAGTTAACATGGCAAAATACACTTCAATGATAATCGGTCACGCAACAATGGATGAAAACACCGACCATCTGGGCAACACGCAGCATATCGTCGGCGGTGCGGTTGTATTTTCGTCTGCAAGTGCCTACGCTCTGGGTCACAGAGTTGCCGCCGTTACTAAAATGAACGAAAAAGACAGGGAAAGACTCAAAAGCTTCACCCTGCCCGAAGAAAATATTTTCTGCCTTGATGCCGAAAACTCAAGTGTCATGGTAAACGTTTATCACACCCCCGACAAGGAACGCAGAACAAGCAAGTGCCTTTCCGTGGGCGACCCCTTCACCGCCGCCGAGCTTCCCGACCTCGACGTTGAAATTTATCACCTTGCAGGTCTGGTTTACGGCGATTTTGATGCGGACATGATAAAAACTCTTTCAAAGAATGCTCCCGTTGCCCTCGACGTGCAGGCGATGCTCCGCCACGTTGCTCCCGACGGCTCAATGTTTTTTAAGGATTGGGAGGAAAAGAAGGAATGTCTGCCCTATATAACCTACCTCAAAACCGATGCCGCCGAAGCGGAAATCATGACGGGCTGCTCCGACAGAAAACAGGCTGCACGCCATCTTTATTCTTGGGGTGCAAGAGAAATTCTGATTACCCATAACAGCGAGGTCCTTGTTTATGACGGAAAAGAATTTTACGCCTGCCCCATAAAAGCAAGAAACTTAAGCGGCAGAACAGGCAGAGGCGACACAACCTTTGCCGCCTACATAAACGAAAGGCTCACAAAATCCATTCCCGAATCCCTGCTCACCGCAACGGCAACGGTATCGCTGAAAATGGAAACCGTCGGACCGTTTAAGGGTACAAGAGCCGATGTTGAGAAATACATTGCCGAATTTTATCCCGAATTCAACTATTAACAAAATATCTTACAAACGTTAAAATTGAATTCATACTGAATTAATATTTTCGGGGTATTATCTGAATGTACCAAGCAGGAGCCGCAACCTGCGAAGTACTGCTCATTTTCGAGCACGCAATACCCCTCCTCAATTCAACCCCATGCAGAAAAAGGTGCTGAAAAGTGCCTTTTTCTTGCGTTTTAAGACAAAAAACAAACTTGTGAAAAAATTTTTAAAAAACTTTGAAAAAACACTTGACAAACAGCGAAATAGGGTATATAATCATCAAGCATTCAAGAAACGCCGTTGCGTTTTCTTAGTCGGTGTTGATGACGTTGAGGGTCCACCCGTTCCCATCCCGAACACGGTAGTTAAGCTCAACAGTGCCGAAAATACTTGGCTGGAAGCGGCCCGGGAAGATAGGTCGACGCCGACACTTTTTTATTTAGCTGCCCAAAAGGGCGGCTATTTTTTTGCTCAAAAAAGGGTGTGCCCCAACTGACACACCCTTTCTTTTTATAAAACCGTTTCAATGATTTTTTCGGTTGAGTCGCCGTTGCAGGCAGACATAAATCTGTTTTTGAAGCTGCGTACAGTTTCAACATCAAACTCCGTTTCAAGCCGCTTTATTTCGTTGATTATTCCGTCGGTGTCGGTAACGATTTCGCCCGGAACAAAGCCCTCATATTCAAAATAAAAGCTTCTTGCGTTTTCATAGCTTTCAAGGTCGTAGGCAAAGAAAATCATGGGTCGCTCGAGAATGGCATATTCGAAAATCAGCGAGGAATAATCGGTTATAACCAAATCCGCTCCGCAGAGTGCCGTGTCGATTTCAACGGTTTTTGAAATATCAAACACAAAATCCGAATATTTTTCAAGCTGCTCCCTGCCGAGCTTGAAAGCCTTTGCCGTCAGCGGATGCTGCTTTATGAGCAGAACATAGTCCTTTGAAAGTGCTTCATACATCTCATCGATTTTCAGCATATTTTTTATGTATGACTTGGCAATGCTGTCGCCACGGAAGGTGGGAGCATAGAGAATAATCTTTCTGTTTCCGATTTGCGGGAACATTTCATGCAGCTTGCTTTTTCCCGAGGAAACAAAAACGGGGTCAAAATATACGTCTGTTCTCGGTGCGCCGAGGGGATGAATCACATCCTCGCTGCAGCCGAATGCCTCCGCATAGGCAAAGCCGACGTCGGGCGACGAAACACAAACATGGGTATAGGTGTTGTGAATGGGAAATTTGTCAAGCTGCTCTTTGCTTGCACCCCATTTTTTATCCGCCGTGGAGTAGCCCCACTTTTTGAAGGCTCCGCAGCCGTGCCAGAGCTGAACAACGCTTTGCCCTTCACGGGGCTTGCAGGCATATGCGGGAAAATAATAGTCCGTCAGAAAAAGAGCCTTTGCGTTGCCGTAAGCCTTGAAAAACTTTTTGCCCCAGAAGCATTTGAGAATTTCGTTTATTATTCCGATTCTGCATATTCTTGTCTGCTCCGCAAAGTCAATAACAACGCATTCATAGCCTCTGACCTCAAGATATTCCTTGATGCAGCTCAAATTATCGGGCATTTTCTTGTAAAGATGGGAATAGGCAAGCACAACCTTTTTGGGGTCAATGGGCTTTTTTGAATACTTTTTATATAAACGCGGCCAGCGTTTACGGTAGAGATAATTCTGCCTTCTCGGGCTGAGCCAATTCGCAAAATCACGGGTAAATTTATTATAATAGTTTCGTAGGATTGCTTTGATATCCAAGCTGTTCACCTCTTTTCATCATTCTAACAGGAATTTTGTCATAACGCAAGAGAAAGGGTCTGAATATGTTTGAAAATATAAAAGAAAATTATTGAAAATTCTGCAACTTGCTGATAGAATAGTACGGAAATCTTTTTACGGGTGATAATATGAACTATGTTATGCTGATTGCGGCAGCGCTGCTGTTTGCACTTCAATTTTTATTTAACCAGCAATTCCGCTCCCTCAACGGCGACGGCATTGACTCAACTCTCATTTTTTCGGGCTATACCCACGGAGTCAGCTTTATCATTATGCTGCTTCTCAACGGCTTCAGACTTGAAATCAACTGGTTTTCGCTGCTGATTTCCGTTATTTATGCCGCAGTTGTCATGGGCTACGGCTATGCGGGACTCAAATCCTTCGCAACGGCAAACCTTTCGGTTTATTCCATTTTCGCCATGCTCGGCGGAATGATTCTTCCCCTTGTTTACGGCGTTGTTTTCTGCAATGAGGAGTTCGGAATTGCAAAATTCCTCTGCGTTCTGCTTATCGGAACCGCAACCGCATTAAGCTTTGAAAAAAGCGAGAAAAAAGGAAACAACCTCAAATATTATCTTGCCGTTTTCTTTCTCAACGGCATGGTCGGAGTGCTTGCGAAAATCCACCAGTCAAACGCAGCCCTTGCCGTTGACAGCCGCAGCTTCATGGCAACAATCAACGCATCGGTTTTCATCATCTGCTTTATGTGGCAGCTCATCAAAAACAAGAAAATCGCAAAGATTTCCTTCAAGGAATTCGGCTGTATTTCGGGTCACGCCGTCTGCAACGGCATAGGCAATCTGCTTTGCTTCATTGCTCTTACCGCCCTGCCCGCATCGGTTCAGTTCCCGATTACAACGGGCGGAGTTATGGTTTTCTCAACGCTGATAAGCCTTATCCGCAAGGAAAAGCCCTCGGTTAAAACCCTTGTTTCAACCGCAATCGCTTTTGTTTCCACAGTTCTTATAATGTTCTGAATTGTAAAGACCGCCCGCAGAGTTCAACGCTCCGTCGGACGGTCTTTTTTTAAAATGCATAGTTCAAAATTACAATATAATGTGTGACACTTGCAAGCAGAACGAAAACGTGGAACACAACGTGAAGTACGGGTCGCTTTATTCCGAGGTAGCAGAAAATTGCTCCGATGAGATATAAAACACAGCCCAGAACAAGTCCGAAGAATGCTTCAAGGTCAATTCTGTCAAGCAGCGGCAACGCACACGAAAGCATCACAACACATGAAACGATATAAACCGCCATGGTGACGGCTTTCAGCTTTTCAAAGAAGAAAAGCTTTGAGATTACTCCGAAGGTGGCACAAAACCATGCAATCGCAAACACCGTTATACTGTGCGGAACGCTGATTTCATAAAGCGTCAGAAGTGCACAGGGGGTTGCCGTGCCTGCAATGAGAACGGGAATTGCGGAATGGTCGGCAAGCCTTGCCCGCCGCTTTGCTTCACCGCTTTTCAGCCCGTGGTATACCGCCGAAACGGTATAAACCGCAAGCATGGAAAGCCCGTAGATTAACGCCGAGCTGACCGCTCTTGCACCGTCGGCACGCAGAAGCAGAATAACCAATGCGGGAACGGAAAGCACCGCACCGACAGCATGGGTTATGCTGTTCCACCTGTCAACCGTTTTTGAATATTCAATTAGTTTTACATCTTTTGCAATCATAACGGCACCTTCGTTATTCGGGCTTTTCGTCCATGAAATCAAGCACACGCTCAATGAGCCCCAGACGGTTTTCGCCCTTGAGCAGACGCACGGCGATATGGGGCTTGCCGTTGCCTGCGCTGACAACGAATCTGCCCTTGAAATGAGCCGAACACATGGCGATTTTTTCCATGTCAAGCAGGTTTATTCTGAAAATAATTCTGTCGCTCTGCATCGTGATTTCATAGATATCGTGCCTTGCTGCCTTACCTCGCAGCAGGGCAATTTTTATAAGTCCCTCAACGCTTTCGGGCGGGTCGCCGAAGCGGTCGCAAAGCTCGTCGATAACGTCCGAGGCATCCTCGTTGGTCTTGATATCGGCTATGCGGCGGTAAATCTGCAAGCGTTGGGGCACGCTTTCGATATAGTCATCGGGAATGTGTGCGTCAATGGGCAGGTCAATAACGCAGTCCTTTTCGGGCACATCGGATTTTTCGCCCTTTTCCTCGCTGATTGCCTGCTCGAGGAGTTTTACATACATCTCATAGCCGACGGATTCCATGTGTCCGTGCTGATTTGCACCAAGCACGCTGCCTGCACCTCGCAGCTCAAGGTCACGCATGGCAATATGGAAGCCCGAACCGAATTCGGTAAATTCTCTGATTGAATCAAGCCTGCGGGTTGCAATTTCGCTTAACTGTTTGCCCCTTGTAAAGGTGAAATACGCACTTGCACGGCGTGACGAGCGGCCAACACGACCCCTTATCTGATGAAGCTGGGCAAGACCCATTCTGTCGGCGTTTTCAATAATGAGCGTGTTTGCGTTGGGAACGTCAACGCCCGTTTCGATAATGGTTGTGCAGACAAGAATATCAATTTCGCCTTCAAGAAGCCTTCTCCAGACCTCGCTGAGTTCATCCTCGCTCATTTTTCCGTGACCGACTCCGATATTTGCATCGGGCAGCATGGATTTGATTTCGGCTGCTTTTTTCTCGATATCCTCAACTCGGTTATAAAGATAATAAACCTGTCCGCCACGGCGAAGCTCCTGCTCCATTGCCTGAACAAGAACGGGCATATTGTGCTCGATAACATAGGTCTGAACGGGCTGTCTGTCCTGCGGAGCTTCCTCAAGCACCGACATATCACGGATTCCCGTCATAGCCATGTTGAGTGTGCGGGGAATGGGGGTTGCGGTGAGGGTCAGCACATCAACGGCGGGGAAAAGGCTTTTCAGCTTTTCCTTCTGTGCAACGCCGAAACGCTGCTCCTCGTCAACGATAATCAGTCCCAAATCACGGAACTGAACGTCTTTTGAAATCAGTCTGTGAGTGCCCACAACAATATCAACCGAGCCCCTTCGCAGACCGTCAAGGGTTTTTGAAATTTCTTTTCTTGTGCAGAAACGTGAAAGCATACCCGCCTCAACGGGGAAGCCCTCGAAGCGTCTTAAAATGGTCTGGTAATGCTGAAGTGCAAGGATTGTTGTTGGAACAAGGATTGCACATTGCTTGCCGTCGGCAACACACTTGAACACCGCTCGCAGCGCAACCTCGGTTTTGCCGAAGCCGACATCGCCGCAGAGCAGTCTGTCCATGGGATAGGGCTTTTCCATATCCTTTTTGATTTCGTGAATGCAGCGAAGCTGGTCATCGGTTTCAACGAATTCAAAACGGCGTTCAAAATCGTTCTGCATATCGGTATCGGGCGAGAATGAGTGTCCCTTGATTTTGATTCTCTTGGAATAAAGCTCAATAAGCTCCTTCGCCATATCCTTGACGGCACTCTTGACCTTTGAACGGGTTTTCTGCCAGTCTTTTCCGCCAAGCTTGCTGAGTTTCAGCGGCTTGTCGTCGCTCTTTGGTCCGATATATTTCGAAACCTGGTCAAGCTGGGTTACGGGCACATAAAGATTGTCGCCCTTATCATACTGAATTTTAATATAGTCTTTAGTGTTTCCCGATGCTTCAAGGGTCTGGATTCCCTCGAAAATACCGATGCCGTGGGTAGCATGAACAACATATTCGCCCCTGTGAAGCTCATCGAGATTGTTAAAGGCATTCTTGCCTCTTTTGGTTACTGCAACCCTGTTTTTCTTGCCCGGAGTTCTTGCACGGTAGGTTAAAAGGGTGAATTTCGCGGCAGGATATTCAAAGCCCGCCGAAAAACCTCCCGGCAGAACGCAGACCGTTTTCTGCGGAAATTCCGCAGGCGGAACGGGGCAGAAAAGTGCGGGAACATCCTCTTTTTCAAGGTCATCGGCAAGAGTTTTTGCCGCCTTGTCCGTGCCCGCAAGCACGGCAACGGTCCAGCCCTTTCTTTCACGGATTGCGTCAAGGTCATCAACAAGGGCAGTCAGAGTTCCGTTCCACGGGCTTATCTGCTTTGCGCTGAAGGTTATAAGCTCCTTGACGGGAGTGTCAAAGCTGCCTCGGGGCAGGTTGTCAAGATAAACCGCACCCATTTTTTCATATTTCGCAAAAAGCTCGGGCAGCTGAATTATATAGCGGTCAAGACCTTTGCAGAGCGTACCGTCCTGAAAAAGACCTTTTATCGTTTCGTTCATCAGCTGGCAGCAGGCGTTGAATTTATCCTTGACGTTGAAGCTTTCGCAAACAAAAAGCATTGCGTTATTCGCATAGTCAAAAACGCTTGCACTTTCGGGATAAATGAGCGGTAAATACTTATCAGCCGAGGAAAGACGAATCCCGTCCCTCAGCCTGTCAATATCTTCGTTTATGTTTTTGAGGGCATCGCCCTTCAATTTGTTTTCGGAAATGTGCTTTTCAAGAAGTGCAAGCAGCATTTCATCGGTGCAGAGAATTTCCCTTGCGGGAGTTATGCGGATTTCCTCCGCCATGTCCGTTCTTCGCTGGGTTTCAAGGTCAAAAAACGAGATGCTGTCAACGGTATCGCCCCAGAATTCAACTCTGCAGGGATACTGCGAATCGGGCGGGAAAAAGTCGAGAATTCCGCCCCTTAACGCAAACTGACCCGGTCCGTCAACCTGCTCGCTTCGGGTGTAGCCGCAGCGGATAAGGCGGACTATGAGTTCGTCGCTGTTGTAATCCTCCCCCGCTTCAACGGAAAAGCTGTTATTCATCAGCATTGCGGGAGGCACGGTCAGCTGGGTTGCGGCTTCGGCGGAAAGAACAACCGCATCATAATCGCCCGAAAGCATTTTGTCAAGCACCTTGAGCCGTGCGTGCTCATATTCTCTTGAAACGGTTTCAAGCGTGCGGAACGAAAAATCTCTTGCAGGATAAAGCAGGGCTCTTATTCCGAAGCCTTCCATATCCTGACGCAGCCTTGTTGCCTGTGCTTCATCGGGAGTTACAACGATTGCCTTTCGCATAAGGCACATACACATTGATGCGATAACGTGTGCCTTGTGGATATGCGAAAGCCCCGTTACGCCCGCAGGCAAACGGTTTTTTCGGATAACGTTGGCAAGAGCCAGAAATTCGGTTGTGTTTTTTGCAATTTCGGTGTAGCAATTCATATATGTTTTTCCTTGGAAAAGATTGTAATATATTCGTTTTAATGATATAATTCCGTTGAGGTGAATTATATGTTCGGTAAAATATTATCGCTGTTTTTTATTCTTTACATAACAATTTCGTCTGCTCTCGGTCTGCCGATTAAGGGATATGACTCCAAGCAGCTTTTTAATGACCCCGATTTTTCAAAGGGTTTTTCCGTTGTTTCGCAGCAAACCGAAAACGGAAACGGCGTTAAGCTCGGCAACTTCACTTACGGCTCCTCCGATGAAATTCCCGACTGGTCAATCGCTCAATGGAGCAGCGGAAAATGTCTGTGGGCAGACAGAGCCGAAAGCGACCCTTACACCATAACCGACGGAATTTCCAAAACCGTGAGGTATAACCCCGCCGACAAATCGGTTTCCATGCGGCTGAATGCGGCAAATGTTTATAACGGTCAGCCTGCAGGCGATGAAAGCTGGCCTCATCTTCTGCTTGAGCAGTCACCGATTGTCAGCTATAACACTCTTTCGGATTCAGACAAAAGCTTCTATAATTGCTCCGCAGACAGAATCGTTCTTTCGCTTGATATCCGACTTTCGGATTTTGTTGACACCGTAAACAAAGAGGGCATAAATGCGGCACAGTATCTTGCCTATTTCTATCTCTGCGGCACAGACAATCAGAAATTCATATGGTTCGGCGTAAATCTCTTTGATGACAGAGGATATCAGGACGCCTACTGGGCACTTGACAAGGCAAGCAACAAAATGATTTACTGCGTTTCAACAAAGGATACCTACGGCTTTAAAGGCAGGTCGCTTTTCAGAAACGGCAAGCCCTTTGTTTCGGACGAATGGGTGCATATTGAGCTTGACCTCACACCCCACATCGAGGATGCAATAAAGCGTGCAAATGAATCCGATACCTTCGGCACGGCAGTTTCAAAAGAGGATTTTTATATCGGCGGCACAAACATCGGCTTTGAAATTCACGGAAACTACGATTGCACGGTTGATATCAAAGACTTCAGACTTACTTCCTACAATAAAACAAACTGACCAAAAGGGCAGCAAAAGCTGTCCTTTTATATTTTTACGCCTTTTGATATCAAATCTTTCTTAAGAATTTCAAGGTCGCCGTGGTAATAGCAATGACCGTCCATGCCCGTTGCCCTTGCACCGTCAATATTCTTCTGAACATCGTCGATAAAAAAGCATTCTTCGGGCTTGAGGCTGAATTTTTCATAAAGAGCCTCATAGATTTCCTTTTCGGGCTTGAGAAGCTTATAGTCTGCCGAAATCAGCACTCCGTCAAACAGGGTGAGAGCGGAAATACCCTTGCTGTTGACATGAAAATCCGCAGATGCGTTGGAAAGCAGATAAATTCCGTAGCCGTTTTCCTTGAGCCCTTTAATAAAATCATACATCTGCTCAAACGGCGGCATATAGGGATAAAAGTTCTCAACCATTTCGCTGACTTTTTCAAACGTTTCAGCAGGAATTGCATCCTTTTTGATTTTCATTATTTCTGCGGGAGTGATTATCCCCCTGTCCTTATCCGTCCAGAGCTGATTTCTGAAAATCTCTTTGAGAAGAATATCGGCAGTTTCTCTGTCAAATATTCCGTAAAGCGTTTTTTCGGGGTTATAGTCAATCAGCACCCCGCCCATATCAAAAACTATATTCTTAATCATATATTATTCTCCTCATTACACTCTGAAATAAATAATACCACTTTTAAAGGATTGCCGTCAAGGGAGCGGCAATAATTGACACATATTTTCCATTTTGATGTAATATTATTAATATATTTTTAATAAATATTGTTGAAATTATATAAAATATGTGTTAAAATCATTTGTGTATTTGACGGAATAAAAACACAGCTGTCAAAAAACCTTTAAGGAGAGTGTTTTAAAAATGAAGAACAGAATCAAAAGAGCTATTTCTCTCATTCTGTGCGCAGCAATGCTTGTTTCCGTTGGCGCTGTCGGAGCAACAGCCGCAACCGAAACAAAAACCGACTGCGGCGGCAAATGCGACCGCTCGCCCGTAATCATCCTTCCCGGCATCAACCATTCACCCACATATCTTTACAATGAAGATAACACCCCCTATCTTGACGCTGACGGCAATCAGGTAGGCGGCACACTTCTCATCCTCGAGCTCAGCAAGCTCTGGGGCACAATCCCCGGCGTTGTTTTAAGCCTTCTTGCAACCATTCTTCTTCAGCACGACATCGGTCTTGAGCAGGCTGCTTATAAGGCTGCTTCCGCTGCTTTCTGGGTACAGGAGTGCAACAATGACGGTAACCACGTCAACAACCTTCAGACACAGAGATGGAATCACCCCATTTCCGAAATGACCGAGGACGATAAGGACTGGCTCTACACCATGATTCCTCTTCAGGCTATCGAAAAGGAATACGGCGGCGACCACATCTATCTCTTCACCTTCAACCTTGTAGGCGACCCCATGAAGAGCGCTGACGAGCTTGACGAATACATCGAAATGGTTAAGAAGCAGACAGGTCACGATAAGGTTACTCTTCTTCCCGTTTCACTCGGCGGTACAATCCTCACATCCTATCTCGACAAGTACGGTCACGATAAGCTTGACGAAATCGTTACCGCTGTTGCCTGCCTTGACGGTACAGACATCGTTGCAGACATGATGGACAGAAAGTGGAACCTTGCCGACGAGTATTTCTATCACGAATTCATTCCCCCCATTCTCGGCGATGACGTTGCTCTCGGCTATCTCATCAACTGCATCCTTCACATTCTTCCCCGCTCGGGCGTAGATGCAATTCTCACGGGTGCAATCAGTGCAATCCTTGACACAATGATGATTAACTGCCCCCAGATTTGGGCAATGATTCCCTCATACAGATATGATGCTCTTGCAGAAAGATATCTCAACAACGACCCCGCAAAGAAGGTTCTTAAGGAAAAGACAGACCGCTTCCAGCAGGCAAGACTTAACCTCAAGAAGAACATCCTTGACGCTGTTGCAGACGGCGTTACCGTAAACTTCGTTGCAGGCTCAAACCTTTCCTTCGGCGAGCAGGATTACACCTTCTTCGGTATCGTTGAATCCGCTCACAAATACAACACAGACGGTATCATCAACCTCACCTCAACAACTCTCGGTGCAACAGGTGCTCCCGCAGGCAAAACCCTTGCAGACATTGACTACGAAAAGAACACATACTGCAAGAACGCAAACCATAAACACATTTCACCCGACAACAAGGTTGACGTTTCAACCGCAATCCTTCCCGAAAACACATGGATTTTCCTTGACCAGCATCACGAGGTCGGCAACAATGACGTTGTTCTTAACCTTATAGGCCACATTCTTATGGACAGAGTTTCAAGCGTTAACGACGACCCCGCAACATATCCCCAGTTCAACGGCAGCTGCAACACAAAGTACATCCGCCGCTGGAGAATTCCCGATGCAAAGAAACTTCTTGAAAAGGATGCAAAGGGCGAAATCACCCTTTCCGCAGAGGACAAGAAAGAACTTACAGAGGCTATTGCACAGGGCGAAGCTGTTCTTAATGCAACAGTTGTTGACCAGAACGCTGTTAAGGCTGCAGAGGACAGACTCAACGCTATCCTTGCAAAGCACGGTCTTTACAGCTATCCCGAAGAGCCCTCCGACACAGACATCTTCTTTGAAAACGCTCTTGAAAGCGCAAGTAAGGGTCTTGTTGACTGGCTCGGCGGCGGCAGCCTTGTAGACTGGATTCTCTCTCCCGTTCGCAAGCTTATCGGCGGTATTTTCGCTTAATTTTAATTGCAAAGGTGAACGGAATCCGCTTCCGTTCACCTTTATAAAATCAAGGAGAATGTATAATGAAAAAATTTATATCGCTTTTCCTTTGCGTTACAATGATTTTCTCAATGTTTGCGGTTAGTGCTTCGGCATTCACTGCAGGCGGTGAGTGCAAAAACGGCGAATGCGAATATTATCCCACAATCATCATTCCCGGTCTTGGTCAGTCCAACGTTTGGCTTGTTGACGATGACGGCGAATTCGTTCTTGATTCAGACGGCAACAAAACCGCCGTATTCCCCGGCGTTATTGACATCGGAGCAATTATCAAAACCGCAATCGTGCCCCTTCTTCTCTCGGTTGCAACTCAAAGCGACATGGGCTTTTCCGATGCCGTTGCAGACATCATAAACACCATTTTCGGCATCAATAAATGCGACAGCAATGCCCAGACCTCAAAGAATGTTAAGGTTGAAAAGTATCCCTATTCTCTTGCTGACTGCACAGAAGAAGAAAAGGAATCTCCCTATCACCATGTTCCCCTCAACCTTCATGAAAGCAGCTTTCCCGAAGACCATCTCTATTATTTCTCTTACAACTCATTCGGAAACCATATCGACACAACCAACGAGCTTTATGACTTTATTCACATGGTTATGGAGCAGACAGGTCACGATAAGGTTATCATCTCCCCCATCAGCCAGGGAGGAACACTTTCAAACGCTCTTTTTGAATATCATCCCGATATCATGGACTGCATTGAAAAGGTTCTTTATATTGTTCCCTGCCTTGACGGCACAACACTCATCGGCGATATTTTCACCGATAAAATCAGACTTCTTGACCCCGACGTGCTTTACACAGGTCTTCTTTCAACCTTCTTTGATATTGAAACCGCATCAATGATTGAAACTCTTGTCAGAATTCTTCCCGACGAGGTTTTGATGGCAGGTCTTGAAAAAGGCGTTGACGTTCTTGTCAGAGATATCATGACAATGAGCACAAGCATGTGGGCAATGTGTGACTCCGCAAGCTATCCCGAGGCTGCCGAAATGTATCTTTCCGACAGACCCGAAATCAAGAAGCAGACCGACAAATATTATAAGGCACAGCTCAATTCATCCAAGAATATTCAGAAGCTTGTTGACAAGGGCGTTGAGGTTATTACCGTTGCCGAATACGATATTCAGATGTACGGCATCGGTGAATCCTATGACAAGGAAATGGCAGACGGTATGATTCCTCTTGCTTCAACCGCAATGGGCGTACATGCCGCAAATGTCGGCGAAACCCTTCCCGCAGGCTACAAGCAGGCTAACACAAGCAAAAACTGCTCCGACCCCTCCCACAACCACATTTCTCCCGACAATGTTGTTGACGCTTCAACAGGTCTTCTTCCCGACACAACCTTCCATTTCGACGGACAGAAGCACGAGCAGACCGCATTGAACACCACCATTCTCACCCTTGCTTTAAGAATCCTCGAAAACAAAATCACCGATGTTTATTCCGACCCTGCTTATCCCCAGTTTATATCCTGTGACCCCTACCCCGCACCGGAAGAAGGCTTTTTCACAAAGCTCAGCGATTTCCTTTATGAATACACAGGCACAAACGGCTTCTTTGAGCTTCCCGGCCTTGCCGTAAAAAGCATATTCCAAGACATAAAGAATCTTTTCAGTTAAAGGATGATGTTAATTATGAAAAAAATAATATCAGTTCTCCTTGCCGTTTCAATCATCATGTCGGGTGCCGCAATTTTTGCATCCGCTTCCGAGGTTAAAACCGAATGCGGCGGAAACTGCGATATCTGCCCTTCAATCGTTGTTCCCGGCATCGGTCAGTCCAACGTTTGGGCACTTGACGAAAACGGCGACTATCTTCTTGACGACGACGGCGACAGAATCGGCTGCTTCCCCGCAATTTTCGACGTTGCTTCAATCGTTCCCAAGGTAATCCTTCCCGTTCTTCTCACTCTTTTCACACAGCATGACATGGGTCTTTCAGACGCTCTCTGTGATGTTGTTCTTGATGCTTTTGAGGTTAACCTTTGCGATGAAAACGGCAAAAACACAGGCAACATTGAGGTTGAAAGATATCCCTATTCCGTTGCCGAATGCAGCGACTACGAAAAGGGCGAAATCTATGACAACATTCCCCTTCAGGCATATTCCGAAATCGCAGGTGAAGACCACCTCTATTATTACGCATACAACTCATTTGCAAACGTTAACGAAACCATTGACGGTCTTTATGATTTCATAAACATGGTTATCGAAGAAACAGGCCACGATAAGGTTAACATCGTTCCCATCAGCATGGGCGGCTCAATCGCAAACGGACTTCTTGACTATTATCCCGACGTTATGGATAAGCTCAACAAGGTTGTTTACATTGTTCCCGCACTCAACGGCTCAACCATCGTCGGCGACCTTTACAACAAAGAGCTCGCTTTCCTTGACAAGGATTTCCTCTATAACGGCTTCCTTGAAACCCTTATGGATGAAGAAGACGCAAGAATGATTGAGGTTATCGCAAGAATTCTTCCCGACGAGGTCCTTCTCGGCGTGCTCAACAACGTTGCAGACTGCCTTATCGAAGACGTTGCCGCAAACATAACAAGCCTTTGGGGACTTTGCCCCAAGGAGGATTATCCCTCGGCTGCCGCAAGACTTCTTGCAAACAAGCCCGAAATCAAGAAGCAGACCGACAGATACTACAAAGCACAGCAGAATTCTCTGAAAAACATTCAGACTCTTGTTGACAAGGGCGTTGAGGTTTACAACATCGTTGACTACGATGCACCCCTCTATCAGATAGGCACTTCATGGAATGAGGACAACGCAGACGGCGTTATCCACCTTTCATCAACCGCAATGGGCGTTCACTCCGCTATCGTCGGCGAAACTCTCGGTGAGGATTACAAGCAGGCTAACACAAGCAAAAACTGCTCCGACCCCTCCCACAACCACATTTCTCCCGACAATGTTGTTGACGCTTCAACAGGACTTCTTCCCGACACAACCTTCTACTTTGACGGTCAGAATCACGAAAAGACCGCAAGAAACGATATCATAATCAGCCTTGCAACCGAGCTTCTTGCAACCGATAACATCAAGAGCGTTTACTCCACTCCCGATTATCCCCAGTTCAACGGTGCAAGAGACCCCAGAGATCTCAAAAATAATCTCATCCCCGCCGCAAAGGCAGTTGACGCCTCAAAGCTGAACGCAGACGATGCCGCAGAGCTTGCTGCTGCAATTGAAGAAGCGGAAGCTTTTGTTAACGGCACGGTTTGCTATCAGGGTCAGGAGGAAAAAATCGAAGAAAGACTCAAGGCTATCCTTGTTAAGGTTGGTGCAAGAGGTGCCGACGAAGAAGAAGAGCCCTCCGGTTTCTTCTCAAAAATGAGCATCTGGCTTTATGATAACTACGGCACGGCAGGCTATTCCGAAATGCTCCCCATCACCTTCACTCTTATTTTCAAGGGCATCCGTGAGGTTCTCAACGAATACCTGTTCAATCCCTTCAAAGCAATGTTTTAAATGAATTTTCCCCCGAACTTCTGCAAGTTCGGGGGATTTTTTGCCGTATAAAGAAAAAGCCGAGGCCAACAGCCTCGGATTTTTCTCGTATAAAACGGGGGGGACAAAAGATGGTAGTGGTCAAATTAATTATTTTGAAGCCTGCTTTGAATACTTGAGAGTGTAAACAATTCTCATAAGCCAAGCTTCAGCGGGGTTGATTGCCTTTGACTTGCCGAAAACCTTTGTTGTCAGCAAGGTGAGGCCGCTCTTGCTCATAATCATGTCAACCGCCTGTGCGTCGCCTTCGTTGGCACCGCAGCAAAGTGCACCTTTATCCTTGATAAGAACTGCGTTCTTGCCCTTGATTGCCTTTGCGGCTTTATCATAGGATTTTGCACATTTAACGGTGGGACCGCAAATCTGAGCAAAGTCATCAAGCAGAGGCCTCATTGTTTTGCCGAGTCTTGAAACGGCAACAACCTCGTTTGATGCGTTATGGATTATATTGTTGAATTTGGGGCAGGCATTATAGATATCTCTGTGTGCCTCTGCGATTTCCGCAAGAGCCGCAACGCCTGCACCGCCGTTGATAGGCATTGAAATTTCAGAGCCGTCGGTCTGGTTTGTGAAAACGATTTCGCCGCTCTCTCTGTTGCAGGTACTATTATACAACATAGATTTATCAATTTCAACAGTTTTTTGAGATTTTGTAAGCTTATCTGCAATTTCAGTACAGAAATCATCGAGATTGTCTGACTTTAATCCGAGCTTTGATTTTGCGTTTTCAAGAATGTAATCTGCACAAACCTTTTCAAGGGAGTTTGCAACCTCGAATGCCTCGTCGCTGTCCTTGCCGAAGCAAAGAGCACCGTGATGAGCCATAATAACTGCCTTTGAGGGGCTGAGCTTGAGAGCATTGGTGACGCCCTTCTTGAGCTTCTTTGTGCCGGGCAGACCGTAGCCGCCGAGATGGATTACGTTGCCGATAAGCTTTGCAGCTTCGCCCGCAACGGATTCAATTCCGTTTGAAAGGGCACTTACTGCGGAAGCAACCTTCTGGTGGGTGTGGATAACAAAGCCGGCTTCGGGATATGCCTTGTAAACCTCGGCATGAATGCCCTTTTCGGAAGAAGGCTTAACGTTGCCGCCCCATTCGAGGGTATTGATTGCAACCTCAACGATATCGTCGGGAGTAAGACCGATATAGGGCTTGCCGCTGGGAGTTATAACAAAGGTTTTGTCGTCAACACGGCAGCTGACGTTACCCCATGTTCTTGCGATAAGACCTGTTTCAACAAGCTTTTCGCCTGCAGCAATAACAAGTTGTTTAGCGGTTAAAACATCCATGGTTATTTTCCTTTCGCATAATTAAGAAGAAGGCGGGATATGGGTTATCCCGCCGTAATTATTTTTGTGTTTTTTGCTGACTGATAAGAAATTATGACGGATGGCGTTTTTCTCGCATGAAGGCGTATCGGGTATACGTCGAAAGCGAATAAAGGTCATACGGCGTATTTATTACAGTCGGAATTATTTCTCGAGGCAAACGATGTTTTCGAATACCTTGTCAAATCTTGCAACTGCATCGTCAATCATTTCGTCTGTGTAAGCAGCGCTTGTGTAAAGACGGCTGCCTGCAAGAGTTACAAGACCTTCTGCCATGTAAGCGGCACCCATGTGAGTCATTTCCTTCTTGCGTGCCGATGTTGCGCTGAGAACGCCGGGGATGCCCCAAGGCTTGCACCAGTTGATGGAATAGTTCATTGTACCAACGGTTTCAAGGTGGCAGATTGAACCCTGGTTGAATGCTACGAAGGGAAGGTTTCTCTTCTTGATGATTTCCTGAAGACCTGCTGTAAGTCTGTCGCCTGCCTGTGCTGCCTTGTAGCAAGCGTCTGCCTTTTCCATTTCCTCAAGCATTGTGTAGCCTGCGATACAGCTGAGGGGGTTAGCGGTCATTGTACCGCCGCAGAATGCCTTCTTGATCTTCTTGCCGTCGCCGTCAAGACCGGAGCCAAGGTGCTTCATATATTCTCTCTTACCGCCGAGACCGCCTGCACCGGGATAGCCGCCTGCCATAACCTTACCGAATACGGTGAGGTCGGGTGAAACGCCGAAATAGCCCTGTGCACCGCTCATGCTTACGCGGAAAGCAGTAACAACTTCGTCGAAGATAAGGAGTGCGCCGTACTTGCGGCAGAGCTGTTCAACGCCCTTGCAGAAGTTCTTGTCAACGGGTCTTGTACCGCTTTCGGGACCAACTGGCTCAAGCATAACTGCTGCTGTGCCGCCTTTGAGTCTGTTTGCCTTGAGCTTTCTTTCAAGGTCATTGAGGTCGCCGGGGAAGAATTCGTCTGTATCTCTGAAGCAGAAGAGGGGAACGCCGGGAGCCTGTGTGAACTTTGAGCCGGGAACACGGATGCTGTAGCCGAGCTGATCTGACCAGCCGTGGTAAGCGCCGCCCATCTTAAGAATCTTTTTCTTGCCGGTTGCAAGACGTGCAACACGGATAGCTGTCATACAAGCTTCTGTACCTGAACCGAGCATACGGAACATATCAACGCTGGGAATAAGGTCAGCAATCTTCTTGGCGAGCTTGTATTCATATTCATGGAAAAGACCTGTTGAAGGTCCGCAGGTGTTGAGGAGCTCAATAACCTTTTCACGAACTGCGGGAGGGTTGCTTCCGAGAACGGTGGGACCGCCTGCCTGAAGGAAGTCATAGTAACGGTTGCCGTCGATATCGTAAAGATATGCACCCTCTGCCTTTGTGAAAACAAGGGGGAACGGATAGTTGAAGGCAAGGTTATGCTGAACGCCGCCGGGAATAACCTGCTTTGCTTCTTCAATCATTTCCTTTGACTTTGCACATTTCTTATCGAAATAGTTTTCCTCGTAAGCCTTAAGAGCTTCGGGGCTGATTGAATAGATAGGCTTTTTGATAAGCTCGTCAAGCTGCTTCTGAACAGCCTGCGCATCGGGGTATGTAATGATACCGTGGTTTGACATTTTCTGTTCCTCCTTGAAAGCAATTTATTGCTATATTTTCATACATTAGTATTATATCATGCACTATTTTATTAATCAAGAGCGTTTTTCGGTCATTTACGGTTTTTTGTCTATTCAAGACCGAGTTTCTTTGCCATTTCTGCGGTTTTGAGCTCAAGCAGCTTTGAAACGCCCTTTTCCTGCATTGTTACGCCGTAAAGCATATCCGCCTCGTCCATTGTGCCTCGTCTGTGGGTGATGAGAATGAACTGGGTGTTGTTTGTCATTTCACGGACATAGGATGCGTAACGGCTGACGTTAACGTCGTCAAGAGCAGCCTCAACCTCGTCGAAAATGCAGAAGGGTGCGGGAGTAACCTTGAGAATTGCGAAAAGGAGTGCAATTGCGGCAAGACCCTTTTCACCGCCCGAAAGAAGGTCAATATTCTGAACGTTCTTTCCGGGGGGCTGAACCCTTATGTTGATGTTACATTCAAGAACATCCTGCGGGTCATCAAGCACAAGCTCTGCACGTCCGCCGTCAAACAATTCCTTGAAGGTTTCGCCGAAATGGTTGTTGATTCTTCTGAACTGCTCACGGAATCGCTCCGCCATTTTGCCCGTCAGCTCTTCAATGAGCTTGATAAGCTCCTCACGGGCTTTTTCTATGTCACCAATCTGGGCGCTCATGTATTCGTAGCGTTCGGAAACCTCTTTGTATTCCTCAACCGCACCGACGTTTACGCTGCCCAAAGAACGGATTTTGTTTTTGATTTCCTGCAGGGTACGCTGTGCCTTGGGAATATCATCGAGCACAATTCCGAGGTCAGCCGCCTCACGCAGCGAAAGCTGATATTCGTCATAAAGCTTGTTCTGTGCGGTTTTAAGCTCGTTATCCATCGCATTACGGCGTTCCTCAAGCCTTGCAAGCTCGGCAACAAGCTTTTCACGCTCGGCGGTCATTTCACGCTCTTTTGTGCGAAGGGCTGTGCTGTTTGCCTCGCCCTCGGTGCGTTTTGCAATAAGCAAATCAATGCTTTCACGGGTCTTGACCGAGTTTTCACGAAGCTGCGCCGCCTTTTGCTCCAATTCGGCAATATTTGCAAGCGTTTCTTCGTTTTCTTTCTTAATTTGTGCAATTTCCTCGCCCAGCTTGTCCGCACGGCTGATGATGATTTCCTTTCGCTCATTGCAGCCTGCGATTATATCGTTGTCAGCCTCGATATCCTTGTGAAGTGCAACGATTTCGAGGTTGAGTGCGTTCTGAATTTCCGCCGATTCGCTGCGAAGCTTGTCAAGTGATTCACGCTCGGCATTAAGTCCGTCAAGCTCTGCGTTGAGCTTTTCGGTGCGGGCTGAAATTGCCTCAATTTCTTCGTCAGCCTTCTTCTCGGCAAGCTCGGATTCCGCAATTCTTGCCGAAGCTCTTTCCTTTTCGGCTGAAAGCTCGTCGATATGACCCTTTGCTGCGGAATATCTGTCCTTAACAAGATTAAGGGCACTTTCCGCACGGATTATATCCTCCTGAACCTTGATGAGCTCGGCTTCGCTTGCTTCAAGCTCCGCCTGAACAAGTGCAAGGTCCTCGGAAAGGGATTTGAAGCTCTCATTCTTTTCGGAGAGCGTCTTTTCGAGTGCCGAAACCTTTTCCTTAAGGCTTTCGATTTCGGTCTGTCGGCTCAAAAATCCCGCTCCCGAGCCTCTTGAGCCGCCCGTCATGGAGCCGCCTGCGTTGAGTACCTGACCGTCAAGGGTTACAATCTTGAAGCGGTAGGAGAATTTCTTTGCCATTTCGATGCCGTTGTCGATGTTGTCAACAACCGCTGTTCTCGCAAGCAGAGAGCCGATGATTTCGGAATATTTCGGGTCAAAATCAAGCAGCTTGTCCGCCATGTCAACAAAGCCCTCGCAGTTTTCAAGTCCCTTTTCGGTGAAGGGTCTTGACTTGACGGAGGTCAGCGGCAGGAAGGTTGCACGTCCCGCTCTGTTTTCCTTAAGGAAATTGATTGCTCGCTTTGCGGTGTTTTCGTTGTCGGTAACGATATTCTGAATTGCCGCACCGAGAGCGGTTTCGATTGCAACCGCATATTCGGCGGGAGTTGTTATAAGCTGTGAAAGAGTGCCGTGAATGCCCCTGATTGAGCCTCTCTTTGACTCCTTGATAACCTTCTGAACGCTGCCTGCGTAGCCGTCAAGATTCTTTTCAAGGTCATCAAGCATCTTTATGCGGGCATTTTTCTGGTAAATGTCAAGATTGAGGTTTTCGATTTCTTTGCGGAAACGCTCAACCTTGTCGGCTCTTGTGCCGATTATCATTCTGTAGCCTTCAAGAGAGTTTTCGTGCTCTGCCGCCTCACCGTTAAGACGGTCAAGCTCCTTTTGAGCATCCGCCATCTCTTTTTCAAGATTATCAATAACTCCGCCCCTTGTTTCGATAACCTCGTTGATGTTTTCGATTCTGGCGGAAAGCTCTCTGCGGGCTGACTGTGCGGTTGATTTTTCAACACGCTTGTCGGCAAGTTCAAGAGCTGCGGCGGTTATTTTGTCATTGATTTCCTTTGCTTTTTCGCTGTTTTCGCTGTTTTGCGAAAGCAACTCATTGAGCCTTTGAAGCTCCTCGGCAAGAGCGGCTTTTTTGAGCTCTGCGGCAGCTTCTTTTTCGGAAATATCCTTCTGTGCCTGCTCAATCTGTGCATCGATTTCGGCAGCGGAGGTTTCGCTGTCACCCATATCGCCGCTGATACGCTCGATGGTCTGATTGTTATGCTCGATTGTGTTTTTCTCAACGTTGATTCGTCCGTCGATAACGGCGGCTTCCTCTTCGCTGTCGGAAATGCTCTGACGCAGACGCTCAATTTCAAGAGTCATCTCCTGACCCTCACGGATTGCTGCCTCAATCTTTTCCATGATTTCGACCAATTCCTTATCGGTCTTTTCATACTGCGAGGAAGCAAGAGTGAGCTTATGCTCCTGCTCACGCAAGCCGTTTTTGGATTTTTCTATTGTGTGAAGCCACAAGCCGATTTCAAGGGTTTTCTTTTCGTCGGCAAGGGCAAGAAATTTCATTGCCTTTTCGCTCTGGGTTTTCAAAGGCCCGATTCTTGACTCAAGCTCCGCAAGAATGTCACGCAGACGCACAAGGTTTTCCTCCGCCTGGTCAAGACGGCGGTTTGCATCGGCACGTCTGTAGCGGAATGCGGAAATACCCGAAGCCTCTTCAAGCATATCACGGCGCTGGGTTGAGCGTGCGGAAACAAGGTCTGCAATTCTGCCCTGACCGACCATCGAATAGCCGTCACGACCCAGACCAGTATCCATAAACAGCTCGTGGATATCCCTTAAGCGGCATACCTCGCCGTTGATTTTATATTCACTTTCACCCGAGCGGTAGTAGCGGCGGGTTACGGAAACCTCGTCCTTATCGTTGTTGAGTCCCCTGTCGGAGTTGTCAAGACGCAGGGTAACCTCGGCATAGCCCAGAGCCTTTCGCTGACTTGTGCCGCCGAAAATAACATCCTCCATCTTTGCTCCTCGCAGGGTTTTTGTGGACTGCTCGCCCAATACCCATCGCACCGCATCGGAGATATTGCTTTTGCCCGAGCCGTTTGGTCCGACAACGGCTGTTATGCCCTTGCCGAATTCAAGCACGGTTTTGTCAGGGAATGACTTGAATCCCTGCATTTCAAGCGATTTTAATATCATCTGAATACCTAACCTTTTCGTATTTCAACTCCGTATTTCGGCAGCCCGTCGCACGCAGAAACCGTGCAGTCATAGCCCCTTTCACGGAGTTTTGTCAGATTCTCTTTCTTCTGTCCTGTCATTTTGGAAATTTCTTTGGGGTTAACGCAAAGAATATATTTCCCTTTCGGCTGTTTTTGGAGCTCTGAAAGTGCGTTGTTATAATAAATTCTGCCCTCGCAGATTTCACGCAAAGCGGGGTGATAAGCTCCGCCCGCAAAGCCCTCTTCAACTCCGCCGCCCGAATGGAGTCCCACTCTTATGACCTTTATACCCGCATTTTCAAACATCGGGATAAGCTTTGCGCAAAGGTCTGCGGTTTCGTTAATCCCTTTCGGAATAAATTCTCCTTTGAGCATCAAATCGTGAAGCTTTGTGCCCTTTATTACAACGGTAGGATAAATTCTTACCGTATCGGGAGCAAGAGCAACAACTTTTTCTGCAGTTTCAAGACTGTCGGTATCCTCCGAGCCGTAAAGCCCCGTCATCATCTGCAAACCGACCTCAAAGCCGTAATTTTTCAGCATTCTGCAGGCATCCTCAACCTGCTTTGAGGTGTGACCCCTCTCGTTAAGGGCAAGCACACGCTCGTCAAGGCTCTGCGCTCCAAGCTCAACGGCAGTTACGCCGTATTTTTTGAGAATTGTGCAGATTTCATCGGAAATTCCGTCGGGTCGGGTTGAAATTCTTATGCCCTTGAAAATTCCTTTTTCTATGTATTCATAAGCCGCACGAAGCAGGGATATCATATAATCCCTTTCAACCATGGTGAAGCTGCCGCCGAAAAAGGCAATTTCTCCGCCCGCCGCCTCACGCTCGGAAAGCGTTGCGATTGCGGTCTGTGCGGCTGAATGCACGTCATCGGGGGTAATGTCCTTTTGGCTGCCCGAAATGCTGCGCTGATTGCAGAACGAGCACATATGCGGACAACCCTTGTGCACAACAAAAAGTGCTATGTTAACGTGCTTCATTTTATTCCCATAAGAGCAAGGGCTTCCTTTGCCGCATGCTGCTCCGCAAGCTTTTTGCTTTTGCCCGTGCCGCTGCCGATAACGTTGCTGTTAAGGTGCACCTCAACGGTAAAGGTCTTTGCATGGTCGGGACCCGATGCGTCAACCACAACATATTCAACGTGCTCCTCACGGTTACGCTGAACAACCTCCTGAAGGATGGTTTTGTAGTCCCTGACCTCCTCAATAACATCGTGTCTGGGAATAAATCTCAAAACGATTTTGCTTGCCTCGTCAAGACCGCCGTCAAGAAACACCGCCGCAAGCACCGCCTCAAATGCATCGGCAAGAATTGAAGGTCTTTCTCTGCCGCCCATTCTTGTTTCGCCCTTGCCAAGACGGAGTGCGGGACCGATTTCAAGCTCCTTTGCAAACACGCAGAGAGCATTTTCACAGACCCTTGCCGCCCTGTGCTTTGTCAGCTCTCCCTCGGGCAGATTGCTGTAATTTTCATAAAAATACTTTGCCGAAACAAAGCCGAGAATCGAATCTCCGAGAAACTCAAGACGCTCGTTGCATATAACTCCCTCACCCTTTTCGTTGGCGTAGGATGAATGGGTCAGAGCGGTTTTGAGCAGCTCGATATCCTTGAATCGATAGCCCAGATTCTCCTGGAGCTTTGCCAGACTTTCGTTCATTTTCTTCTTCCTTTCTCAGGAATTGATATACTCCTCAATCATTTCGGCAAGCTCACCGACGGTTGTGTCGCCGTCTGCATCGCCGATTTCAACATCAAACTCGTTTTCTGCTGCGGAAATAAGCTCCTGCAGCTCAAGGTCATCGCCCACAAGCTCGCTCATGGCGGTGTCCTCATCAAATTTATCCTCGTCATAGCCGAGTTCATCACAAATCAATGAAATCAATTTTTCAAGTATCACGAACATTCCTCCGTTAAAATGGAACCGTTACGGTTACAAAAATTATTTATTAATTTGAATTTGTTCTTTTAAAGCATTCAGACCTCTTTCGGCAAGTGCCTCATAGCGAAGCTTTTTATCTCTGATTTTTTCGTCAAGCGAAGGCAGAAGCCCGAAGCTTGCACCCATGGGCTGAAAATTCTTTACGCTGCCGTCGCTGATATAGCGTGCAAGTGCACCCGTCATTGTAAGCTCCGAGGGCACAAAAACCTCTTTGCCGAGAATTCGGTTTGCGGCATTGATGCCCGCAAGAATTCCCGATGCGGCGGATTCCATATAGCCCTCAACGCCCGTTATCTGTCCCGCAAAATAAAGTCCTTCTTTTGCTTTGAAGCCGAAATCGCTGCCGAGAAGTCGGGGCGAATCAATGAAGGTGTTGCGGTGCATTACGCCGTAGCGTACAAATTCGGCATTCTCCAGAGCGGGAATCATTGAGAAAACACTCTTTTGCTCACCGAATTTTAAGTTTGTCTGAAATCCCACAAGATTATACATCGTTCCTGCGGTATTTTCTTTGCGGAGCTGGAGGTTTGCCCAGGGTCTGTGACCTGTCCTCGGGTCAAGAAGTCCCGAAGGCTTCATCGGACCGAAACGGATTGTGTCGTGCCCTCTCGACGCCATAACCTCAATGGGCATACAGCCCTCATAAACGCCCTTTTTCTTGTCGAATTCGTGGGTGGGAGCACTCTCCGCATTGACAAGTGCCTCGTAAAACGCCTCGTACTCTTCCTTATTCATCGGGCAGTTGATATAATCCTCGGGGTCACCTCGGTCATATCTTGACTGCATGAAGGCTTTTTCAAGGTTGATGCTTTCTGCGGTTACGATGGGTGCGGCAGCATCAAAAAAGCTCAGGTTACCGCCGCAAAGCTCCTTTATTTTTTCGGAAATTCCCTCTGACGCAAGAGGTCCTGCGGCGATAATCACAACGCCGTCGGGGATTTCGGTGATTTCCTCACGTATAAGGGTAATTTCTTTTCTCGAAAGGATTTTTTCGGTTACAAGTGCGGAAAATTTATCTCTGTCAACCGCCAGTGCTCCGCCTGCGGGCACAGCCGTTGCCTTTGCACATTCAACGCAGAGTGAGCCCATAAGCTCCATTTCTGCCTTGAGCATTCCTGCCGCACAGCCAAGACGCATTGCCTTGAAGGAATTTGAGCAGACAAGCTCCGCAAGCCCTTCGCCCGAATGGGCAGGGGAAAACTTAACGGGCTTCATCTCATAAAGCTCAACCTCTATTCCCCTGTTTGCAAGCTGCCATGCCGCCTCAACGCCCGCAAAGCCGCCGCCGATTATTTTAACCTTATTCATCGCTCTTTTTCTTTCCTGATGACTTTTCGTAGCCGCAGCCCTCTGCCATGCAGATTGTCTTGCCGCCCTTCTTCTTGAAAAGGGTTTTGCCGCATTTGGGACAATCCTCACCTGCGGGAGCATCCCAGCTCATGAAGTTGCACTTGGGCCAGTTTCCGCAGCCGTAGAAGGTGTGACCCTTTTTGGATTTTCTTTCGATTATTTCGCCGCCGCAGACGGGACATTTTGCTCCCGTGTTAACAATAAGCGGCTTTGCGTTTTTGCATTCGGGATAACCGGGGCAGGCAAGGAATCTGCCGTATCTGCCGGTTTTTATGACCATCATTCTGCCGCACTTGTCGCAGGGAATGTCGGTTGTATCTTCCTCGAGCTGAATTTTGACATTCTTCATCTCAACCTTGGCTTTGTCGAGATTTTTCTCAAAATCGCTGTAGAATTCGTCAAGCATCTTAACGTAATCCTCTTCGCCGCAACCTACCTTGTCGAGGTTGGTTTCCATCTGTGCGGTAAATTTGGTGTTAACGATTTTGGGGAATTTATCCTTGAGGAGTCCCGTGATTGCCATGCCGAGCTCCGTGGGAGCAAGCTGCTTTGCCTTTCTCTGAACATAGCCCCTCTTGATGATTGTTGAAAGAATTGTTGCGTAGGTTGAGGGTCTGCCCACGCCGTTTTCTTCGAGCTCTTTGATGAGCGATGCTTCGGTGAAGCGTGCGGGAGGCTGGGTGAAATGCTGATTGGGAATCAGCTCACGAAGCTTGAGCTTTTCTTCTGCCTTGATTTCGGGAAGAACGCCCTTTTCGGCATCCTCCTCGGGAAAGTCATAGATTTTTGTGAAGCCGTCAAACTTGATTGAATAGCCCGCTGCGGTGAAGATGCAGAATTCCTTTTCGCTGCCGTTCTTTGATGCAAGAACCTCCGCCTTAACTGTGTTCTGCACGCAGCTTGCCATAAGGCTTGCCATGAAACGCTTCCAGATAAGATTATAGAGCTTATACTGGTCAGCTGTAAGGCTGCTCTTTACGTCGTCGGGAGTGAGCGACGGAATTGAAGGTCTGATTGCTTCGTGACCGTCCTGTGCATTCGCTCTTGATTTATAATATACGGGCTTTTCGGGAAGATATTCTTTGCCGTAGGTTTTTGCAATAAAATCTCCTGCCGCTGCCCTTGCTTCTTCGGAAATTCGGAGTGAATCGGTTCTCATGTAGGTTATAAGACCGACCATGCCCGTGCCCTTAACGTTAACACCTTCGTAAAGCTCCTGTGCGGCTCTCATTGTTCTTTCAGCTTGAAATCCGAGCTTTCTTGAAGCCTCCTGCTGAAGGGTTGAGGTGATGAAGGGAGGTGCGGGATTCTTTTTTCTTGTACCCTTTTTGACAGACTTGACTTCATAGTCTGCACCGTCAAGGCGTTCAAGGTATTTCTTTGCCTGTGCCTCGTCGGAAATCTTGATTTTGCCGTTTTCGTCGGAATAAAGGGTTGCGGTGAAGGTTCTTCTCTGGGCGGTTGCAAGCTTTGCCTCAAGAATCCAGTATTCCTCGGGCTTGAAGGCATTGATTTCTTCCTCACGGTCAACAATAAGTCTTACCGCTACGCTCTGCACTCTGCCTGCGGAAAGTCCCCTTCTGATTTTCTGGGAAACAAAGGGGCTCAATCTGTAGCCCACAAGGCGGTCAAGAATTCTTCTTGCCTGCTGTGCATTAACGAGGTCTATGTTAACCTTCTGGGGGTTAGCCATGCCGTTTGCAATGCCCGTTTTTGTGATTTCGTTGAAGGTGACACGGTTTTTCTTGTTAAGGTCAAGACCGAGCACCGTTGCAAGATGCCACGAAATTGCTTCTCCCTCACGGTCGGGGTCGGCTGCGAGATAAACGGCTTCGCTGCTGTCGACCATATCCTTAAGCTCCTTGACAAGCTTCTCCTTGCCTTTTATGAGAGCATATTTGGGTGCAAAATTATTCTTCACGTCAACGCTGAGCTTTGCAGCGGGCAAATCTCTGACGTGACCCTTTGATGCAACAACCTCGAAGTCCTTTCCGAGGTATTTTTTGATTGTATTTGCCTTTGCAGGGGACTCAACTATGATAAGTTTAGACATTGATTTTTCTCCTGTTAAAAATTAATCTTTCAAAACATATAATTTTCCGCCGGTCTGTTCTATCAGATCGCCGATTTCAAGCTGTAAAAGTGCCGTTATGACCTTCGGCATGGGAAGTCCGCTTTCGGCACAGAGGTCATCGGGGTGCATGGGCTCATAACCGAGAAGGTTGAGAATTGTGTCCGCATCGCCGCCCATTCCGCTCACAAGCTTTTTTCGTGGTTTTTTCTTTTCGGGCTTCGGGTCGGCTTCAACGGGCTTTTCCTCAACGGCGGATAAATCCAGTCTGTCGGGATACATCGCCGCATAGGTTTCGAGAATATCCCTTGCATTCGTTACCGCCTTTGCTCCGTCTTTTATCAGGCTGTTCACGCCCGTATAAGCGGAAATCAGAACGCTGCCGGGGATTGCAAAAACATCCCTGCCCTGCTCATTCGCACGCTTTGCGGTTATCAGCGAGCCGCTTTTTGCTCCCGCTTCAACAACCAGCAAGCCGTGGCTCATGCCGGAAATAATTCTGTTTCTTTCGGGGAAGGTGTATCTTGACGCCTTGGTAAAAGGCGGATATTCCGTAACAAGTGCACCGTTTTTGCTTATATCTCTGCGCAGAGCCTCGTTTTCCATGAGGTAATCCGTACCGAGTCCGCAGCCGAGAACACAAACGGTTTTGCCCTTTTTTGAAAGAGCTCCCTCGTGAGCCGCACTGTCGATACCCAGAGCTCCGCCGCTGACAACAACCACTCCCGCCACCGCAAGATCGCCGCTTATTCTTCGGGCAACTGCGATGCTTTCGTAGCTCGGCTTGCGTGTGCCGACAACTCCGACGATAACCCTGCCCCGCAGACAGCTTATGTCGCCGTCAACATAGAGCACAAGGGGTTTGTCGGGAAGCTTTCGCAGCCCAGCAGGATAAGCAATATCCGTCGGCACAACAACATTCCAGCCGTTTCTTTGGCAGACCGAAATTGTGTTTTCGGCATCGGAAAGCCTTGTTTCGTTCATTTTCTGAAGCTGGCGGCGTGTAAACACTCCCGAAACGATTCTTTCGGTTTCGGTTGCCTCAAAAAGCTTTTTGGGGTCGGGATATGCCGAGAGGATTTCATCAACCCTTGCTCCCGCACCCAGCACCGCTGAAAGCCAAATCCAGTATTTCTTTCCGTTCATCGCATCAGCTCCCACGCAAGAATTGCCGCCGCAGCCGAAGCATTGAAGGATTCCGCTCTGCCGCTCATGGGAATAACCACCTGCAGCTTGCATTTTTCAATCGTTTCCGCGGTCAGACCCGAGCCTTCGTTGCCAACGCAGCAGATAACTCCGCCGTTCATTGAAACGGTTCTGATATCGGTTGCCGTGTTCCTCGGAACGGAAGCCAGAGTCAGCATTCCTTTGGAATTTGCCGAATCTATCAAATCGCCGAGATTTTCGGTTGAAACAACGTTCATTCGCAGCGACGAGCCCATCGCCGCACGCAGAGCCTTCGGATTATAGATATCGCAGCCGCCGCTGACTATGAGCCCGTCAAGACCCAGAGCCTCGGCACTTCGGCAGACCGCCCCGAGATTTGAGGGGTCCTGAAGATTTTCGAGTGCAATATATTTTCCGTCAGGTCTGATTTCGTCGGCATCGGGCTGCTTCTTTGCTTCGCAAATGCAGAAAACGCCCTGCGGATTTTCCGTTCCCGAAAGCTTTTGCGAAACCTCTGCGCTTATTTCATAGCATATGCCGCTTTTTGCGATTATGTCATCAACATAGTCGGAATATTTCCAGAGTGCCTTTGCGGTGAAAAACGCCTGCTTAATCACGATGCCCGTCTGAACGGCATCGCTGCAGAGCCGTGCGCCCTCGAGAAAAAATTCCCCTGCCTCTTTTCGGAGCGAAGCACTTTCTCCAAGACGGACGGCATATTTTATTTTATCGTTTGTGCGTGCAGTTATCTTTTCCATACCAAACTCACTACAAATTTCGTTATAATGTTTAAATATTTGATACCTTTTATATTGTGTTTTTTTCGTCGGATTATGACAGAAAATTCTGCAATCCGACACGCAAATTCCCTTGCAAAAACACAATATACCCGTGAAAATCACAGGTTAAAACAAACAAAAATAAACACAATCAGAGATGTAACATGGCGTCACATCTCTGATAAAGCTTCTATGATTAGTTAAGAGCTGCCTTTGCCTTTTCGGTAAGAGCAGTGAATGCTGCGGGATCAGCAACAGCGATTTCAGCAAGCATCTTTCTGTTGAGGTTGATGTCTGCCTTCTTGAGGCCGTTGATGAATGATGAATAGTTCATGCCGTTCATCTTGCAAGCAGCTGAAATACGAGTGATCCAAAGACGACGGAAATCTCTCTTCTTCTGCTTTCTGCCGATATATGCATAGTTGCCGCTCTTCATAACAGCCTGTTTAGCTGTCTTGAAAAGTGTGCTCTTTGAGCCGTAGTAGCCCTTAGCCATCTTGAGTACTTTATTTCTTCTCTTGCGCGTCATGATAGCGCCTTTAATACGAGCCATTTTTAATATCCTCCGTTAATTGTTAATTGGTTTTAAGTTCCGATATTATTTATAGGGAACAAGACGCTTGATCTGCTTGCAGTTTGTAACGTCAGCAACAGCTGTCTTGCGAAGATTTCTCTTACGCTTTGTTGACTTCTTGTTGAGAATGTGTGACTTGTAAGCATGTGCGCGCATGGGCTTGCCGTTCTTTGAAATCTTGAAGCGCTTCTTTGCGCCGCTGTGGGTCTTAATTTTAGGCATGGTTATTTCCTCCTTAATAATTTAAACCTTTACTTTGTGTTTTTCGGAGCCAGGAACATCAGCATCTGTCTGCCTTCAAGCTTTGCTGCTTTTTCAACAGAGGCACAGTCTTCAAGGGCTTCCGAGCAGCGTTTCATAATTACAAGACCGAGCTCGGGATGAGCCATTTCACGGCCTCTGAAACGAATGGAAACCTTAACCTTGTTGCCTGCTGCAATGAACTTGCGGGCATGGTTGATTTTTGTTTCGAAATCATGGGTATCGATGTTAAGAGAAAGTCTGATTTCTTTAATTTCGATAATCTTCTGATTTTTCTTTGCTTCTTTCTCTTTCTTTGCCTTCTCAAAGCGGAACTTGCCGTAGTCCATGATTTTGCAAACGGGGGGCTTTGCCATGGGAGCAATCTTAACAAGGTCAAGATTTCTGCTTTCGGCAATTTTGAGAGCCTCTGATGCGGACATGATGCCCAGCTGCTCGCCGTCGTCTGAAATTACACGGATTTCTTTGTCGCGGATTTCCTCATTGATTTGCTGTTCTTTGCTGCTGATGTTAAAGCACCTCCAAAGTTAAAATAAACAAATATAAAAGCGAGGGCAGGAAAACCCCGACCTCGCATAAAATCAACGCTTTTTACGGGCAGAATTTGCCCGACTGAAAAGAAGCTATTGACCGACGCGGGAGTTTCCCGGAAGGTGAGAGCAAAACCTGCTCTGCTTTATTGTGCAAGTTATTTTAATACGTATTGCGTGATTTGTCAAGTGTTTTTCGCAAAATTATTTTATTTTGCCGATAATCATGGCTCCTGCCGAGAGAGCAAGCCCTGCTCCGAGGAAGGCTGCGGCGGTAAGTCCGCTGAATGCAGCTCCCATTGAGGTGCAGTAAAGTGCCATGCTGAAAACAAATCCGAGAACGCTCAAAATTATCTGAACGATTGAGCCGATTTTTACCTTGCCCGCAACGTCACAGGCTGCCGCAACCGCTTTGAGCATCGAGTAAGCCGTGCCGTCATGGATAATTCTTGCGGGAAGCTTGTCGCTGACCGCATCACGGCGGCGTTTGAAGAGTCTGCCCGCAACGGAGGAAAGCATCTTGAAGTTTTCCTGCGGCATTCCGAAGCTCTTGGAGATAAGCTGCTCGGTAACATTGACATCGTTTGTTCTTACGAGCACCTGAATTCCGTTGCTTTCAAGGCGTTTGAGATAGGGCATCAGCTTTTTGTCAACCGCATAGCTGACAACGAAAAGTGCCGCAATTTTTCCTGCTACGGCAAGATACATAACCTTTCTGCCGCTGTGGGAATATCTTTCTTCAAGGGATTTTTCGGGCACTTCGATATTATGGTGAACAAGCAGATTTCTGTTACCCAGAAGCACCTTCTGACCGTGAATTCGGGCTGCGATGCCGAGCTTATCCTCATAGACAAGCTCCTTTACGGGAGGCAGCAAATCCTGTCTGCCGTCAACAACCTGCTCAAAGCTTTCACGGAGCGGTCCGCCCGACTTGATGACGAGTGCCGCCGCATAGAGAAGAACATCGTCGATTCTGATATTTCTGAAATCCTTCATGCCGTGCATTGTGCAGCGTGAGCGATCAAAAACATCTGCCGAATCAAGCACAACCGCATTAGCCGAAGCAGTTTTTTCGGCTGCATCAAGGCTTGCAATCATTGTTCCCTCGGGATTGAGGCTGTGGTTTGTAATTCTTTCGATGAATGCGGGAATAAATGACGAGAAAACGGGTGAGCAGATACAGAATGTGCCCGCAAAGGCGGAAAACGCCTGCATAACGCTTTTCTCAACGATGCCTGCTACAATTGCAGCAACGGCTGCCGCTGCAAAGGCGGCGGGAACAAGAATTTTCACAAGCTTCTTTTCGCTTGCTTCACCCTTGGAATTTTTAAGGAAATCCGAGGGGAACGAAAACTTTGATGAATAAAGCAGCTCTGCGTTGCCCATCATAAGACCTCTGCCGAGCTCAAAAATCTCGGATTCGTTCTCAAAAGAGTGCACCGCATACATATTATGCTCATATTTATAGGCACAGACCTCAAAATTTTCAAGGATTCTCTGTGCATTCAGTCTGTCGGTCAGCTTGCTGATAAGAACGGCAGTTATCGCCGCTGCGGAGAATACCGCCGTGCTGCCGCTGCCCGTGACAGCCGTCAGAGCATTCTGAAGCAGGGCAACAACAATTGTCAGGCTCACCGCCGAATCGGGGGTTAATTTTCTTTTGAAAACGGAGGTTATTCCGTCAACAAACTTAACATTATCAACCGCTGCCGCCGCAATAAGCAGCACCGCATTGATTACGCACACCGAAACGGAGCCGGGTGCAAAGAAGGTTGTTTCAATCGAAAGCTTTGTTGCGATTGAGGGAATTAAATTGAAAATAATTATAAGAAGCTCTATCGCTCCCGCCGCAATAAGACCTACATTTGCCTTGTGTGCAAGCTCGGTAAGTCTTGTGTGCACCGATGCTCTTTCTGCGGGCGACGTGTATTCATTGGGCACGGGACGCATTTCCTCCCGCTCCGCCTCGAGCTTTCTTTCCTTTTTCTTTCTTGCCTTTTCTTCACGGGCAATTTCTTCGGGTGAAACCTCAAAATCGCCGTCAAAATCGGAGTCAAGGTCAATTGCACCCACGAGCTTGAAGTTTTTGGCACGCTGTCTGCGTTTTTCCCAGAGCTGCTCCTCAACGTCATCCTCGCTTGACTGCACAGGCTCGGATTCGTCGGCATCGTCGTTGAAGCCCGTGAGCATTATCTGACCCTCAACGTCATCACCTGCACTGCGGATTTTCTTTTCCGCCGCACCGACCGCCTCCATGACTCTTGTTTTTTCGTCGTCAAGCTCCTTTGCATCCTCGGCAGCCATCACCTTTGGCATGGCTTCAAGACCGGGCTCAACATCCTCTGCCTCGGTTTTCGCAACAACGATACCCGATCTGTCAACGGGCTCGTTTTCGTCAACGGGGTCAAATTCGCCCGTATCCTCAAGCTTCAGCGTTGTGAAAAACCTTGTTCTGTAGTCAATTTCGGGAATTTTTTCTTCCTTGGGCTCTTCGGCTTTTTCGGGCTTTTCAACGGTTATTGTCTTTGTGAAAAAATCCCTCGGAGCGGTTTCTCCCTCATAAAAGGTTTTGATTTCGGGAGCTTCCTTTTTCTTTTCGGGCTTCGGAACGGGCTTTTCAACAGGCTCCTGCCACGCAAACATCGGAGCCGACGGCTCGGGGATATCCTCGGGCACGATAACCGTTTCGATTTCAAACAGCGACTCGTCAAAAACCTCTTCTTCCTTTTCAAAGAAGGTTTCCTGACCGTCAACCTCGCTCTCTGCCGAAACTGACGAAATATCCGTCACTTCCTCTTTTTCGGGCTCAACCTCTTTTATGGGCTTGAAGGTGAAGATATCCGTGTCAAAATCACGGCCGAGAATTCTGTCAAAATCCTCGGCGGGAGTTGATTCCGCCTTTTTGCGGGGAACATATTCCTCACCCGTTGTGTTTGCAATCAGACGGTCAATGTCATCAAGCGACCATGTTTTTGCAGGCTCATCCTTTTCTTCCTGCTGTCTGGACTTTTTCACTTCCGCCAGAATAGCATCCAGCTCGCTTTCACCCGATAAAATGTTTCTGTAATCGCTCAAAGCATTCACCTACCTGTGTTTCGCAATTTCGTACATTAAAATTCCCGCCGCCACGGAGGCATTGAGAGAATTGATTTTTCCTTTCATCGGAAGGGAAACAATAAAATCGCATTTATCCTTGACAAGTCGGCTGACTCCCTTTCCCTCGGAGCCAACCACCAGCGCTACGCTGCCCGAATAATCCTGCTTATCCCACGCAGTGCCGTCCATATCCGCACCGTAAACCCAGAAGCCCTTTTCCTTGAGCTCCTCGATAACCGACGGAAGATTTGCAACCCTTGCAACAGGCACATATTCAACCGCACCCGCCGAAACCTTGCCGACCGCATAGGTAAGGGCAACGCCTCTCCTCTTGGGGATGATGATGCCGTGTGCACCGCAGGCATCGGCAGTTCTGATTATTGCACCGAGATTGTGCGGGTCCTCAATTTCATCGCAGATTATAACAAAGGGCTGCTCACCTTTTTCTTCGGCATTCTTAAGAATATCCTCAACGGAGGAATATTCCTTAACCGCCGCCCATGCAGCAACGCCCTGATGATTTTCGCCCTCGCAGATTTTATCAAGCTTTCTGCGGTCGGTTTCCTTGACAACAACGCCCAAATCACGGCACATTCCGATTATTTTACCGACGGAGCCGCCTCTTTCGCCCTTTGCAACAAGAAGGCTGTCAATTGCTCTTCCGCTTTTAAGTGCTTCGAAAACCGCATTGCGTCCGATAATAAGACCCTGACGCTCATTCTGTGTTTCCATAAAACAGACTCCTCCTATTTTCTCATATTTAATTGATTATAGCATATATTTTTAAAAAAGAACAGTATTATTGCAATTTTTACAAAAAATTCCTGAAAATTTTTTCGGTTTCGACCAACAAATTGACAGTTTTTGCCCTATCCGCAATGTAAAATCGGATTAGCTACCATTTTTGAAAGGAATTTATGCTATGGAAAAGACATCTGTTGTCCGCAGCGAGGATATTGCGGACAAGCTGTGGGAAAAAGGCACTCGGATTCTCACCTGCACACTTTATTTTGTTTCGGGATTTGTTTTGTCGGGAGCGGGACTTTTTTCGATGAAAACGCCCTTGAGCGTCAGCCTTGCGGCGGCGTGCACGGGCTATGAGCTGTTTTTTGCGGCGGCGGGAGGCTTGCTCGGCGGATTTCTGCGTTTAAGCGGCGGCGATTTAATCAACGCAACCGTTCCGCTTATCGGAATTACGGCAGTAATTTTCGCAATCGAGAAAATGGATATCAGAAAAAAGAAACGCACGGTGCTTTCGGTTTCCGTTTTTGCTCTGTGTGCCGCCTGCGGCACGGCGGTTATGTTTTCGCAATCTCCGTCTGCATCGGACTTCATTCTTGTGCTGTGCTCCGCTCTGATTTGTGCGGGCTGCGTGACATTCTATTCGGGCACGGTTGACTGCATTGCTAAAAAGCGGAATATCTATATGCTGGACAACCACAGCCTTGTCTGCATTGTTGCAAGCCTTTGCTCACTTCTTCTCGGTGCATCGGAAATCAGCATTCTCGGCTTTCGCCCCGCAAGGTTTCTCGGAGCTTTCGTCATTCTGCTTGCATCCTATCTTTTCAGCCGTTCGGGCGGAAGCGTTGCGGGCATTGCAATCGGCGGATGCATTGCCGTTTCGGGCACGAGCGTTGCATTGAGCATCTGCTACGGAATCTGCGGACTTCTTGCGGGAGTTTTCTCAAAATTCGGTCAGCTCGCCTGTGCACTTGTTTTTTCCGTTGCCGCAGGTATCGCCGCTTTGCTGGATGGCTCGGCGGAGGGTACGGCAGTTTTTGCGGAAACAGCTCTTGCGGCGATGGTTTTTATCTGTATTCCATCGTCAAGGCTTTCACGGGTCAGGAGCAATATCCTCAACCCGAAAGTCCGCCGCATCGAATCCGAATTCTGCTCCGCAGGCGAGCGGCTGCTCGAAGCCTCAAAGGCAATCGGCTCTGTTTCGGAATGCGTTACATCCGTTTCAAAGGGCATCGATGCACTCTCTCCCGCCAACGATATTATGGTTATAATGAGAGTTCGGGAGAGGGTTTGTGCCGACTGCCCGCTCAAAGACACTCTCTGCCCCGAGGAGGGAGAATTTTCTCATATCCTTGAAAAGCTTTCGGAGGGCGAATCCGTTTCTGCACAGGATTTTTCGGTTAATTTCAACGCAAAATGCCCATCTGTGCCCCGACTTGCCGACAGCTTCAACCGAGTCTATGCCAACAGAAACGCCGTTAACGCTCTACAGGCAAATTCCGCAAGAAACAGGGAGCTTGCCTGCGGTCAGTTTGACTGGACGGCAATGCTTCTGCGGGAGCTTTCCGAGGAGCTCGGCAACGGTGCACAGATCCTTTTCGGTAAAGAAAAAAGTGCCGCAAGAGTACTTTCGGAATACGGCTTTGACGTTGTTTCGGTCAGCTGCGTGCAGCCCGTTTCGGGAGCTCTGCGTCTGCGGTGCGTTGTGAGGGAAATCCCTGCTGCAACAAGCCTTTCACAGCTCACGGGCACACTCTCAACCGAGCTTGAAGCACAGCTTATTCCGCCGAAAATCCGTGAAATCAAGGGCGGAAAAGAGCTCCTTTTTCTTCGCAAGGAGCTTTTCAGAATCCGTCTTGGCTCTGCGGCGGCAAGCTGCGGAAATCAGAAGCTCTGCGGCGATTATTTTGAATGCTTCCAGACCGAATCAAAGGCATACATCATTCTCTCCGACGGCATGGGCACGGGCGGCAGGGCGGCAATCGATTCAGCAATGACAGTTGAGCTTTTCTCACGGCTTATCCGTGCGGGAGTGAGCCTTGACACCGCCCTCAACATCACAAATTCCGCTCTTTCCGTCAAATCCGAGGACGAATCCATTTCAACTCTCGACGTTGCCGAAATCGACCTTTTCGACGGCTCAACCGTTATTTTCAAGGCGGGTGCGGCTCCTTCGTTTTACACCGCATCGGGCAGAATCCGTGAAATCGAAATTCCGTCAACTCCGCTCGGAATTCTGCCGAAAGTGAAATTCAACCGCTATTCCCTCAAGCTTCGGGGCGGTGACACGCTGGTTATGGTCAGCGACGGAATTCTCGGCTGCGGCAGCATATGGCTAAAGGATGAGCTGAAAACCTTTGGCGGCGGACCCGATGCAACGGAGTTTTCGGAAAATGTTCTCGAATGTGCTCAAAGAAGATGCGGCAGAAAATTTGACGACATGACGGTTATAACCGCAGTTTGCGAGGAAATTTAGAATTAATTTCCATTATAAAAACTATTGACAAATCGGGATAATCATGGTATTATAAACACAGTTAGTCGTAACTAACTCTAATCTTCTTCCTCCTCCAACAGAAGATGACATTTACACTTCATAACATTTTTTCGCAGAAAACGCTGCCCGCAGAAACGGACAGCGTTTTTTGTTTTATTCTTCAATTGCTTTCTTATTTACGGCTTCCAGCACCTCCTGCTTGAAGTCGCCGAAAATCTTATATTTCTTTGAGAAAATAATGAGCGATGCAATTATCATCACGGGCGGCACAATGAACATAAGGAACGAGATTGCACTCTTTGCCTGTGCGGTCTGCACAAGTGCCTCGCCGTCATAACCCGTAAGGGTAAAGGTTGCATACATGATAACCGCCTGTACGGTATAAGCCATCTTCTGAAGGAAGCCCTTCATTGAGAAGGTCAGGCTCTGATTGCGGCTGCCCGTTTTATATTCGCCGTAGTCAACACAGTCCGCAAGCATAACCGTCTGGTTAACAAACATACTTCCCGTGCCAAGCGAGGTGAGAATATAGAAAATTCCGAGGGCGGTGACGTTGCCCGTGAAAACATAGCCCATAACCGCCATGCCGATATATCCCACGGCAGCCATGCTCAATGAGAGCTTGTAAATCTGACGGTTGTTCATGAATTTTGAGCAGACGGGCACAACAAGAATTGAAAGCACCGAGCCGACCGTGCCCATGAGATTGAATTTTGACTGGAGTGTCAGGTCGCCGAGCACCGAGGTGAAATAATAGCTGCTGATGCCTGAGGTCATATAAAAGCCTGCGTTTGAAATCATGGCAAAGAGCATGAAAACAAGAAGCTGGTCATTGCTCTTGATAACGTTGATTGCAGCTTTGAAGGAGAATTTTTCCTTGTTGACAATAATCCGTCTTTCTTTGGTCGAAAGCACGCTGACAAGTGCAAAAACAACAAGACCCGCAGCCATGATTATTGACCATTTGCCGAAGCCTTTGCCGAGGGTGTCGGAGGTCATTGCATCAAGCTTACTGCCCGCAACGCCGCCGAAAAACGCAACCGCCATGGGAGTGAAAATCGAGATGATTCCCTGTCCAAGACCCGAGAAAGCTCTTGCGATTGTGGAAACAAGGTTTCTGTCCTTTTCTTCGCTTGCAAATGAGGGCACCATTGACCAGAAGGGAATATCTGCAAGAGTGTTTGTCATGCCCCAGAAAACATAGAGCACGGCGGCGTAGACATAAAGACCTGCCGAGCCGAGAGAAAATCCGGGGTTATTGAAAAGCAGACAGAGCACAATTGCGTTGAGCAATGCACCCGTCAGAATCCACGGGCGGTATTTGCCCATTTTTGTGTGGGTTTTGTCAACAATCATGCCCATCATGGGGTCATTGATGCCGTCCCATATTCTTGCGATTGGGGTGATGATGAGCAGGAATGCGGGGCTGATGCCCAAAGCATTGGTGAGATAGATTGACAGATAGGAATAGAAAAGTCCGTAGCTTAAGTCAAGACCCACGGCACCCACGCCGTAGCCGAGCTTTTCTCTTAAAGAAACCTTGTTCATTGCATTTACTTCCTTTTATGTTTTTTCACGGCGGGAGCAAGCCCCCGCCCTACCCATTTTTAGTGATATACTCGTTTTGTGAAATATTGCTATGCAATGTGAAATTTTCGGCTTTGCCGAAAGTGATATTCGCCTGCGGCGAGTTTTTGCCGGTAGGGGCGGATATTATCCGCCCGATATATGATATCACAAAACCAAAAATACTTCAACACAAAAACAAAAATCCGCCCCGAAAAACGGAGCGGATAATTTTTATTGATTAGTCTTCGCAATCGTCGCAGTCGCAATCGCACTCAACCTCAAACTCGAGGAGCTCGTTGCACTGGGGGCAGTTGATGCTGCCTTCTTCAAGAATATCTCTGTCAACGCAGATAACCTCGCCGCAGCTGGGGCATTCAACGTCATAATATTCTTCTTCGTCGTCATCGCAGTCGCAATCGTCGCAGCAGCAATCGTCAAGCTCTTCATAAACGAAGTTTTCAAGCTCGTCGAGGTCTTCGTCAACTGCATCAAGCTGCTCCGAGAAGATATCCATGGCATCTTCAAGGTCGGTTACCGACATTGCAAGCTCATCAAGAACATCGAGCATTGCGTTGATAATCTTTGTTTCGGGCTTGTTTTCGTCAAGTGCAAGACCTTCTGCAAGACCCTTAAGATATGCAACCTTTTTTTCAATCATTTCTTTGTCCTCCATAAAAATGTTTATTGATTATGCGCGGCTGAGATATTCGCCTGTGCGTGTATCAACAACAATCATTTCGCCCTCGTCGATGAAGAGAGGAACCTTAACCTCTGCACCGGTTTCAAGAGTTGCGGGCTTTGTTGCGTTTGTTGCAGTGTTGCCTGCGAAGCCGGGGTCTGTCTTTGTTACCTGAAGAGTAACGGAGTTGGGGGGTTCAACGCCGAATACGCTGCCCTTGTATGAAAGAACACGGCAGGTTTCGTTTTCCTTAACAAACTTGAAGTTTTCGGGAAGTGTATCTGCACCGATGGGAACCATGTCATAGGTTTCGGGGTCCATGAAGTAGTAAAGACCGCCGTCTTCATATGAATATTCCATTTCCTTGCGCTCAATATAAGCGGTGGGGAACTTGTCGGTGGGGTTGAAGGTACGCTCAACAACAGCACCGCCGATAACGTTTCTGATCTTTGTTCTTACGAAAGCAGCACCTTTGCCGGGCTTAACGTGCTGGAATTCGATAATCTGATAAACCTGACCTTCCATTTCGAAGGTTACGCCGTTTCTGAAATCGCCTGCTGATACCATAGTTTTATTTCTCCTTACAATGTTTATATGTTATCACAGATATTTTATACTATTCACTTTAATTTTTCAAGTCTTTTTTATGAATTATCGGCTCTGATTAAAGAATTATAAGATTTTTGGGTGATTTTGTGAGGTTTTCGCAGCCGTTTTCGGTGATAAAAGCCATATCTTCGATGCGAACACCGAATTCGGAGGGCAGATAAATGCCCGGCTCAACGGTCACAACATCGCCGATTTCGAGAATCTGCTTGCTTTTCGGCGACAGTCGGGGCTGCTCGTGGATTTCGATTCCAACGCCGTGACCCGTGCCGTGACCGAAAAATTCACCGTAGCCTGCATTTTTGATAACATCCCTTGCGGCAGCATCGGCATCAAAGCCCGAAACACCCGCTTTGAGGATTTCAAGGCTCTTTTTCTGTGCGGCGAGCACGGTTTCATAGACCTCTGCCTGCTTTGAGGAAACCTCTCCGACGGCAACGGTTCTTGTCATGTCGCTGTGGTAGCCGTCAACAACCGCACCGTAATCCATGGTGATGAAATCGCCCTTTTCAATTTTTTTGTCCGAGGGTACGCCGTGGGGCATGGATGAATTTTTGCCGCTGACCGCAATTGTTTCAAAGGAAATTGCTTCCGCACCGTTTTTCAGCATGAAAAAGTCGAGTGTGAGAGCAATTTCACGCTCGGTGACGCCCTCTTTGATGAAGCCGAGAATATGGTCAAACGCCTTTTCGGCAATCGCCTGTGCGGCAAGAATTTTCTGCTTTTCCGTTTCGCTTTTACGGCGGCGGAGAGCATTTATTGCATCATCCGCCTTTTCCGCAAGGCATTCGCAGGGAATGATTTTGCAGAAATTGCAGAATTCCGAAACGCTCAATTTTTCAGACTCGGTATAAACGGTTTTTATGCCGAGGTTTTCAATTATTTCGTGCAGCTGTGCCGACAGAGAAGTCAGCATAACAATATCGGTGCAGCCCTTTGCGTTTTTTTGAGCCGCCTCGATATAGCGGCTGTCGATAAGAAACACCGCCTCGGTTTTTGTTACAAACACATAGCCGTCAGACGAAGGAAATTCCGTCAGATAACGGCGGTTTTCGGGCGATGAAACAAGATAAGCACACCCGTTTTCAAGGGTTGATTGTAATTTTTTTATTTTGTCCATTTGATTTTCCTCGTTATAAAAAAGTTGCACTGCCGAACGTGTGCAGCATTCGGCAGTGCGTTGGGGAAAGAGAAAATAAAAATGAAAAAAGAAGCTGTCATTTGTAAAAGCGAAAACCTACATTTTTTCGCTTATCTGTATAATATTGTATCATTGCTTTGGTTTTGTTGTAGAAATGTGAACAAATTGTAAACAAATCGACAAATTCAGCATTTTTTGCACATTTTTAACTCTTTGCCCAAATCAATTGCTTTTACTGCTCAAGGAACGCTTTAAAGCCCTTGAATGCCATATAAACATCAAGCTTTGCAACGATTTCAAAGGGTGCGTGCATTGAAAGCACGGGCACGCCGACATCAACAACCTCAACGCCGAGGTTTGCAACATATTTTGCAACCGTTCCGCCGCCGCCTTCGTCAACCTTGCCAAGCTCGCCTGTCTGCCATGCAACCTTTTCGCCGTCAAAAAGACTGCGGATTTTTGCCATGAACTCTGCGTTTGCATCGTTCGTGCTGCTCTTTCCTCTTGAGCCCGTATATTTCGTTACAACAATGCCCTTGTTAAGACGTGCCGCATTGAGCTTGTCATGAACGGAGGGATAAGTGGGGTCAAAGCCTGCGTTAACGTCTGCCGAAAGGCATTCCGACGCACGGAGCACATCTCTGCCGTTAAGACCCTGTGTTGCGGCGATATCGGCGATAAAATGCTTGAGGAATGCGGAATGAAGTCCCGTGTTGCCGTCGGAACCGACCTCTTCCTTGTCGGTGATAACGGTTACGGAAGTGTATTTCGGTGCGGCTGCGGCAAAGGCTGCCATAACCGAGGGATAAGCACAAACTCTGTCATCGTGACCGTAGGAGCCGATAAGCGAGCGGTCAAAGCCGATGTCCCTTGCCTTGAAAGCGGGCACCATTTCAAGCTCTGCACTGAGGAAATCCGCCTCAACGATACCGTATTTTTCGTTGAGAAGCTTCATAATGTTGAGCTTCACCATTTCGCTGCCCTTATCCTTGCCGAAGGGTCTGCTGCCGACAAGAATATTGAGGTCCTCGCCCGCAATCGCCTCGTCAAGAGGTCTGTTTGCCTGCTTTTTGTCAAGATGGGGAAGCAAATCGGTTACAACAAACTGCGGGTCGCCCTCATCCTCGCCGAGTGATACAGTCACACAGCTGCCGTCCTTGCGGTAAATAACTCCGTGAAGTGCAAGAGGAATTGCAGTCCACTGATATTTCTTGATTCCTCCGTAGTAGTGGGTCTTGAAAAGTGCAAGCTCCGAATCCTCATAGAGGGGGTTGGGCTTGAGGTCAAGACGGGGTGAATCGATATGGGATGCAACGATTTTTGCACCCTTTTCAAGGCTTTCCGTGCCAAATGTGCAGAGAATGAGAGCCTTTGAATGAATGTCCGAATAAACCTTGTCGCCCGCCTTGTAGCTTGCCTTGGGGTCAAAGGGCTTATAGCCCTCTTTCTCCGCAAGAGCTTTCACATATGCGGCTGCTTCACGCTCGGTTTTGCAGATGTCAAGAAACTTTTTGTAGTCCTCGCAAAAAGCATCAGCCTGTGCAATTTCCGCATCGTCACAGGTATATGACGCATGGTCGCTTGTTGCAAAAAGCTGCTCCTTGAGGATTTCTGCCTGTGTTTTCTCGCTCATATTTATCGTCCTTTCAACTGTTATACAAATTATTATATGCGTTCAACGCTTTATTTATTTTTCTGACATAATGTGCGGTTTCGGGAATAGGAATTTCAGAAAGAGTTTTTCCGTCAGACGAAAGATTTTTGTCCTCCAGCCAGCCCTTGACCCTGTTCATGCCTGCATGATATGCCGCAGCGGCGGTGTCTGTACTCTGAAATTCATCAAGGAGATACCCAATAAGAAATGCACCGTATCGGATTGAGGTTTCGGGGTCATGAAGGTCTGCCTCGACATCCTCTTCACCCAGTCTGAATTTAATCCAATCGAGAGTTTCGGGGGTTATCTGGGTCAGACCGACGGCATCGGCATTTGAAACCGCATCGGGATTAAAGGAGCTTTCGGTTTTGATTACCGCATAAAGCAGATTTTTGTCAATTCCGAATTCGGCGGAGTATTTTTCAACATATTCGCTGTATTTTATCGGGTAGACAAGCTTCATAACGCTCTTACCCGTAACCGCAAACGCCGCAAAAAGCACCGCCGCCGATATGATTATTATAATTGCCGTTTTGATTTTGCCCTTAAATGTCATGTGGTTTCCTTTCAAAGCCTTGCCAGCTGATTTTGCAAATCGTCGCCTGCGTTGTTATTAATAACAATATCCGCTTTTTCAATATAATATTCCACGGGAGGCTGGGCTTTTATTCGGAGAAGGGCGTCTTCTTCTGAAATTGAATCACGCTTCATGATTCTTTCAAGACGCTCGTTTTCATCGGCAACAACGCTGATATTTTTATCGCACAGGGCAGCAAGACAGCTGTCAAACAGCAATGCCGCATCGATAACCGCCGCTCTTGCACCGTTTTCCTCTGCAAGATGAATTTCCTCAACCGCAAGGCGGGTTATTTCGGGATGGGTTATTGCATTGAGTGCCTCGGAGCCCTCCTTATCGGCAAAGGCACGTCTTGCAAGCTCTCGGCGGTCAAGCACGCCGTTTTTGATTATATCATCCCCGAAGCGTGCCGCAAGCATTCCGAGCACTTCGGGATTTTCCACGGCTTTTCGGGCAAGGATATCCGTGTCAACAATCGCATATCCCTTATCTTTGAGCATTGCTCCGACGGATGTTTTGCCCGCACCCGTCTGACCTGTCAGCCCGATTACGGGAATTTTTATGTCAAGGTCGATAACTCTGAATGCCGCCGAGCGGAGCAGACGGTTATAAACCGCAAGACCCACGCCGTCGGAAACGGGGCAGCGTACAAACGCACGCCTGCAGCCCATGGCATCAACCTCACGCAGAGCATCAAAAATGCTGTGTGCCTGCGACAATTCGTCGCTCTCTCTGCCGTATTCTATGTATTTTTCAAAGTGCTTTCCCTCTCCCTCAAAGCACACGGCACAAACCGTATCCCTCTGGGCAAGCAGAAATTTTTTGTATTGTTCAAAGCTGCCTTTTATGATTGTAACCTGTGCTTTCGGGGCATAGTGCTTATATTTCATGCCCGGCGACTGCACCTTTTCGCCCTCTTTGAGCTTTTCATAAACGGCGTGGGAAATTTCGATTTCACCCAAAACGTCAATGAGCTGCTGCGGAGTTATTCCGCCGGGTCGGAGAAGTGTGGGAGGGTCGGTGCAGAGGGTCACAACCGTTGACTCAACGCCTACATCGCTTTCGCCGCCGTCAACAACGGCATCAATTCTGCCGTCAAGGTCCTCAACAACATGAGCCGCCTTTGTGGGGCTGGGTCTGCCCGATGCGTTTGCGCTCGGTGCGGCAAGGGGAAGTCCCGATGCGGAAATAATCGCCCTTGCACATTCATGGGAGGGCATCCGGATTGCAACGGTATCAAGCCCCGCACTCACCTCGGCAGGAATTTTATCCGACTTTTTCATTATTATTGTGAGCGGACCGGGCCAGTATTTTTCCGCAAGAGCATATGCCCTCGGGTCGATTTTTTCAACAAGAGGCTCTATTTCCTCAATCGAAGAAACATGGACAATCAGCGGATTATCCTGCGGTCTGCCCTTGGCGATGAAAATTTTCTTTACCGCCTCGCTGTCGAGTGCATTCGCCGCAAGTCCGTAGACCGTTTCTGTCGGTATGGCAACAAGACCGCCGTTTTGCAAAATTTCCGCAGCGGTCTGTATTGATTTTTTATCATCTGATTTCAAATAAAGTGTTTTCATATTTATTCCGTATCTGCTTTCAGCTTCTCCGCTGTATCGGCGGTTATGAGTGCGTCAATAATTTCATCAAGGTCGCCGTTAAGAATGGCGTCGATTTTGTAGAGGGTAAGATTTATTCTGTGGTCGCTGACTCTGCCCTGGGGATAATTATATGTGCGGATTCTCTCGCTTCTGTCGCCCGTGCCGACCTGTGCTCGTCTTTCACCCGCAATGGCATCATGCTGCTTTTCCCTTTCAGCCTCAAGAATTTTCGAACGGAGAATTTTCATCGCCCTGTCCTTATTCTTGTGCTGACTGCGTTCGTCCTGACACTCAACAACCGTGCCCGTGGGAAGGTGGGTAATTCGGATTGCACTCTCGGTTTTGTTAACGTGCTGACCTCCTGCACCGCCCGAACGGTAGGTGTCTATCTGCAAATCGGCGGGATTGATTTCAACGTCAACCTCCTCCGCCTCGGGAAGCACAGCGACGGTTACCGTTGAGGTATGAATTCTGCCTTGACTTTCGGTTTCGGGCACACGCTGAACTCGGTGAACACCGCTTTCAAATTTAAGGCGTGAATATGCTCCCTCTCCCTCAATCATAAAGCTGATTTCCTTGAATCCGCCAAGTTCCGTGGGATTTGAGTTCATAATCTCGGATTTCCAGCCCTTTGTTTCGCCGTACATGGAATACATTCTGTATAAGACACCCGCAAAAAGCGAAGCCTCTTCGCCGCCTGCGCCGCCTCTGATTTCAACAATAACGTTCTTGTCGTCATTGGGGTCACGGGGCAAAAGCAGAATTTTCAGCTCCTCGCCGCAGACCTCAATCTGTCTGCCCGCTTCCTCGTATTCCTCCTGCACCATCTCACGGAAATCCTTTTCCATTCCGCCCGCATCAAGCATTTCCCTTGCCTCGGCACGGGTTTCCTGTGCAGCCTTGAGCTGGCGGTATTTTTCAACAATGGGGGTTAAAACCTTCAGCTCCTGCATAAGCTTTTTATATTGAGCCATGTCGGAAACAACGTCGCTCTCGCAGAGCCTTGCGTTGATATCCTCAAAACGCTCCTCAACCTTAACCAATTTTTCAAGCATAATTATTCCCCGTCCTCACGGATGATTTTTTTTATATTTTTCTCAACCTTGACTCTTTCGAGCATAACTTCCCTGCCGCACTTGACGCATCTTATGCGGAAATCCGCACCGATTCGCAAAACCGCAAACTTATTTTCGCCGCAGGGATGAGGTTTTTTCATAATAAGGGTATCTCCGACTCTTACATCCATAAATATCTCTCCGAAAATCAGCAATAATATGTAATATTGGAAACTGTTTTACATTATATTATATCATAAACTGTTTCAAATGTATATGCAGGATATTAATTTTTTTAGTATTTTTTGGAAAGATGAGTGCATATAATATACAAACTGAAAGTGAATAGTTAAAAGTGAAGAGTGAAGAGTTTCGGGCGGGCGTTGCCCGCAACCCATTTTATAAGTCGGTCATAGGCGAAGCCTGTCCTTAACTTTTCATTATTAATTTTTCACTATAATATCTATAAATTTAAGCCAAAGCGGCGGAACGGTGGTAAGAAATGAAGCTTTTTAAACCGGAAGGTCAGATAATAACAACCGATGAAAACAAACGGTATCTCTCAAGCCCCTTTGCATTGCGGGATGCCTATTATGCGGAGGCTCTGCTTGAGGGCAGGGTTACCCGCTGCGACAGCGAGCACAATCTTCACGTTGATCTGGGCTGCATGAAGGGCATCATTCCCCGAAACGAGGGTGCCGTGGGAATTGAGGAAGGAACGGTCAGGGATATCGCCCTTATTTCACGGGTCAACAAGCCCGTTGCCTTTGTTATCACGGGCTTCCGCACCGACGAAAACGGTGCCGACCTTGCGGTTTTGAGCAGGCGTGCGGTGCAGCGTGAATGCAGCGAAAGCTACATTGCAAATCTCCGTCCCGGCGACGTTATTCCCGCAACGGTATCTCATATTGAGGGCTTCGGCGTTTTCTGCGACATAGGCTCGGGAATCAGTGCACTCATGCCCATTGACAGCATTTCGGTTTCAAGAATTCCTCACCCGAGCGCAAGATTTATGCCCGGTCAGAATATTTTTGCGGTTGTGAAAAGCATTGACGAAAACGGCAGAATCACCCTCAGCCACAGGGAGCTGCTGGGCACATGGGAAGAAAACGCAAATCTTTTCAGCGTCGGCGAAACCGTGCCCGGAATTGTGCGTTCGGTTGAGAAATACGGAATTTTTGTTGAGCTTGCACCGAATCTTGCGGGGCTTGCGGAATATTCGGAGGGAATTGAAGCGGGCAGCCACGCAAGCGTTTATATCAAGAGCATTATCCCCTCGAAAATGAAAATCAAGCTGATTATCGTTGATGCGTTTGAGGCGGATTATCCCGTGCGGCCGCCGAAATATTTTATCACCGACGGCAGAATTGACAATTGGGTTTATTCTCCCCCCGAAAGCGGAAAAATTATTGAATCGGTTTTTGAATGATTCGCAATGCGTAATGCGTAATTAATGATGAGCCCTACCCGTACCCAATTCTATTTCGTTTGTAGGGGTTGGCGACTCGACAACCCGTGCAAACCGCAGGTTTGCAATAAATTTTGTTATGCACCTGACGGTGCATTCGGGACGTCGGGGTCGCCGTCCCCTACAGTAATAATATTGTTTTACGGTTCTTTTACGGCGGCTTGGGTCAAGCCGCCCTACAAGCTATTGAATCGTTTTTTGATAAAAGAAAAACGGCTGCTTCATCTGAAACAGCCGTAATTTTTATGTATGAAATTAAAGAATTTCGCCCATCATGCCGGGAACTGCGCCGGCTGCGTTTGATTCGTCGGTATCGATGTGCATTGCAAGAGCAAAGTTGGGGTTAACTCTTACAACAACGTCGTCAAAGATAAGGCTTCTGCCGTTTGACTCAATCTTAACGCAAACAATCTGCTTGTCCTCAAGACCGTACTTTTCTGCATCTGCGGGAGTTGCGTGGATGTGTCTTTTTGCGGAGATAACGCCGCAATCGATTTCAACCTCACCCTTGGGGCCAACAAGCTTGCAGGTGCCCGAGCCTTCGATATCGCCGCTTTCACGAACGGGAGCTGTTACGCCGATGCTGCGAGCATCTGTGAGCGAGAGCTCAAGCTGTGTTGCGGGACGGATGGGTCCGAGAATTGAAACAGCGGGGAAGCTGCCCTTTGAGCCGATAACGGCAACTCTTTCTTCGCAGGCAAACTGACCGGGCTGTGAAAGGTCTTTTTTGTGAGTGAGCTCATAGCCCTCGCCGAAGAGGATATCAAGATCTTCACGGCTTACGTGAACGTGGCGTGCCGAAGTTTCAACAAGAACTTCCTTTTTCATATGTATCACCTTTTCTGTTAAAATATTATCACATACATAATGGTGACCGCCGGAAAAACGGTCACCATTGGTTTGGTTAATTAGTAAGTAATTGTGAAAAGATCGTTGGTTGTGAAGGGGATAACAACGCCAACCTTATCAAAGTTGATTGTCCACTTAAGGTCATAGTCAGCCTGAATTGCTCTGCCTGTTGCGGGATCAACTGTTACTGTGCAGGTTGATGAGGGATAGTCCATTGTTGAAAGACCTACAAGGCTTGTTGCAACGCCGGGGATGTTATCGTTAACAACGCCGGGAAGAACAACGTTGAATGCCTTGGGAGCATGACCCTGACCGTGCTTGATGTTGTCTGACTTGCCGTCAGCGATTGTTGTTACTCTGATAATCCACTTGCCGTCTTTTTCAACGATCTTTGCTTCCTTAACGTCAGCAGCTGTGAGCTTGCTTGCGTAGGATTCGCCTTCAACGGGATAAACAGCCTTGATCTGGTCGCCTGTGTAGGTTTCTTCGCCCTTGCTGTTCTTTGCAAGCTGGTCATTGAGGAAGTTTTCAGCACCGCCGAGGAGCTTGAGAACGCCGTCAACAACGCCGGGAAGAACGGGTGTGCCGTTAAGGCTGATCTTTGAATATGAACGCTTAACGCTCTTTGCATCTGTCTTTACGGAGTTAACTGCCTTGTTGAATGCAGCAACGATTTCTTCCTTTGACTGGGGCATAGCGTTAGCAGCCTTTGTTGTTGCTTCTGTTGTTGCTTCGCCTGCAGCGGTTGTTGATTCATCTGCAGCAGCAGTTGTTGATTCGTCAGCAGCAGCGGTTGTATCATCTGCAGCGGCTGTTGTGTCGTCAGCAACGGTTGTGTCGTCTGCAGCAGCAGTTGTGTCATCAACTTCTGCGAAAACGTCTTCTGTTGTTGAGGGAGCTGTTGTTGTTACGTCGTCATCCTTGCCGCCGCATGCTGCGAAAGCAACTACGAATGAGAGTGCAAGAAGAATTGCGATAATTTTCTTTGCCATGATTTTTCCTCCTAAAAATAACTGTGTACTTTTCTGACTACTCGCTGCCTGCGAAATCGCACGGATTCCGCCGCAACGGCGTATGAAATAAGTATAATATAAATTTATTGCAATTGCAAGCAAAAAATTATTCACTCAACATTATTTTAACACTTTTTGAGGCAAGTTTTTTCAGCTCTTCGTCATGTGTCACAAGAATAACGGGCTTTTTTTGGGCATATTCACATATCAGCTCCGTTATGCTCTCTTTGAGCTCCGTTTCAAGCCCCTTAAACGGCTCGTCAAGAATGAGTACATCGGCATCAAAGGCAAGTGCTCTTGCGATTGCAACCCTGCGGCTCATTCCGCCGCTCAATTCGTGAGGAAATTTGTTAAAACTCTCGCCGAGACCCACTTTTTTGAGCCATTCGGCAGCCTTTTTTTCATCGCAGACCGCCGCAACATTTCCCAGAGCGGTCATTGACGGCATGAGCCTGTCCTCCTGAAAAACAACGGAAAAGCTTTTGCCGTTTTCGATTTCACCGCTGTCGGGGACTTCCAACCCGCAGAGAATACGAAGAAGGGTTGTTTTTCCGCTGCCCGAAGGTCCGAAAATGCCGAAAATACCCTCGTCGGGGATTTCAAGGCTGATGTTGTCAAGAATTTTTCTGTCCCCGTAGGATTTTGTTATGTTTTTTAATGTAATAGGCATGATTCCACCCGTTCATTTTTTCAAAATCTTCACAACCGCTTTTTCAAGCAGAAAGCTCATGGCTATAACCGCCGCCGTCCAGGCAAAAAGGTCGTCGTACTCCAGATTTATTTTTGCATAATATAAATTGTATCCCACGGTGTCGGGCGGAATGGCAAGAATTTCAGCCGCTATTCCCGCCTTCCACGAAAAGCCGATTGCCGTTGTGCAGCCTGCGGTGAATGACGGTCTGACGCTCGGAATATAAACACCCTTTATCTTCTGCATTCGGGTGAAGCGGAAGATTTTTGCAGCCTCAAGCAGCTGCCTGTCCGCATTGCGAAGCCCCTCGGCAACGTTTGACCAGAGAATGGGCACAACCATCAGAAACGCAATAACAATCGGTATTCCGCTGCGTTTGACCCACACGAGCAGCAGGATTATAAACGATGCAACAGGCGTTGTTTTGACCGTCACAAGCAGAGGGCTGAAGAATTCATAGAGGGGCTTTGAGAATGCGGTTAACGCTCCGAAAAGCGTGCCGACAATTATTCCTCCCGCACAGCCCAATGAAATTCTGCCAAGTGAATACGCCGCCGCCTTCCAGAAATCCGCCGTCACGGCAAGCTCGGAAAGCCGTTTTATTACGCTTATCGGCGATGGAAACAGAAATTCGCTGTCCACAATCGCCGCCGTAAGCTGCCAAAGCAGGAGCCATGCAACGATGACTCCTGCTTTTATCATTATCCTTTTTACTTTTGAATTATGCTCCATAGAAAATACCGTCGTCGGGAATCGAGCCGCCTACGGATTTGGGGTCAGCCGCATAAAGCACCTCATACATAGCCTTGACCGCAGTCTTCATTTCTTCGCCCTCCATGAAAACAATGTTGCAGAAGGGAAGAACGGTATACGCAAAATCGGCAGATTCAAAATATCCGTTGTCGGCAAGGAAAACGCTTGCACTTTCGGGATTTGCAGAAAGATAGTTAACCGAAACTTCGTTGAAATTCATGAATTCCGTTATGATATCAGGGTTTTCGTTGATATAGTCCGTTCTCGCAACAACAACGCCCTGCACAAGCTGCTCCTCGTTTTCTTCGTTCCATGACTTTGTGAAATCGATGAGCTTATAGTATTCACTGTTTTGCACCAGAACCTTTGTTGCAAAGGGCTCGGGAAGAATGCAGAAATCAACCTTGCCCTCGATTGCAAGGGTTGCAAGCTCGTTATGAGCGGTTTTATATTCGATTGTCACATCCTTGCCGGGCACAAGACCCTTCTGGGTGAAAACATGGTTGATGATATATTCGGGAGTTGAGCCCTGACCCGTTGCGTAGATTGTTTTGCCCTTGAGTTCGGCAAAATCATTTATTATCTTACCTTTTTCAAGGCAGTAGAGCACGCCGAGGGTGTTGACGGCAAGAATTTTTATTCCGCCGTTGGTTTTCTTATAGAGATTTGCCGCAAGGTTTACGGGCAGAGCCGCAATGTCAACCTCGCCCTTTGTGAGCAGAGGAACGATTTCCTGCGGGTCGGAAAACTGCTCAACCTCGTAGGCATAGCTTCTGTCTGCCGCAAGCTTTGCAAGTCCCAGACCTGTGGGTCCGTTAAGAACGGCAACCTTTGTTTTTACCTCACGGACATAATCCGTTGTTGTTTCGTCGGAGGGTGTTCCGCCGTTTTCGCCGCACGCCGCAAACGAGAAAAGCATTGCAGCAGCAAGCATCAGAGCGATGATTCTTTTGAGTTCTTTCATAATTTAACCTCGTTTCATACATTATTTTTTAATGAATACGGTTTTATTATACCGAAAAAATTTTTGCTGTCAACCGTTCAGTATTCCGTTAAGATATTCCGCCAGCACGGGCTTATCGGTTTTGCGTTTGATATAGAATCTCTTTGCGTATTTATCCTTGACCGAAAGCATTTTTCCGTCGGGCTCGACTGTTATTTTAACCGATTTTGAGAGAGAATAATATTTTTCGCAGCCCTCAAACGCAAAATGCACCGCCGTCAAATCCCAGCTGTCACGCAGATAAGGTGCGTTGCCGCCGAGGTATTCCTTGTAACAGTCAAACACGGGGCTGTCGGCTTCGGGCTCGGAGTCAAATCCCGTCATTACGCCGTCACCGACCTCAAAGCCCGAGCAGACAATAACATTTTTAAAATTACCAAAAACATATTTTGCCGCATCGATATCGCTCTCGATGTTGAATTCCTTGCCCGACGGAAATTTGCCCGCCATGGCAACGATATTGCACACCTTTTCGTTGAAAAGCTTCGGCTCTTTTTCAAGGATTTCGGCTATGTTGGTCAGCGTGCCGACGGTTATGACCGTCACGGATTTTTTCTCCGCCTTCGTAAGGATTTTTTTGTAGAAATCAACTGCGGACTCCGCATTGATTATGCTGTTTGTATGCTTGAAATATTTTTTTGTAACGTCCTTGTTGTATTTGTCGCCGTTTGGCAAAACCTCATATCCCTTGTGCTGACCGACGGGCAAATCTTCAATTCCGTGGTGCTCCGCTATGGCACGGATTGCTCCGTTGCCCCATGAATTTGACGTGCAGTTTGCCGCACCGAGAATTTTTACGTCATATTTCTTTGCAAGCTTAATAAGAATATCGAGTGCACCCGCATCGTCGCAGTCGGGACCCATATCGGTGTCAAAAATAACGCCGTTTTTGCTGTCCTTCAAGGGCTCATAGGGATATTTGCCGTAGCTTTCTTCCTTATTTTTCATCTTCATTGCATAGCGGATAACCCAGACAACAAGGGCTATCGGCAGAAGAATTGCGGCAATCATTGCGAGCTTCTGCATCGGGATATAGTCATAGAGTCCGTCGCCGAGAATGGTGAAAAGTATAACTCGAGGCATTATTCCGCCGAAGGAAAGCAGAAGATAAGGCAGAAATCTCATCCGCACCGCTCCGAGGAAAAGGCTGACAAGGTCAATGGGGAATACCGGCAAAACACGGATTGCAAAAATCGCAGAGAGCTTGCCCTTGCCGTGCAGCTCAAGGATTTTGTCGCCGTATTTTGTTTTTTCAAGCTTGTTTATAACATATGGTCCGCCCATGATGAGTCCGAAAAGGTAGGTTGCACACACCTCAATCAGAATTCCCGCCGCATTGATAAGAATTGCCCAATGGGTGGGGAAAGCCATGCCCACGGCGATGTAAACAAGCGATGCGGGCACAACAAAAACCAACGATTTCAGCAGATAGACTCCGAGAATCGTTGCAACTCCGACGGCAACGCTTGAGCTTGCGGCAACCATTCCTCGGATATCCATTGTCTTGAAATCCTCATATTTCCAGATAATTACGGCAATAATAACAACCGAAACGATTATTCTTGCCGCAAGTCCCATGGCATGGGAGCCTTTGAGAAATTTTTCTTTCACGGTGCACCTCTTAAAATAAAATTTCATATGTTTAAGTGAATAGTGATAACAAAAATGCAGTAAAACCGTTGATATATTGTAATAATACCCCATAGTGACGGTTAAATCAAGAAAAATGACCGACAATAATAAAAAATTTTTATGGACAATATTGATTTTTTGTGATACACTTGTTTCTATATCGCTTTCGGAAAAGGAGGGAATCGCCATGATGACTGTCAAAGAAAAAATCGAAAGAGCCTCGGCTTCGGTTGCTTTTGACGGAATTTATAAGTATGTTAAAAAGAATCCCGAAGAAAACATCATAAAGCTTATCGACATGGCACAAAAGCTTATGGGCGGTGCTTTCCCCGAAAAGAATTTTGATTCTTTCCGCAAGGCAATCGTTGACAAGGATAACGTATGGCGTACCTTTGCGATGAATATCATCGAGCAGTGCGACGAAAAGGTTATCAAAAATATGCTTCTTGCGCTCGGTCTGGGTGCGGGCGTAAACGGAACAAAAGCCGTGCGTGCAAACAGAGAAAAATATAAGTGCAACATTCCGTTTATTCTGCTCTTTGACCCCACAAGTGCCTGCAATCTTCATTGCAAGGGCTGCTGGTCGGCGGAATACGGTCACAAATCAAATCTTTCTCTTGACGAAATGAGAAGCATCGTAAATCAGGGCACGGAGCTCGGCACTCATTTTTATATGCTCACGGGCGGCGAGCCTCTGATTAAGAAAAACGAAATTCTCACCCTCTGCGAGGAAAATCCCGACTGTGCATTTCTTGCCTACACCAACGCAACCCTCATTGACCAGGCTTTCTGCGACAGAATGAAGGAAGTCGGCAACCTCACTCTTGCGTTGAGCATCGAGGGCAGCGAGGAAAGCAACGATTTCCGCCGTGGTGAAGGTGCATACACAACAACAATCAAGGCAATGGATTTGCTTAAGAAAAACGGGCTGCTCTACGGCATTTCGGTTTGCTACACAAGCAAAAACATTCCCGCCGTCACAAGCAACGAATTCCTTGACCTCATGGTCGAAAAGGGTGTTCGCTTCGGTCTTTATTTCAACTATATGCCCGTGGGCAAGGATGCGGTTGTTGACCTCATTCCAACCCCCGAGCAGAGAGTATATATGTATAACTGGCTTCGCAAGGTCAGAAACGGCAAAACAGGCAAGCCCATGTTTGTCATGGACTTCCAGAACGATGCGGAATACGTCGGCGGCTGCATAGCAGGCGGCAGAAACTATTTCCACATCAATTCCGAGGGTGACATGGAGCCCTGCGTTTTCATTCACTATTCGGATTCAAACATCAGAACGCACACTCTGCTTGAAGGATTAAAGAATCCTCTTTTTCAGGCATATTATCACAACCAGCCCTTCAACGAAAATCATCTCCGACCCTGCCCCATGCTGGAAAATCCCGACTGCCTGCGCAGAATGATTGACCGGACAAAGGCAAAGTCAACGGATTTGATTGAGCCCGAAAGTGCGGAGCAGCTTTGCTCAAAGTGCGATAAATTCGCCGCTGCGTGGAAGCCCGTTGCGGAGGAGCTCTGGAATTCAACCAAGCATCCCAACCCCAAAACCCAGTATTACCGTGACACCCCCGAGGGAAAAGCAGAGCAAAAATAACTTGACAAGGTTTTGTTTTGCGAATATAATAAAAATGTAAGGCATAGCCGATAGACGGTTACGCCCTCAAGAAAATAATGATTAAAAAGACTTAACCGCTTGTTTTCTCAGGACAGGGCGGTTATTTCTTTTTATGCTCACGGACTGCTGATATAACAAGTCCGATTATGCCGACAATAACAAGTGCGAATTGAAACAAATCCGAATATGTTACATACTGCATCCGCATCACCCCCTTTTCAGAGGGCGAG
>JAFUNA010000001.1 GCA_017473165.1 Clostridia bacterium | reverse complement strand
GAAAAAGCAAAATAAAAATGGTAATATAAACCTATGACGAGTTTAATTTCATTTACAGGAGGCAAATAATATGTTAGAAAGAATTATTGCATTTATTATGTCCATTTTAATGACCATTTTCCCGTTTTTTGAAGAAAAGAAGATTGTCAGCAACGAAGAAGTTGCAGAAGCAGTAATATACGCAGTTGAAAACAAGGATGCATCTGCAATGGAAGCGGTAATGTGTAAAAACATTAAAGACAATTACGATGACCTCACCGGAGAAATAAACAAAATGCTTTCTTGTATCGAAGGTGATATTGAAAGTATCTCTTGGAAAAAATTTGGTGGATATTACGAGAATGACGGAAACGGAAATTCTGTAAAACAAAATGACCAAGATTATATAATTATCACATCAAAAGGTATTTATGGTTTTTCTGTAGTAGTCGAAACGGATAATTCTTTTAATCCCGAAGAGTTGGGAATACGAGCAATTGCTCTGCATACACTGACAGTGAATCCTAATCCAAACAGTTCATATGGATATCTTTATGGCGAATTTCTATATAAAATTTCTGCTACTGAAGGTATTGCTGAACTGCACGATTAATTTAATAGTGAGTATCTTTTAATTAAAATGATTTCTGCTGTTTTATTCAATAGTAGGGAACAGTATGAAAGTCCAAACTCCAAAGAATAAATATAGTGAACTGACTGCCTGTTTTTGACGGCGAAGCAATCACATATTATGCAAAACGGAGCATCCAAGCGGATGCTCCGTAATTTTTTGCTTTTATGCCATTCGTACAACGTGCTGGCAATAAATATAGATATTCTGAATTTTCTTTGCCTCGGAATCATATTTTGTTTTGATAACGGGCGTTGTTTCCGAAGGAGTTACGTAGGTCTTGAAAACAATTGCGTGCTGACCGGGACGCATATCAAGAATTTTCTTGTATTCAAAATGCTGCCCGCGGATGTCAAGATATTTGTAAACAGTTTCTTCGAGAAGCTCTCCCGTGAAGCAGCGCAGAACATCCTCGCCGCTATACATTTCAACAATTGCTTTGGCTTCCTCAAAGGTCATGTTAAATACCTTGAATTCTCCTTCGTTAATAACCGTGCTCATTGAAGCATTGTCAAGAAGCAATAACGGTAATGCGTTGTTTGACATAATCTTAACCTCCTTGTTTTGTATAATATTAACAAAATTATTATATTATGTTAATTATAACTGTTAATTTTGATTATGTCAATATATTTTTCAATTATTATCAATCAGCCAGTCAATTCCACGCAGATATCCGTCAAAGCCCAGACCGATAAATGACTTTTTGCAAGCCATGCCCGCATAGGAAATCTGTCTGAAATCCTCTCTTTTGGTAACATCGGAAATATGGATTTCAACTGCGGGAATCGCAACGGATTTGAGGGCATCAAGAATCGCTACGCTTGTGTGAGTATATGCGGCGGGATTTATGACAATTCCGTCAAACTTTTGGTATGCCGCCTGTATTTCATCAACGATGCTGCCCTCGTGGTTGGACTGAAAAAGCTTGACCTCAACACCCTTTTCGGCGGCGTAGATCTCAATCATTTTGCAAAGGTCGGCATAGGTTGAGCTGCCGTAAATTCCGGGCTCTCTGATGCCGAGCATATTGATATTCGGTCCGTTTATTACAAGGATACGCATTCCATAATCCTCCTTAAGGTTATTTCGGGGTCAGGGTCAACCTCAACGGTGTAATCCGCCGCTTCAAGATAGAGCGGAAGCCTTTCGGCGTGCATTTTTTCGAGTGCTTCGGGACTTTTTGAAAGAGGTCTGCCGTCGGTTGCAAGGGTTTTTACGGGTGCATTGAGGAAAATCACGGTTGAATTTTCTCTTAAAGCAATTCGGTTTTCGGGCTTGAGAATTGCTCCGCCGCCCGTTGCAATGATTTTTCCCTTGTCCTTGCCCGCAGCCTTAACCGCTTCGGTTTCACGACGTCGGAATTCGGCTTCACCGTATTTTGCGAAAATATCGGGAATTTTTTCGCCCGATTCCTCAACAATTGAGTCGGTGTCAATGCAAATTCTGCCTGTTTTCTTTGAAATAAGTGCCGCAAGGGTCGATTTTCCGCAGCCGGGCATTCCCACAAGCACAATGTTTTTCTGCTCTTTTATGATTTCCTCATAGATTTCATCAATCTTTTCAAGGGGGATTTTTTTGTCCGTAAAAATTTCGGCAGCACGGAGTGCCTGTGCAACAAGCATATAAAGCCCGTTTATGCAGTCAATTCCGAGCCGCTGTGCATCAAGCAGAAACACGGTGCGTGCGGGGTTATAAATCAAATCAAGAGCCTTTTTGCATTTTGTGAATTTTGAAAGGTCAATGAGCCTTTCGCCGTTGTTGGGATACATTCCTACGGGAGTTGTGTTGACGATTATGTCCGCATCGTAATGGCGGCTGATATTCTCATAGTTATCCTCGCCGGAGCGTGAAACAACAACGGTTTCCCTTGCTCCCTCATCGTTTGCAACGTGGCGGACGGTCAGACTTGCACCGCCCGAGCCGAGAATGAGGACTTTTTTGCCCTTGAAATCGCAGCCGCACTTTTTCGCCATATAACTGAAGCCGAAATAATCGGTGTTATCGCCGAAAAGAGTGCCGTCAGAACGGCGGACAACGGTGTTTACGCTGCCGACCTTTTCCGCAGTTTCGGAACGCTCCGCACAGCGGTTAAAGGCTTCGATTTTATAGGGAATCGTAACATTGAACGCCTTCAAAGCCTTGTTTGAAAAGAATTCGTCAAGGTTTTCGGGCTCGGTGGGATAAAGCTTGTATTCATAATCGCAGAGCTTTGCATGAATTTCGGGAGAGAGCGAATGCCCGAGCTTTCTGCCTAAAAGACCAAACATAGACTACTCCTCCGTATAGCTGCCCAGATAGCTGAACTGCTCCGCATCGTTTTCGAGCTCGCTGAAAAGAGCCTTCAGACTGTCGGAATAAACCGAGGCATCGATATCAAAATAGAACATGAATTCAAAATTGCTGCCGGGAATGGGTCGGGATTCAAGCTTTGTCATGTTGAGTCCGAGGGCGGCAAATCTTGAAAGAATATTATAAAGCGAACCGGGTTCATGAGGAATTGTCATCATGAAGCTGGTCTTTTTTGCACCCGGATAGATTTCGGGCTTCTTTGAAATGCAGATAAAACGGGTGTAGTTGTTGTCTGTGTTCTGAATTCCCGTTTTGAGTGCGTTGAGCCCGTACTGTGCCGCACCGTCCTTTGAGCCGATTGATGCACAGTCCTTTCTGCCGCTTTCCGCAACCATTTTCGCCGCAACGGCGGTATTTTCGCAGGAAGTAATCTTAACACCGAGCTTTGCAAGGAATTCGGAGCATTGATTTATTGCCTGCTCGTGGGAGAAAACCTCCTTGATATCCTCAATTTTCACGCCCTCGGGAGCAAGCAGAGCGTGCCTTATGAAAAGCTTAAGACTGTGAACAATATAGAATTTATGCTCCTTCATAAGGTCATATACCTTGTTGACCGTACCTGCAGTGCTGTTTTCAACGGGCAAAACACCGTAGCGGCAAAGTCCGCTGTCAACCGCCTTGAAAACATCCTCAAAGCCTCTGCAATAGACAATTGAGGGATAGGCAAACATCTTGTCGCAGGCAAACTGGGAATAAGCTCCCTCGACGCCCTGACAGGCAACAACCGCTCTGGAGGGTCTTTCGCAGGGAGTCTGTACGGTAACATCCGCAATCATTTTTGACACGGGTGACTGGGGTTTAATCAGCTTTTTCTGATATGAGCGGCTGACGTTGAAAATTGTTTCGTAAAGAGTTTTAGTGTAGCCCTCAAGCTGAGCAGGCACGCTTGCCGTTACGGAGTTGAGCACCTCACGCTCACGCTCCTTGTTGAAAACAGGCAGATTTCTTTCCTGCTTGTATTTCGCAACCTCTGCCGCAACCGCCATTCTTTTTTGAAAAAGGGCTGTCAGCTCCCTGTCGATTGAATCTATTTCGTTTCTTAAATCCTTGATATCCATTTTCACACCAGCTTAAAAAATATAATCTGCAATAACAATCGCCGCCGCAGCCTCAACGCAGGGCACGGCTCTGGGCACGATGCAGGGGTCATGTCTGCCGCCGATAACAAGCCTTTCGGCTTCGCCCGACATGATGTTGACCGATTTCTGCTCCTTTGCGATTGAGGGGGTAGGCTTTATCGCACATCTGAAAATAACGGGCATTCCCGAGGAAATTCCGCCAAGAATTCCGCCGTGGTTGTTGGTTTCGGTTCTAATTTCGCCGTTTTCGCAGATGAAATCATCGTTGTTTTCGCTGCCGAGCATTCGGCTTGACTCAAAGCCCGCACCGAATTCGATTCCCTTGACTGCGGGAATTCCGAAAACTGCGGCACTTATTCGGTTTTCAAGTCCGTCAAAAATCGGGTCGCCTATGCCGGCAGGCATTCCGACAACCGCACATTCGATTATGCCGCCAACGGAATCGCCGTTTTCCTTGGCATCATATATTTCTTTTCTCATATATTCGCCCTGCTTATCGTCGATAACGGGGAAGGGCTTTGCGAGAATTTTGTCAAAATCGGCTGAATTTACATTGACCGCATCGAATTTTTCATCGGCTGTTTTGCCGATTGATGCGATGTGTGCACCGATACGGATGCCCTTGCTTTCGAGAAGCTGCATACAAACCGCTCCCGCAAAGCAGAGCGGTGCGGTAAGTCTGCCGCTGAAATTTCCGCCGCCTCGGATATCGTTGAAGCCGTTATGCTTCATGAATGCGGCAAAATCGCTGTGAGCGGGTCGGGGCACGCTTTTGAGCTTATCGTAATCCCCCGAGCGGGTATTTGTGTTTTCGATTATCGCACAAATCGGTGCACCGCAGGTTTTGCCGTCAACGATGCCCGAAAGAATTTTAACCGCATCAGCCTCTTTTCGGGGGGTTGAAAGGTCGTTTTGACCGGGAGCACGCCTTGCCATGAATGCCGCAACCTTTTCAAAATCAATCTCGAAGCCTGCGGGCAGACCGTCAATCACCGCTCCGATTGCCTCGGAATGGGACTGACCGAAAATTGTTAATTTTATGTCGTTTCCGAAATTACAGGACACGGGCATTACCTCCCAGTTTGTTATAGTCATCAAAAAATGCGGGGTATGATTTATTGACCGCTTCCGCCTGACGGATAATCACGTCACCCTTGCAGCTGCAAGCCGCAACCGCCGCCGCCATGGCAATTCTGTGGTCATTGAATGACGGAGTTTCGCCGCCGTCAAGAATTTTTTTGCCTTTGATAATCAGACCGTCATCGGTTTCGGCAATTACGCCGCCCAGCGCACGAATCATGTGGGCGGTTGTCTGAATTCTGTCGCTTTCTTTCAGACGAAGGCGTTCTGCGTTGTAAATCACGGTTTCGCCCTCTGCCGTTGCCGCAACCGCCGCAATAACGGGCACCGCATCGGGAATATCCGACGCATCGATTCTGCAGCCGTAAAGAGCAGAAACATCGGCTTTGAAGCAGCCGTTATTTTCGGTTATAACCGCACCCATTTTATTCAGAACATCAATAATTGCCTTGTCACCCTGGGTTGAGTCGGGGTCAAGACCCGAAACCTCTGCACCCATGCAAAGAGGGAATGCGGCATTTGACCAGTCGGCTTCAACGGTGAAATCGCAGCCGTGAAGGTCTGCATTTTTTATATAAAAAGTATTATTTTCTTCTTTAATGTCCGCCCCGAAACGCTTCAGGACCTGCAGAGTTATGTCAATATAGGGTCGGGACTGTACGGGAGGCAGCAAATTGATTTTTCCGCCGCCGAGATAAGAAAGAGCCATGAGCAGACCCGTCACAAACTGCGAGCTGACATCGCCACGCATTGTGAATTCGCCCGAATTGAGCCTGCCCGAAACGGCAAGAGGAAACAAGTCGGAAATTTCCGCACCCATTCTGATAAGCTCCTCTTTGAGGGGCGAAAGAGGTCTTTCGGGAAGTCTGCCCGAAGCGTTGATTTCGGTTTTGATGCCGAGTGCCGCAACAACGGGCAAAAGAAAACGCAGAGTTGAGCCGCTTTCGTTGCAGTTTATAACGGCGGAGCCGGGAGCGTTTGCGATGGGTAAAACAGTATAAATATCACCTTTTTTTTCGATTTTCGCACCCAGATTTTCAAGGCACGAAACCGTTGCCTCGATATCCGCAGAGGTTGTATTTATTTTTATTCGGCTCTCGCCCTTTGCAAGGCAGGCACAAATCAACGCCCTGTGTGCAAAGGATTTTGAGGCGATTCCCTCAATCCTGCCCGAAATCGGAGCAGGTGTTATTTTTATGTCCATTTATTTACACTCCGCAATTTTATAAAGCGTTTCAACAGGTATTTTCTTCAAAACACATCTGCCCATAACCTCGGGCACAACGAAATTGATTGTGCCGCCCGTGCGTTTTTTGTCGGAAAGGGCAACGTCTGCAAGGTCATTGGGTGCAAATCCGCACTCGGTGGGGAGATTATTGTTCTTGTTTGCATTCATGATTTCTGCGGTGCAGTCCTCATCGCTCCAGCCGAGCTTTGCACTTGCCTTTGCGGCAATGACCATGCCGATTGCAACGGCACTTCCGTGGGAAATTTCAAAATTGCTGCATTTTTCGATTGAATGAGCCATGGTGTGTCCGAAATTGAGCAGCTGACGGTCGCCCTTGTCGAATTCATCCCTTGCAACAACATCTCTTTTAAGCTCAACGCATCTTGCGATGATTTTCTCTATATCAGATTTTACATTGCCGCCCTTGACCCTGTCAAACAATTCTCTGTCAAAAATCACGCCGTATTTGATGACCTCCGCCATTCCGTCGGCAAAAATTTCGTCGGAGAGCGTGTCAAGGGTGCGTGTGTCGCAGAGCACGAGCTCGGGCTGATAGAATGCGCCCATAAGATTTTTGCCCGCTTTGAGGTTAACCGCCGTTTTGCCGCCGACAGACGAATCAACCGCCGCAAGAAGGGTTGTGGGCACCTGCACAAAGGGAATGCCACGAAGATAAAGTGATGCCGCAAGCCCCGTCATATCGCCCGTTACTCCGCCGCCCAGAGCAACGGCAAAGTCGCTGCGGGTAAGACGGTTTTCAGCCATGAATTCAATAAGCTCAAAAAGAGTTTCCTTGCTTTTGGACTCCTCTCCCGCAGGGAAAACGAAAACCGAAGTCTGAATTCCCGCAAGCTGAAGGCTCTTTTTTGTTTCGTCGAGCCAATATTCCTTAACATTGCTGTCGGTTACGATAACTGCCCTGCCCTTACCGAGCAGAGAAGCACATCTTTCGCCAAGCTCCGAAAGAATTCCGCTGCCGATTACAACCTCATATTCCTTTGACGCATTAACCTTAATAATTTCCATTTTTATTCCTACTTTGCCTGTTTTTTGCTGTCCGTGCCCTCTTTGAGCAGGGCAACAAGACCTTCTCTGTCATCCGCCTTGAGTGCGGCACTGTATTCCTGAAGTCTTTCCACAAGAAAATCTATTTCATCGCAGAGATTATCTTTATTCTCAAAGAAAAGCTCCGTCCACATTTTTTCGTTGAGCTTCGAAACTCTTGTCAAATCCCTGTAGCTGCCTGCGGAAAAGCCCTTCTGCTTAACCGCCGTATGGCTCTTGACGTAGGCGTTTGAAATAATGTGGGGCAATTGAGAAGTGAACGCTATTACTTTATCATGTTCTTCGGCAGATGTAAAGTTAATTGCACCAAATCCCGCATCATTGAGCACATTTCGCAGCTTTTCGAGAATTCTGATGTCGGTATTATCTTTCGGAGTCAGAATCATCGTTGCGTTTTTATAGAGATTTCCCCTTGATGCGTTAAAGCCCGAAAACTGCGTGCCCGCCATGGGATGTCCGCCAACAAAGATAAATCCGTTTTCCTCCGCAAGCTTCTCGCAGGGATTGCAAATCGGTCTTTTGACGCCGCCGCAGTCGGTTACGATTGTACCCTTTTTGATTTTTGAGGCGTACTTCTCAACGAATTCAACCGTTGCTTTCGGATAGAGGGCAATGAATATCATCTCGCATTCGCCGATGTTTTCTTCGTTAAGCTCCCCTGCGATAGCTTCAACCATTTTCGCCGCAAGAACGGAGCTTCTGTTGCGGTCAAGACCGAAAACCTCGTGCTTGCCGCTGTCCGTGAGAGCTCTTGCAAGCGAGCCGCCGATAAGTCCGAGACCTGCTATTCCTATCTTCATAATATCACCTTAAAACTTAACCATAATCTCTCTGATTGCGTTTGCTTCCTTAACAACCTTTGCGAATTCCTCGGGGCGGAGTGCCTGCGGACCGTCGCAGAGTGCATGGGCAGGGTCGTTATGAACTTCAATCATAAGTCCGTCAGCACCTGCCGCAACCGCCGCAAGGGCAAGAGGTCTTACCATTCTTGCCATGCCCGCTGCGTGGCTGGGGTCTGCAATTACGGGAAGGTGGGTTTTCTCTTTGAGGAGTGCGATTGCGGAAATGTCCATTGTATTTCTTGTGTAATGCTCAAAGGTTCTGATTCCTCTTTCGCAGAGCATAACCTTGCTGTTGCCGCCCGCCATGATGTATTCCGCACTCATGAGCAGTTCTTCCATTGTTGCGGCAAGACCTCTTTTGAGAAGAATGGGCTTGTCGGTTTTGCCAAGCTCCTTGAGCAGCTCGAAATTCTGCATATTTCTTGCACCGACCTGAATAACGTCAACATCCTCAAAAAGAGGAAGATGCGAAAGGTCCATGATTTCGGTAACAATGGGAGCTCCCGTTTCTTTTCTTGCCTCACGCAGAAGCTCAAGACCCTCTGCCCTCATGCCCTGAAAAGCGTAGGGTGATGTTCTGGGCTTGAACGCACCGCCTCGCAGAAGATTTGCGCCCGCAGCCTTGATATCCCTTGCGATTGAGCAAATCTGTTCGGATGATTCAACGGAGCACGGACCTGCAATAAACTGGAAGTTTCCGCCGCCGATTTTGTTGCCGCAAATGTCGATTACGGTGTCGTCGGGATGGAATTTTCTGTTTGCACTCTTATAGGGCTCGCTGATTCTTGCAACGTTGTTTACGATATTGAGTCCGCTGATGAGGTCCATGTCAACATGGCTTGTGTCGCCGACAAGACCGAGAATTGTGTCATACTGTCCCTCGCTGCGGTGAATTTCAAGATTAAGGCTTTCAAGCCATTCGATTAAATTCTGAACCTGTGCTTCGTCTGTTCCTTTTTTGATTGATACAATCATTTTTTTCGCCTCCAAAAAAATAAACCCCGCAGTGTAAATTTCACTGCGGGGTATCAGAAACCTCGATTACTTAACGTTTTTTCAGCAAAACCTACCAAACCCTATCAAGTTACTTGATAAAGTAAAAGTAGAAATATGCAGCTGTGAAAACGTTTTTAGTCATGGTTTGAGTTCCTTTTTGTTTTTTGATGAGAATAGAATAGCACTCCGAAAACCGTTTGTCAATAGATTTTTCGAAAAAACTTTAGCGATTTAACACTTTTATCTGGCAAACTGCCATTGCATCCAGCGCACGCTCATGGCTTTCGGGCGTAACGCCCGCACAGCACGCCGCATCAACAAAAATCGGAGTTTCGGGAAGATAAGCCTTTGCTGTCATTGCGTTGGAAATAACACAGATATCGGTGCAAAGACCGATGAATGTTATGCTTTCAATCTTTTCCTCATAGGTGTCATACGCCTTTAAAAGCTGACCGAGAGCAACGCTGCCGAAGGTGGGCTTGTCAACGGGCTCTTCCTTGCGGAGTGCATCCAGTTCAGCTCTTATCTGCCAGCCGTCCGTGCCCTTTATGCAATGCTCAACGGGCAGGTTTTTACCCTCCTGCGTTGAAAGATAATCGGCTTCGTGGGTATCTCTTGTAAAAATCACCCTGCCGTCAAAGCCTTCGATTTTTTTCTTTACCGCAGGCACGATTGCAACAGCCTCTTTTGTGCCCAAAGCACCGTCGATAAAGTCATTCTGCATATCAACAACAATTAAGAATTTCATAACAACACTCCTCAATAATTGAATTCGTCGGGGTCGTTGGCGTAGGGGTTATCAATGCCCTTTGCATCGTAATACGCCTGCGGAAATTTGGGGTTATCGTTCATATATGCCTTCGAAAAATCAACGTCAGCACTCTCGCCGTCACGCAGCAGTCTGCCGACAACAACCAGCTTTCCGTCCTCAAAATCGTAGCAGCAGGTTGAGAGAGTCAGAATTTTGTCCGTTTCACAGATGTCAACGCCCGTGGTGTAAAGCTTGCGTTTATTGATTTCACGCACATAGGTCATGAATCTTTCGTTGCTCGTCTGGGTGAAAATATAGTTGAAAATATGACCGTTATCGTCATCGGCTTCGCTGTTTGAAATAAACACGGCGTAAACCTTGAAGGTGTAGTCGCCGTAGAGCGTGCTCATGCCGATAAGCGGTGCTTTTTTGAAGCCTTCAATTGTTCTGTATTCCTCAAGAGTGCCGAAAATCTTGTCATCGTGACGCATATTGTGACCGTAGATAATTGTATTCTTATCAAGGTTTTTCATGGAGTTGCGATAGTCAAAATAGGGCACGCCGTAGGAGGTTCTGTTGCCGTAGATATCCTTGCGGAGATATTTTTCGTTATCCGTGGTCTGCAAAACGGAATAGTTAATATTCAGCGACGGAATCGAAACCCAGCCCGCAAACTCGTTGTTGATTGCATAAAGGTCGGCAAAGGCGGGATTCATGCCCGAGGGATAGGCAACATCGGGATGCCTTTGGTAAATTTCCTCCCACGGGTCAATATAAACCTGCGTATTCTGCAGGGTTGTCTGAATCAGACCCGCAAGCTCATCCGCCTGCTTTGATTCCTGCATGGGCTCGATTATATAATAGTTTACAAGATATCCGCCGCTTGCAGCAAGACAGATTATCGCAAGAGCAAGAACAATTTTTCTTATGATTTCAGACGGTGAGGGCTTTGATTTTTTCTGCTCGGGCTTACGCAGCCCCAGTGCAGCGGCAAATTCGTCAATGTCGGCGTAACGCTCTCTTTCGTTGGGATTCATTGCACCGAGAATGATTTCCTTTTGGTTTTCGGGAAAACCCTCGGGAAAACGCAGTTCCCTGCCCCTTTCTCTCTGACTTGCGGAGGGAGGCAGAAATCCCGTTGCCGCCTGATAGAGGATTGCACCCATTGAATAAACGTCGGTATATGAGCCGCATTTGCCCGCACCAACCTGCTTTTCGGGTGCATCAAACGGAGATGCGGTGTATTTGGGCGGATAGCTGTAGCCCGTGAGAGCCGTAACCCTGCCGTTTTGGGTCAGAATTGAATAGGGCGTTACCGAGCCGTGCCACTTGCCCGCCTCACGCATTTTTGAAAGGCACGCAAAAACGGGGGCAAGCATCGAAACCGCCTTTTCAAAGGGCATCGCCCTGCCGTTGCCCGCCATTGACGAAAACGGAATTCCCGTTTCGATTGAGCTTGCAAAATATACGGTTGAATTTGCGGCAAAAACGTCGGTGAAATTGAGCACGCTCGATTTTGAAGCCTCGCAGAGCTTGCCGTAATGGGAATAGAGCGACGCAATTTCCCTGTCGGCACGCATTCTGCACTCCTCGTCAAGAAACCGCACTCCTTCCTCGTCGGGATTGCGGTAAACATATCTTTCGGGCAGGTATTCCGTCAGCCGCACACGCTTGCCGAGCTTTGAATCAAAGGCAAAATATGTTGCAAAAACCTTGTTTTTTTCTGCAACGCCGCCAAGCACATATCTGCCGTTAATCTTCGTGCCCATTGGCAGAGTGTATTCATATTTATTTTGTATTGTTCCGTCGAATCCGCACGCCGTGCAGACCGACACGGAATCCTTGCATTCGCTTAAACAGTTTAAACAGCGTTTCATCTTTTATCCTTCCATAATGTGAAGAGTGCGTATGTTTATATCCTTGATTTTGTTCTGTATTTCATAGGCATGGGGCTCAAGAAAATCCGATGCGGAGCGTGAAAGTCCGCTCTGACGGAAATAATCCGCAACGGCAGAGCAGATTTTTTCGATTTTCGCCTGCTTTTCTTCGGGTTTGGAATAATCCTCCGTCAAGATTTCGGTCAGCACGGGAGCAAATTCCGAAAAAAATTCAAGCTCCTTCATTCCTCTTAACGCCCATTTATAAAACGGAGCAAATTTTCCGTTTATGAGGTAAACAAGCGAAACTGTGCTTTTGACAAACTCCGAAACAGCCAATGCAGCTCCGCCGATTTCGCCGTGTGCGGTGCATCGGGGAAAATTATACTGACCGCTCTGTGCCATAATCGCCGCACGGGCAGCAAGCTTTTTGAGGCGGATATCCTCGGGCATTCCGCACAAAATCTTTTCTCTGATTTTGGTGAATTCGCCCGAATCGTCACGGAAAACGCAACCGTTGACCGCCACCGCAAGGGAATGCTCGGGGATGTTGAGCCACTCCCAAACCGTTTCGGGTGCACCCCTTTTACCCGTTAAGGGTAAATAAAAATCGCCTATTGTTTTAACGCCGTAGCGTGAATTTGCATAGTAGTTGCTTTTGCCCTTCTCAACGCCCATGAATTCCTTGGGCAGCCTTGAATAAGCCCTTGCAAGCTCAAAGCCGAAAAGCTCGTTATCCTCATCGGTTATCCAGAGGCAGAAGCCCGCACCGAAATCGTGGTCACGGGAAATTTCATCGTCAAAGCCGAAGCAATCCGACCCCGCACCCGCAAGACCGACGGCTATTCTGTTTTCGAATTCGGCAAACTGCTCCTTAATCATGGGCAGACCGAATTCCTCGTAGTATCTGCGGCTCAATTCAAGACCCTGCATAAACCTTATCCGCCCTTTCGTTAAGATATTTTTCAGCAAAAAAGAATCCGAAAAAGCCGAACGACGGAGCACATTTGCGGCAGGTGAAAGCATACTTATCATAGCCGAAATATGCGGGATTTTCAAGGATTGAAAGTGCTCTTTCCATAAGAGAATTTATTTCCTCGTCCTCGTTGTTTTTATCATAAAGCAAATGAGCAAGATTGACGCAGGAAACCGCCGTTTCAAGCTCGCTGCCCTTCAAATCTTCGGTAATTTCAATAGCTTTGCGGAAATATTCCTCCGCCCTGCCGAAATCCTTCATATCCTGCAAAGCAAGAGCCATGTTGTTGTAAAGTCCCGCAAAAAGCGGACTTTTTTCGGGCATTTTCGCCCTGTAAATCTCAAAAGTACGTTCATAGAATTCCATTGCATCGGCACTTCTTCCGAAGGATTTCATGGTTGTTGCACCGTTGAGATATATTGTTGCGGCGGAAATTTCACCGCCGATTTCAAGCTCATCTATAATCAAAAACGCATCTTTTATTGCCGCCATACCCGCTTTTTCGTCCTTGGTCTGACGGTAAAATCCTATCATTTCGTTGAGCACGGTCAGCTCGCCGCTTTTATCACCCGCACCGACGGCTCTTTCTCTCCATTCAAGCAGACATTGACCCGCACCCCCGAGATTTTCACGGGCAAAGTACGAATCCAGCTCGGCTATGAAATTTTTAACGGAGATTTTTGCCATAGGTCAGCCTTTCCGCATTGCAAAAGCAACGCAAGTGTGGTATGATGTGATTACTTTAAGAGGTGAAGTTATGAAAAACGGATTTTTTGCAATGGTTTCAAGGATGAAATATATCAACCGCTGGGCACTCATGAGAAATGAGCACAGCGAAAATCTATGCGAGCACAGCTTTGAGGTTTCGGTTATCGCCCATGCCCTTGCAGTTATCGGCAACAAGCGTTTCGGCAAAAGCCTTGACGGCGAGCGTGCCGCACTTCTCGGGCTTTATCACGATACCCCCGAAACTCTGACGGGCGATATGCCCACTCCCGTTAAATATTACAGCGAGGAAGTACGCCTTGCATACAGAACGGTTGAGGAAAACGCCTGCAGAAGCCTTGTTGAGATGCTGCCCGAGGATTTCCGTGAGGATTTTGCTCCGATGTTTATTCCCGAAGAAAGCGACAGGGAGCTTTGGAAGCTTGTCAAAGCCGCCGACAAAATCAGTGCACTCATAAAGTGCAACGAGGAAAAGAAGGCAGGCAACAGCGAATTTATCAAAGCGGGCGAAGGAATAAGAGAATCAATTGATGCCATGGGTCTGCCCGAAGCAAAGGTTTTTGTTGAAGAATTCCTGCCTGCGTTTGATTTGACTCTTGATGAATTGAGATGATTACAAATTCAGCAGTCTTTGTGCGTTACCGCCGAGGACTGCTTTTTCTTGTTCTTCCGTTAATCCGAAGCATCTGACAAGCTCAATATCCTGCTCGGGTGAATTCCACGGTGCGTCACTTCCGAGAAGAATTTTATCCGCTCCGTGAACATCAATAAGCTCCTTTGCTTTTCCCGGAGTCAGCATTCCGTAGCAGTAGGCTGTGTCAAGATAAACGTTTTTGCCCGCAAGATACTCCAATGTTTCGGGTCGGGCACAAAGTCCGCCGAAATGAGCCGCAACAACGGGTGCGTCGCCAAAATATTTCAGCACCGTCGAAAGTGCCTTGGGCGTGCAATGAATCGGCTCGGGATAGCCGATATCAAAGCCGCTGTGAAAAACGGTTATAAATCCCAGACTTCCGATTTTTTCGTAAATCGGAAGCATTTTTTCTTCATCAACAAAAAAGCCCTGATAGTCGGGATGCAGCTTGATGCCCTTTATGCCGTTTTCTTTGAGCCTGTCAAGCTCGTCAAGAGCCTCGGGGCTGTCGGGATGAACGCTGCCGAACGGCACAATTCCCTCAACGGCTTTGAGCGAAATTGCAAAATTATTGACGCTTGTTTGCTGACGGGGATTTGTTGCAATGTTCAGCACAACGGAATAATCAACGCCGTCACGCTTCTGCAGCTTTTTCAATCCGTCAAGGCTGCCGTCGTGAAACGGCATGGTTATTCCCGAACGGAGCTTGAGCTGCTCCATTGCCCTTGCGGCAATTTTATCGGGAAAGCAATGTGTATGAAAATCTATAATCATTTTTGAACCTCATCATTTTTTTATTATTTTACACCCATTCCGCCGCCATATCAATAAGAAAAAATAAATATTATATAAAAATATTTTAAATAGTACTTGATATTTGCGGATTTATGTGTTAAAATAGCCACAGTAGGATTAAGTATTTCATGAGAGTGGGGCGACCCGCTCTTTTGTTTGTGCTGAAATCTTTTTTCACAAAAAGAAATAAAGGAGATTGAACCCATGGCAAAAGGTAAGGGCGGCAATACCGTAGCCGCTGTTTGGGAAATCGCAGAGCCCATCGCCGCAGAGCTCGGTCTTAAGCTCTGGGACATCCGCTTCGTTAAAGAAGGTGCAGACTGGTTTCTCCGCATCTTTATCGACAAAGACGGCGGCGTCGGCATAACAGACTGCGAAAACATGAGCCGTGCAATCGACAAGCCCCTTGACGATGCAGACCCCATCGAGCAGAGCTACTGCCTTGAAGTTTCCTCCCCCGGAATCGAAAGAGACCTCACAAGAGAAAGCCATTTCGAAGCTTGCAAGGGCGAAAAAATCAAGGTTAAGCTTATCCGTGCCGTTGACGGAATCCGTGAATTTTCGGGTATCCTCGAGGACTATGAGGGCATGAGAATCACCCTTCGCCTTGAAGACGGCAGCGCAATGAATATCGATAAAAAAGAAACAAGCTATATCAAACTCGACGACTTTAATTTTTAATTGAAAAGGAATGGTCAGAAAATGAATAACAGCGAATTTTTTGAGGCAGTCAGACTTCTCGGCAAAGAGAAGAATATCCCCGAAGACGCTCTTCTTGAAGGAATTCAGAGAGCAATCGTAACCGCAGTTAAAAGAGACTATAATAATAAGGACATCGTTTTCTGCGAAATCGATACCGAAAACAAGGATTTCAGAGTTTTTGTCCGCAAGAACGTTGTAACCGAAATTCTTGACCCCGATGAGGATATGACCGTTGAGCAGGCACAGAGATTCAAGAAAAACGCTCTTGCAGGCGATATTGTTGAAATCGAGCTCGAAACAAAGGAAGTAAGCCGTATTGCAGCCGAAAAGGGCAAGCACATTCTCCGCCAGGCAATCCGTGAGGCAGAGCACGGCAGAATGAAGGAAGAATTCCAGAGCAAGAATCAGGAAATCGTTACCGCAAAAATCGTTAAGGTTGACCCCGAAACCCTTGACGCATTCGTTGAAATCGGCAAGCTCACCGAAAGACTTTTCAGAAGCGAGCAGCTTCCCACCGATAACTTCAAAGAGGGCGACATCACAAAGGTTTTCGTTGCCGAAATCCGTGACGCAACAAAGGGTCCCAAGGCAACAATTTCAAGAACACATCCCGGTCTTGTAAGACGTCTGCTTGAAAGCGAAGTTCCCGAAATCTTCGACGGCACGGTTGAAATCAAGTCCGTTTCCCGTGAGGCAGGCTCAAGAAGCAAGATTGCCGTTTACAGCGCAGACGAAAATGTTGATCCCGTTGGTGCATGTATCGGTCAGAGAGGCGCAAGAATCAACAAGATTGTTGACCTTCTCGGCGGCGAAAAGCTTGACGTTGTACGCTACAGCGACGACCCCACAGAATTTGTTGCAGCTGCCCTTGCTCCCGCAGACGTTATCTCCGTTACCGTTGAAAACGAAGAAGAACACGCCTGCAAGGTTATTGTTCCCAACGGACAGCTTTCACTCGCAATCGGCAACAAGGGTCAGAACGCACGCCTTGCCGCAAAGCTTACAGGCTGGAAAATCGACATCAATCCCGAAACGGAAGAACCCGTTATCAATTTTGATGAATAATATAAATTAACCCATACTAAATTAAGGAGCTGAACCGATGCAGAACCGCCGGATTCCGATGAGAAAATGCACAGGCTGCAATGAAATGAAGCCTAAAAAAGAGCTTGTCAGGGTTGTCAGAAGCCCCGAGGGCGAGGTTTCGCTTGACCTCACAGGCAAAAAGCCCGGCAGAGGTGCCTATGTATGCCACGATGCAGAGTGCCTTGCCAAAGCAAGAAAAGCAAAGAGATTCGAAAAAGCTTTCTCATGTGCCATTCCGGACGAGGTTTTCGAGAGAATGGAGGATGAGCTTAAAAATGACGGATAATCCGAAGCTCCTCTCTCTTCTCGGCATGTGCCGTCGGGCGGGCAGATTAAGCTGCGGCCACGATGCGGCAATAGGTTCGGTCAGAAGCAAAAGCGCAAAGCTCTGTCTGTTGAGCAGCGATGCTTCACAAAGGCTGAGAAATGAGATTGAGCGTGAAGCGGATTTTGAGGGAAGAGCAATTCCCGTCAGACATCTGCTTTCAACAATGGACGAAATCGGAAAAGCCACGGGGCTCAAATCCGCCGTGGTAACAGTTAACGACGAAGGCTTTGCAAAATCTATGCTTGGGCTTCTGAATGAGAACACACCAGGGGAGGTTAACCTATGATTAACAAATACAGAGTGCATGAAGTTGCCAAGGATTTCGACATCAAGAGCAACATAGTTGTTGATTTGCTTTCAAAGCATTTTGACGGACAGAAAAAGCATATGACAGCTCTCGAAGAAGACGAGCTTGATTTGATTTTTGAAACATTTACAAAGGAAAATGAGGTTGATGACCTCAACGACTATTTCAACTTTGCTCCCGCACCCAAAAAGGCAAAGAAAGAGGATGCTCCCGCAGAGGAAAAGGCTGAAGAAGCTCCCACCGCCGAGGTGAAGGAAGAAGAAAAGAAAGCTGAACAAAAGCCCGAAAAGAAAGCAGAGAAAAAGGCTAAAAAGGCTCCCGCACCCGCTCCCGAAAAGAAAGAGCAGAAGCAGGAAAAGAAGCCCGAGCAGAAGAATGAGCAGAAGCCCGAAAAGAAGCAGACCGCTCATGACACAAAGCCCGGCAAGCTGCCTCCCATGCCCCAGAAGAAGGCTGCGCCCGCTCCCGAAAAGAAGGAGAAGGAAAACAAGCCCATGCAGTCACGCACAAAGGGCGAAATGAGAACAATCGACACCAGGGCAGACAACGTTGACCTCGAAAAATATAACGAGAGATACGAAAACATTGCTCCCGAAAATAAAACAAAGCAGCATGAAGGTGCTGCCAAGAAGCAGAAGATCAAGCAGAAGAGCCAGCAGTACAGAAAGCAGGGCGGAATGCGTTCATCAAGACGTGAAACCGAGGCTGAAAGACTCAAGAGAATCGCTGCCGAAAGAGCAAAGAAGCCCCAGATGCTTCTCAAGCTTCCCGAGGAAATCACCGTCGGCGAGCTTGCCGCAATGCTCAAGATGACTGCTGCCGAGGTTATCAAAAAGCTCTTCACTCTCGGACAAATGGCAACGGTTAACGAAGTGCTTGACTACGAAACCGCTGCAATCGTTGCCGAAGAGCTCGGTGCAAAGGTTGAAAAAGAGGTTGTTATCACAATCGAGGACAGAATCATCGACGACCACGTTGACGATGAAGCAGACCTCATCACAAGAGACCCCGTTGTTGTTGTTATGGGTCACGTTGACCACGGTAAAACCTCACTTCTTGACGCAATCAGAAACACATCCGTTACCTCAACCGAAGCCGGCGGTATCACACAGCATATCGGTGCTTACAGAGTTGACCTTAACGGACAGAAAATCACTTTCCTTGACACTCCCGGCCACGCAGCCTTCACATCGATGCGTCTGAGAGGTGCAATGGCAACGGATATCGCAATCCTTGTTGTTGCCGCCGACGACGGTATCATGCCCCAGACAATTGAGGCTATCAACCACGCAAAGGCTGCAGGCGTTCAGATTATCGTTGCCATCAACAAGATGGATAAACCCGCCGCAAACCCCGACAGAGTTCTTCAGCAGCTCACCGAATATGAGCTTGTTCCCGAAGAATGGGGCGGCGAAACAATATGCGTTCCCGTTTCCGCTCTTGCAAGAACAGGTATCGACAATCTTCTCGAATCCGTTCTTCTTGTTGCCGAAATGCAGGAGCTCAAGGCTAACCCCAACCGTCCCGCAAAGGGCGTTGTTATCGAAGCAAAGCTCGACAAGGGCAGAGGCCCCGTTTCAACCCTTCTTGTTCAGAACGGTACTCTTAAGTCGGGCGACATAATCGTTGCCGGTACTGCCGTAGGCCGTGTCAGAGTTATGACCGACGACAAGGGCAGAAAGGTTAACGAGGCAGGTCCTTCCGTACCCGTTGAAATCATGGGTCTTGCGGAAGTTCCCCAGGCAGGCGACGGCTTTGACGCAGTTAAGGACGAACGTCTTGCAAGAGAGCTTGTTGAGCAGAGAAAGACAAAGGCAAAAGAAGAGCAGTTCAAGGAATACCAGAAGGTTACTCTTGACAACCTCTTTGCTTCAATTCAGGAAGGTCAGCTCAAGGACCTCAACATCATCATCAAGGCTGATGTTCAGGGCTCGGCAGAGGCTGTTAAACAGAGCCTTGTCAAGCTTTCAAACGACGAAGTCCGTGTTAAGATTATCCACAGTGCAGTAGGTGCAATCACCGAAAGCGACGTTATGCTTGCAAACGCTTCAAACGCAATTATCGTCGGCTTCAACGTAAGACCCGACAACGTTGCAACCGAGGTTGCGGAGCGTGACGGCGTTGAAATCAGATGCTACCGTGTTATCTATGACTGCATCGAGGAAGTTGAAGCTGCTATCAAGGGTATGCTCGCTCCCAAATTCAGAGATGTTGACATCGGTAAGGCTGAAGTCCGTCAGGTTGTTAAGATTTCCTCCGTGGGCAACGTTGCAGGCTGCCACGTTACAAGCGGCAAAATCACCAGAGGCGCAAAAATCAGAGTTGTCCGTGACGGCTTCGTTATCGCAGAGGACGAAATGGCTTCGCTCAAACGCTTCAAGGATGACGTTAAGGAAGTTGCTTCCGGCTATGACTGCGGTATCGGTCTTAACAAGTTCAACGACATCAAGGAAGGCGACGTTTTCGAAGCCTTCATCACCGAGGAATACAGAGATTAATTCCTTTTGAAAGGATAATTCATAATGGCAGGATACAGAATAGACAGAGTTTCCGAAGATATAAAGCGTGAAATAGCCGCCATCATGCGTGAGCTCAAGGACCCCAGAATTCAGGGTATGCTTACGGTTGTTAACGTTGAGGTAAGCTCCGATGCGTCATTTGCAAAGGTTTATGTCAGCGCAATGGAGGGCATCGACACCGCAAAGCTTGCCGTCAAGGGTCTGACAAGTGCAACGGGCTATATCCGCAGAGAGGTCGGCAAAAGACTTCACCTTCGCAAAACTCCCGAGCTGAAATTTATTGCGGACGATTCAATCGAAAGAGGCATGGGAATTGCGAAAATGCTTGGGGACATTGTTCCCACCGAAAACGATTAAAGGGGTATCAATTAATGAGAATTGACCTGCACGAAACCGCGAAAATTCTTCTGGAATCGGATAATGTTTTGCTTTTGTGCCACAGTCATCCCGACGGTGACACTCTGGGAAGTGCCTGTGCTCTTGCTCACGCACTTTCCGCAAAGGGCAAAAATATAAGAGTTGAATGCTCCGACACAATTCCCAAGGATTTTTCGTTTATGTTTGAGGGGCTTGAAAGCCGTGAATTTGAGCCCGACCTCATTGCGGCAATCGATGTTGCGGACATAAAGCTCCTCGGCAGAGATTTTGAGGGCAGATATCAGGGAAAAATTGACCTTTGCATCGACCACCACGGCTCAAATATGCTCTATGCCGACAAGGTTTGCCTTGAGGCGGATTCCGCTTCAACCGCAGAGATGATTTATCTTCTGCTGGGCATCATGGAGCTTGAAATAACACCCGTTATCGCCTCCTGCCTTTTCACGGGAGTTTCAACCGATACGGGCTGCTTCAGATATTCAAACACCAAGGTAAGAACCTTTGAAATTGCCGCAGAGCTTGCAAAGCTGGGTGCTGACACCTATAACATCATTCAGGTTTTCTTTGAAACAAAGACCAAAACCTATGCGGCACTCGAAAGGCTTGCTCTTGACAGCATGAGATTTTATTTCTCCGACCGCTGTGCTCTTATCTGCATCACGCAGGATATGTATAAGAGAACAGGCTCCGACGAGAGCGAGGTTGACCGCATTTCAACCCTCACAAGACAGGTTGAGGGCGTGCTTGTTGGCGTTACGATGCGTGAACTCAAGGACGGAAGCTACAAGGCATCCGTCAGAACTCACGGCGACATTGACGCCTCTGCAATCTGCAAAAGACTCGGCGGCGGCGGACATATGGGAGCTGCAGGCTGCACCCTTCTGGGCACAAAGCAGCAGGCAATCAACTCCCTGCTCAAGGAAGTTCAGGCAGAAATCGATGCGTATACAATAATGAAATAATGCAGAAAACCCGTCGGAATAAATCCGACGGGTTTTTATTTAGTGAAAAACGAAAAGTGATGTGTTGAGTGCAAAGTTCAAAGTGATAAGTGCAAAGTGAACGGTGGGCTCTGCCCACAACCGATTATATTATCGGAGCGAAGCGACCCTTAACTTTGCCCTTTGCACTTAATCAGATATATCCTGTCTGAAGCTTTTCACTTAAACAATGGGTACGCTGTGGTCATAAACGGGATACCACTTTGACGAGCCGTAGTTTCTTGCTCTGAAAAGAACCTCGTCCTCATAAACCTCCATCTGGAAGCCCATGCCGCCCCATGGCACACCGTATCTGTTGATAATCATATAGGTGGGAAGGTTGATGTAGTTAACGCCGTTGATTGTTTCAACGCATGAGAAGCCGAAAGCATTTTCAACAAGAGGTCCGTTTATGCCCGTGTGAACATGACCGCTGATGAAGAACACATTCTCATACTTTTCAAGGATAGACTGAACTCTGTCGCTGCAATCGCCGAGACCGCCGTCCTCCCAGATTTTATCCTGTCCGTTAACGCCCTCAACAGGAACGTGGCAGACAACAAACATCGGCAGTCCCCTGTCCGCAGCCTCCGCAAGCGAAGCATCAAGGAACTGATACTGCTCCTCCGCCATGTCGGGATGGTCCCATGTGTCCTCGCCGTCATCAACAAGAACAACAAAGCGGTAGCCGTTGATATCGGTTTTGTAATATGCCTTTTCAATCTTCTCCCCTGCGGGGTTGAGATTATTATAAAGCTCAACAAATTCCTGTCTTGCCTGCTCCTGGGGTCTGTCCTCAACGTGACCGACGTCATGGTTGCCCATTGCGATAACCCAGTTGTCGGCACAATGGCTGTCATACATTATATTATAGAAGCTCTCCATTGAAGCGGCATCGCCGTAGTTTGTGAGGTCACCCGAAACGATGAGAGCATCGATTGTATCCTTTGAGCGTTCAAGGTCGTTAAGTCCGTTTGCCCAAATCCATTCGCCTATGGGCCAGTCAACGTCGATATGAACGTCGGAAACGATTGAAGCGTTGAGCAGGCAGCCTTCCTTCTGCTCCGCAAGCTCAAGAATATCAAGACCGTTAAGAATTGCACTGTTGGGGAAAACGGTAAGCAAAAGTGAAACCACGAGTGAAATTACGGATTTAATTGCAAGCCACATTTTCATCTCTCCTTAATATTTAATGAAAACAATATATCATAAAAAGAAAATATATGCAAGGAAAATTCTTTACATATTAAAAACATTGTTTGGTTGACAACGGAAAAATATGTGCTATACTCTATTATGGTATTATACCAAACACATGAAACGGAGAAACACTATGAAAAACTACATAAACAGATTAAGGGCAAACTGCCCCACATGGCGCTTTGTTATCTGGTGGATTATCAGAGCATCGCTGATTTTTGCGTTTGTCAAGGGATTTTTCCCTGCAGAGGGCGAAGCCTTCGACATAACTGACCCCCTTCAGGTCGGTGCGAATTTCCTTTGCACCTTCGTTTGGGAAGTCTTTATGCTTTTCCCCGAAAAAAGCCTTGCACGCTACATTCCCTCATCCGTTCAGACCTTCCTCATGATAGGCATCTGGTGCGGCTCATTCGGCGGAAAATTCCTCAATCTCTACTATGACTTCAGATGGTGGGACGTTATTCTCCACTTTGTGGGCGGCGGTGCCTGCGTATTTTTCGGCTACGAAATCGTCTGTGCAATCCTGCGAAGCCGCAAAGCCAACGCTCCCATGACCCTTGTCATGCTCGGTGCGGTCGGATTTTCTTTCCTCGGAGCAACCTGCTGGGAGCTTTTCGAGTTCGGATTTGACCAGATTGCAGGCATGATGGGCGGCTATCCCGGCGACGCACAGCATTGGTCGCTGGAGCTCGCACTCGGCACTCCCAAGGAGCTGACCCTCTTTGATCCCATCGTTGACGCACGCTGGCCGCTGATGGATACCATGGCAGACATCGTTCTCAATTCCGTGGGTGCACTCCTTGCCTATATTTTCATCAAGATTTTCCCCTACCGCCACAAGGGAAGATTCAAGTTTGAATTTGAAACCGCAGAACAAATTATAACTGCAAAATAAAAAAATTTTCGACGGGGCTGTGAAAAACAGCCCCGTTTTTAATTCGTCATCCGAATGATGAAGCCATAAATATTTACATATATATTGATTTTGTGAATTTTTGCATTTATAATAGTTATAAAGTCTTAATCACCGCTGCGGAAAACAGTTATGGAATGAGGGATAAAATGAGCAAGAGCACAAAAACCGGAATTTTGGAAATCGACCCATATCTGACACCCTTTGAAAATGACATTGATTTAAGAAAAGAGCTTTATTTCAAAAAAAGAAAGACCCTTTTGGGCGACTGCAAAAAAATAAAAACCTTCGCTGACGGATATAAGTATTTCGGCTTTCACCGCACCCGCACGGGCTGGGTTTACAGAGAATGGGCTCCCGCCGCCGAAGCGATGTATCTTACAGGCGACTTCAATAACTGGAACATCGAAGAATACCCCATGACAAGACTCGAAAACGGCATTTTCGAGGTGCATCTCAAAGGCAGAAACGCACTTAAAATCGGGCAAAAGGTGCAGGTTATTGTTATAAATTCAGGGCGTATACTGCGCCGTATTCCGCTTTATGCCACCCGTGTTGTGCAGGACCCCGTTACATATTCATGGTGTGCCGAAATTGAGGACACCTTTGGAAAATTCCCCTGGACCGACAGCGGCTTTATCCCCGAAAAAACTCCGTTTATTTACGAATGCCATATAGGCATGGCACAGGAAAAAGGAGCTGTGGGCACATACAGGGAATTTACCGAAAATATTCTTCCGAGAATCAAAGAGCTGGGATATAACAACATTCAGATTATGGCAATCATGGAGCATCCCTATTACGGCTCATTCGGATATCAGGTTTCCAACTTCTTTGCTGCTTCTTCACGTTACGGCAGCAGTCGGGATTTGAAAGAGCTTATTAACACCGCTCACGATATGGGCATTGCCGTTTTGCTCGACGTTGTGCACTCTCATGCGGTAAAGAATACCAACGAGGGGCTCAATGAGTTTGACGGCACGGTATATCAGTTTTTCCACGAGGGAGAAAAGGGAAACCACAGTGCATGGGGAACAAAGCTTTTCAACTACGGCAAAAACGAGGTGCTGCATTTTCTTCTTTCAAACCTCAAATATTGGATGGAGGTTTTCCATTTTGACGGCTTCCGTTTTGACGGAGTAACCTCCATGCTTTATCATGACCACGGTCTCGGAAGTGCGTTCACAAATTACAGTATGTATTTTTCAATGAACACCGACACGGATGCGGTCACATATTTGCAGCTGGCAAACGAATTGATTCACGAAATCAATCCTCACGCAATCACAATAGCGGAGGATATGTCGGGTATGCCCGGAATGTGCATTCCAATAAAGGACGGCGGCATCGGCTTCGACTACCGTCTTTCAATGGGAGTGCCCGATTTGTGGATAAAAACAATCAAGGAATGCTCCGACGAAAACTGGGATATCGGCAAGCTCTGGTATGAGCTCACATCCCGCCGCCCGCAGGAAAAAAACATCGGCTATTGCGAATCCCACGATCAGGCTCTGGTTGGCGACAAAACAATAATGTTCAGACTTTGCGACGCCGAAATGTACAGCGGCATGAGCAAATTCGGCGGCAACCTCATAATTGACAGAGGCATTGCTCTGCATAAAATGATACGCCTTGTTACCGCTTCCTTGGCAGGGCAGGGATATCTTAATTTTATGGGTAACGAATTCGGTCACCCCGAATGGATAGATTTTCCCCGTGAGGGCAACGGCTGGAGCTATCACTATTGCCGCAGACAATGGAGTCTGGTTGATAATCCCAACCTGCGATACAGAGAGCTCAACAGCTTTGACAAAGCCATGATAAAGCTGCTCAAGGAAGATGATTTGCTGTCAATATCCGCCGAAAACAGATGGCTCCATCAGGAGGATAAAATTCTTATATATACCAAAGGCGATACTGTCTTTATTTTCAATTTTAACCCCACAAAATCCTTTGACGGATATTTTGTACCCGTGGGCGAAGAGGGCAGATATAACGTTGTTCTGTCCTCGGATGACGGCGAATTCGGGGGCTATTCCCGTGTTGACACATCCGTTCAGTACGAAACCTTCACAACCCCTGCAGGCTGGATAGGCTTCAAATGCTATCTGCCCAACAGAACCGCCATAGTTCTGAAGAAAGAAAAAACAAAATAAAAATTTTCTTCGTATAACACAAATAACCGCTGATTGAATCATTTTCCGATTCACAGCGGTTATTTTTTGTTGACAGAGCGTTGCCGAAATCAATGCTTTAGACCAACTGAACGTTTCAATCGTATTACTTAATGAAAGAACCGAAACGGAGGTGTGAAATGAACAATGACATAAAAACAGCAAGGGTAAATCTTGACGGTTTGCATTCTCTTGACATTGCAATTAATGAGAAAGCCAAAACCGTTGTTGCCGAGCTGATTGTCGGGCAGGAAACAATCTTTATCTATGCGGAAAAATTTGATTCGCCGTGCAATTATCTTCGGACAGCCATAAAAAAGAGCATCGTATATCTTAACGGCGATACGCCCGAAAAAAACCTTATCGGCGACAGCAGAAAAGAGAAAAACTGTATTTGCTTGAATAGTAACGGATATGTGATATAATGAAAAAAGGAAAAATGGTGTGATTGAGGTGATGTAATGAAAAACGATAACAAAAAAATCGCCCGTTTGATTAAGCAGATACAGCACGGAAATCAATCAGCCTTTGAAGAATTCTATAAGCTGACAAGCTCCAGAGCATATTTTCTTGCGCTCAAAATAACGCAGAATGAGCAGGATGCAGAGGATATTCTGCAGGAAAGCTACATAAAAGTTCTTGAAAAAATCAATGAAATTGACACCTCACAGAATGTGACATCGTGGTTTCTTAAGATTGTTTCAAACAAGAGTAAGGACCTGCTCAAAAGTAAAAGCCGTATTGTTTTTGAAGATGAAGAAGAAACGGTTTTCGATGAAATCCCCGAAGAAAAAGCCGAATTCTGCCCCGAAGAGAATCTGAATCAGGAAGAATTACGGCTTGAGGTTATGGCGGCAATCGATGAGCTGACCGCCGAAAAGAGAGCCTGCATTATGATGATGTATTTCGGTGACATGAGCGTTAAGGAAATTGCCGAAAGCATTGAAGTGCCCGAAAGCACGGTTAAAAACAGGCTTTTCACCGCAAGAAAGGATTTGAAAAACAAATTCGAGAAGAAGGATATAACCTCGCTTTACAGCGCAGCACCGCTGGGAGTTGTTGTCTGGGCAATCGGAAAATCCTCCGAAACCGTTGCGGCAACCTTTGCGGCAAGCTCCGCTTCGGCGGCGGTAATGACGCAGGCAGCTTCATCGGCGGGTGCGTCTGCATCAACTGCAGCGGCAGCGGGTACGGGCATTGCGGCGAAGGCGGCGGCATTGACGGTTACTCAAAAGGTTGTTGCGGGAGTTGCGGCGGCAAGCATAATCGGCGGCTCGGCAGCAGGAGTTGCAACGGTTGTAAAAAACAGCAGCCCCTCGCCCGAAACCACTACATACGTTGAAGAGGTAACAACCGCACCGTCGCAGACAACGCAATTTGTGTTTGCGGAAATTACAACCGACGGCACAACCGAGGAAACTGCGGAAAAATCGACCGTTCAAAAAGCTGAAACAACCTTGGTTTCGACAACAAAACGTGAGCCGACGGCAACAACCGCAGCTTTAACCGAAGAAGAAACGGAAAAAACATCGGCAGCTGCAACGACGCAGAAAAGGACAAGAAAAACAACGACCCGACGGGATTATTCTCTTTACACTTCTGCCACAACGCAGACAACAACACAGATAAGCACAACCGAGGAAACAACAACTCAAAAAACGACAACCGAAACGGAAACAACAACGGAAACGACAACTGAAACCACAACCCGTTACGAAACAACGCAAACAACCGCACAGCCGTCCACCGAAACAACAACCGAAACCACAACCGAGTCAACAACGGCTGCACCGGCAACGGTCAGCGTTGAGATAATCGACATGAACGGGGATGTTGCGGATACACTTGTTCTAACCGTACCCGCCGAAACGGAAATGACGTGGGAATACCTTGTTGCACTCATCAAAGAAAACGGCTACGAGCCAAAGGCGGGAATATACGGCGATGCCGTTGATGCGGTTGCCGAATCGGGAAAAACATACAGCATAACAGCAGAGTTATAAAGCTATCGGCTGAAATTCAGCTTATCATTAAGGCTTCTCCTTGAGGAGAAGCTCCGCCATAGGCGGTGATGAGGTGGAAGAAACAGTCCGTGCATCACCTCATTCGTCACCTCGTGACACCTTCCCCTACGGCTGAATTAAGATTTCACGGTAGGGGCGGATATTATCCGCCCGGAATTTATGCGGAATCCACGGGACGGGGAACCCGTCCCCTACATCAAACTATTTTCGAGATTAGGGAGGCAAATCGCCGCCCTGCGCACTTACACAATCACGGCGGAACTCTGAAAAGGAGGTCAGAAATTACCATGAAAAAAATAATTTCCAAATCAATTGCAATCCTGTTAACGCTTGCAGCTTTGTTTTCAATAGGCTTGCTTGTGTTCTCGGCAAATGCGGAAACAGACACGGAAAAACCTTTGATTGAGCTTTGCGACGTCAATTCAAAACCTTTTATCCCCGAAGAATACGGCATGGCTGTTTCGGGTCTGGAGGGTATCCCCTCTTATAATCAGGAAATCGGCTGGAGCGGTTCTTACGCAATGACAGATGAATCAACCTATGCCCATTATTTCTGGGTCAGGGAATTCAGCGCAGGCGACACCGTTTATGTTACCGTTTCATCAGAAAACGCATATAACTTCCGTCTGCTCGGCATTGAAAGCGGAGAATCGACAGGAACACTTACCGACGGCAAGGTTGTTTTTGAGATAACGCAGGCAGGACAATATGTTCTGACCATGCTTTCGGATTCTCCCGAACTGACCGTTAAATCACATTTCAACAACATAAATGAATCCGAACCCAACAGCAGTGGCAGATATGTCTCGGGTAAATTTACATATAAAATTCTCGAAGACGGAACTGCTGAATTAAGAGATTACAGCGGCAGCGCTGCTGCTGTTACCATCCCCGAAACATTTTACGGACGAAAAGTTACGGGGATATACGGTGCATTTTCATCTACAGCCGTAACAAGTGTTACCATTCCTAATACGGTAAAAAGAATTGGAGCTCTTACTTTTTTTGCTTGTAAAAATCTGAAATCCATTGAGCTTCCCGACAGCGTTGAGTACATCGATGGGGGCGCTTTTGTATACTGCAATTCTCTTGAAACCTTTATCATCGGCAGCGGATTGAAAAAAGTTCATGAGAGTGCGTTTGATTACCATAATCTTGAACAGCAATATGGAATCAAAGAATTTATCGTTGATCCCGATAATCCTTATTTTTCAAGCAAAGACGGCGTTTGGTACAGCAAGGATATGACAACGCTTATAAAATATCCTTATAAGAACGAACGCAAGGTTTTTGAGATTCCCGAAGGTGTTGAAACTATTGCGGAAAATGCTTTTCACAGATGCGAGGAACTCAGAAAAGTTGTTTTCCCGAGTACACTGAAAACAGTTAAATTAGGTGCGTTTGACTGGGCATATAAACTATCAGAAGTTATTCTGAACGACGGTCTTGAGGTTATAGAGGATTCATTTGCCAGAACGGATATAAGAACGCTTCATTTGCCCGAAAGTGTTATCCAAGCAACTTTTTGGGAAACAGGATTAAGATATATTGCTTTGCCCGAATCATATACAGGTTGGGTGAGTTTCTGGGATCAATACGATACTTTTATTAGTGCATATATTCCGAAAGGCGTAAGCGAAATAGGATGTGATGCATTCGAATTTACAAGCAGTGTAACCGATATATATTTTGGCGGCACGCAGGAAGAATGGGAAAGCCTTCTTCAATGCACTTGCGACCCTGAAATTTATAGCATTTGTGATAGTCCCATAATAACTGCAACAGTCCATTATAACCACACCCACACGCTTGACAGATACTACGTTGTCAAAGCCGCAACCCCCGATTCAAAGGGCATTGCAGACCACGCCTGTGTCTGCGGCTACAGCGTGAGAGAAGAATATGAATATGAACCGAATTCAAAAATTCAGGGCTTCTGCGGTCACGGTCTGACATGGGATTTTGACTTTGCAACAGGGGCATTGATAATCAGCGGATACGGAGATATGTGGGACTACTGGGATATCACCGAATTCCCCTGGTACGGCATCAAAGACCTCATAAAATCGATTGAACTCGGCGAAGGTATCACAAGCATATCGGAATATGCGTTTGAAAACTGCAGTAATTTTTCAAAGCTGATTATTCCTGAAAGTGTAATTTCAATTGGTGAATATGCATTCAGCGGATGTTCGGGTATAGCTGAACTTTCGCTCGGCAACGAACTGCAAACCATAGGCGATTATGCTTTCAACGGCTGCACGGGCATTGAAAAGGTTGATTTGCACGAAAATATTACTACAATTGGCGAAAACACTTTCAAAGGCTGCAGCGGAGTAAAAGAATTCTACGTAAGCGAAAACCTTGAAAATTTCGGAACAAATTATATTTCAGACTTTGTAAACCTTGAAAAATTATACGTTGATAACGACCAACCCGATTGCTATACCGATGATAACGGCGGATTGATAAAAAGGACATCAAGAAATTCTTCTTATGCACGGACTCTGGTATTTTATCCGGCAAATGCACCTTATGAATCTTATGCAATTCCCGAAAACGTTTACTATATCTCTTCAAATGCATTCAACGGCAACAAAAATCTCAAAACAATTTATTTTCCCAAAAACCTAAAAACAATCTATGACTCTGCATTTGCAGGCTGTACAGGTATCACGGATATCTATTACTTCGGTACGGCAGAAGAGGCAAACAATATCACTATTGAAGCAAATAATGATTGTCTTTATAACGCAACCATACATTTTGAGCATACCCATTCATTTACTGAAACCGCCGAAAAGGCTGCAACCTGCTCGCAGGACGGATATGTAAAATCCATATGCGGCGAATGCGGTTATGCAGAAACCGAGGTTATCCCCGAAACTGGTCATACATCAACAGGCTGGATTTATTATGCAAACGGTGTTTACCACAAAACCTGCTCTGTTTGCGGTTTGGTTCTTGAGAAAAATACTATTTGGTGGTCACTGGATGACAACAGACTGAAATTAAGCAGAACACAGAGTTATGAGTATGACACATATGTTTACGGCAACGAAGGCAAACAATTCCCTGTTGATTTTAATTTTACATCTTCAGATGAAAACGTTGTAACTGTTGAAGTCAACGAACGTAGTGGCAGAGTTTTCTTTGAAGCTGTCGGTTTAGGCGAAGCAACCATCACAGTCACCATAGACGGTACGGATATTTCAAGAGTCATTCATGTTACAGTAATTCCGCGCGGATATATTGTTATGTGGTATGTTAATGGCGAAAGAATCAATACATATACTCTTCGTGAAGGGGAGCCGATTCCTGTTCCCGAAGACCCAATGCTGGAAGGCTATGAGTTCGTTGGCTGGTCACCCGAAGTTCCCAAAATAATGCCCTCTGATCACGGGAGCAGCATGGTCACTTTCAACGCAGTTTTCAACAAGGTCACAAAAGCCGAAAACTTTGACGTTACCGCATCCTATGCAGAGGGCTGCTTTGATGAAGACGTTTCTCTTGACGTTGCCGAAATTCAGGGCGACAGAGAACCCGGCGGCGTTTATATGGTTGAGGGCGAATATTATAAGCAAATCGGATTCTATAACATCAAAACCGTTAACGAAAACGGCAACGTTCTTCAGCCCAACGAAGGCTGCACCGTAACAATCAAAATGGCAATTCCCGATGCTTATAAAAATCGCACCGAGTTTATGATTTATCACCGCTTTGTTGACGGCGGCAGAGAACAGCTTTCAACCGGGGCGGGTACAATCAAAGTCGAAAACGGCTATCTCATTTTTAATGTAAGCAAATTCAGCGAATTTGAAATTTTTGCAAAAGCAGACAAATCCGAAATCCCCGACACTCCCGTCGATAAAGTTTCGCCGTCAATAAAAATCACTTCTCCTCCCGTTAAAACCGTGTATGCCTGCGGCGAAGATATCGACCTTACGGGAATCAGAGTAATCTACACCAATTCAAACGGCGAGAAAAAGTTTGTCAGCAACATCAAACACCTTTCTGTCAGCGGATATAACAGCAAAGAGGTCGGAAAACAGACGGTTACGGTAAAATACGGCGATTGTTCCGATACCTTTGAAGTTACGGTGAAATACACCTTCTGGCAGTGGATTATCAAAATCCTCACATTCGGTCTGTTCAGATTCTGAAATCCGTAAAATCAAAAACGAAAAGTTGCTTGCTGTCAACAAAGAAAGCTTACGGGGATATAAAAATATCCCCGTTTTTTCTTTTATGGCATTGTAAAAACAACTTGCACAAAATCTATAGAAAGAAACAATCCGAACACTCTCCTTAAAATCGGAGAAGCGTTCGGATTTTCTTCTTTTGGTCGGAGTGCAGAGCTTCAAGAAATATCAACGGTTTTCATTCTGATGGTGTCCACAGATTTTTATTGGAGTTTAGTCACTTATCAGTCATTAAACCCAAAATAACATCAGCAACATTTGGTGTTTAATTATCGGCTGTATTCCTTTGCTTTTCCAAAAAGCTCTGCTCTGTTTGCAGTTTCGAGCTTGCGGTAAATTGCTGCAGTATGTTTTTTGATTGTGCTTTCGGTTACAAAAAGTGTTTCTGCGATAACCTTGCGTTTTTTGTTTTCAAGCAGGAAACGAAGCACTTCCTTTTCCCGTTGAGAAAGAGAGTTAACCGCACCCCAGTTTTTCATAATTCTTTCAATCTGCTCATCGCTGAAAGCTTTAATTGTTTCGACTGATTCTGTGTGCTGTTCGGTTGCCGTAACAACTTCCTTGGGTGTGTCGGTTATTCCGTAATCCTGCAAAATCGAATAGAGGAACAGTATCATTCCTTCGGTTACGATATATGAAATTGAAAGGAATTCAAAGCTTGAATGAATCATATTTTCAACAAGCCATATTGCGATGTTTCCGATTACGACAAAGGCAAGAAATACGGTGTGCTTGCTTGAAACAACGGTTTTTTTGACTGCGGTATATGCAATAACCGCAACCATTGCAGTAAAATACGCAAAAAGGAAAACTTTATAAACCGGGTGAAGCGGACCGTATTCTTTAACCAGCACGGGATAACCGTCGACAAATCCAAGCGACACATCTTTATAATATATCGGCAGAAAGCCTCCGCTTGCGGCAATCAAAAACATAACCGTGTTTACTGCAGCAAGAACTTTCGGTAACCATTTCGGATAAATAAACCGCGACAGAGTCATTATCATCATCAGAAGCGAAAACGGAAGAAAGACATTGCCGAGATATGCAATTCTGTTTGACCATAGAGCCGCATTAAGCGTATCGGAAAGAGATAGCAGGAAATAACCCATGTCGCAAACGGCAACCGATGCAAAAAGATGTCCGAGCCACTTGTCGTGTTTACGGTCAACATAGTAGCTAACGCCAATCATAAGCAAAGAAACACAAAACGCAATGCCGTATATGGTTGACACATTATCCCTCCCCACAATTTACTATTAAAAATCTTACCACAATTTATTATGACTGTCAAACAGTAAATTGTTTGTGCAACAGCTACAAATCAATATACTGTTTTTTGACACGGTAGCCCTAAAGGTAGCCCCTTTTTCAAGGAAGTAGCCTTCGGGGCTACTTATTTTTTAATATAAAAGAAAATACAATAAAATTACACAGTATACTTTTTGAAACAGTAATGAATATGGTTTTGAAAGGCAATAGATTGCGTGCAGTCGGGCATTTCTTCGATGCAGGCATACGGGCGTATGTCAAAGAGAAAAATGCTCGAATGTGCGTGAGATATTGTATTTCAGACATATGAGATTACTGTTTCAAAAAATATAAATTTAAACCCGAAAGGAGATTTAATTATGGGACTTTTTGACAAGAAATATTGTGACATTTGCGGTGACAAAATCGGACTTTTAGGCAACAGAAAACTCGAAGACGGCAATATGTGCAAGGACTGTGCAAAGAAGCTTTCGCCCTTCTTCAGCGACAGAAGAAGCTCGACCGTTAACGAAATCAAGCAGCAGCTTGCTTACAGAGAGCAGAATAAGCAGATTCTTTCGGGCTTTTCACCGATGTTCACCTTTGGTGAGGACGACAAAATTTATATCGACCCGATGAAGCAGAGCTTTGTTGTTTCACGCCGCAACCCCGGCAGCTGGAGCGATGAAAACCCCGATGTTATTCCGCTTTCAAGCGTCACGGGCTGTAACCTCAGAGTAGATGAAGACCGTGAGGAACTTTATACGCAGGGCAAGGACGGCGAGGAGGTAAGCTACAATCCTCCCAGATACAAGTTTACATATGATTTCTATATTGACATCAAGGTAAACAACCCTTATTTTGATGATATCACAGCAAAGCTCAACGATAACGAGGTTGAGGGTATGGGTACAATGGAATATAACCGCTATCAGCAGACGGCACAGCAGGTTATCAACAACCTCACGCAAAACGGCAATGCGGGTATGCCGATGACTGGCGGCTTTAACCAGCCTATGAATAACGGTATGCCGATGAATCAGGGCTATGCTCCTGCAGGTGCTTACGGTCAGCCAAATCCCTACGCACAGCAGAATGTTTATGCACAGCAACAGCCTAATCCCTATGCACAGCAGAATCCATATAATCAGCCGATGAACAATGGCTATGCTCCCGCTAACGGATATAATCAACCAATGAATAACGGTTACAACCAACCTATGAATCAGGGCTATAATCAGCAGCCTGTATCACAGTCTTGGGTATGTCCCTCGTGTCAGGCAAATAACGACGGCGGAAGATTCTGTGCATTCTGCGGCACACCTAAACAGTAATGAACAAAATGAAGGCTGTGATAATCATTGTTTCGGTTGTTGCTTTGATTTCTGCCGTTGCGGCAGGCGTTTGGTATTACAAAACCAAGTTCTATGTACCCGACAAAAACGGTATGGTTTATTATGATGCAGATATAAACAAGCAAGGAGATGATTAACCTTGTCAACAATTCTTGAACAGAAATGTCCGTGCTGCGGCGGTGCGGTTGAGTTCAACACCGATGCACAAAGGCTGAAATGTCCCTATTGTGATACCGAGTTTGATATAACCGCTATGCCCGAAGATACATCAAATCAGGTTGAGCAAATCAACTGGAATTCGCAGGGCGCACAGTGGAGCGCAGGCGAAACAGACGGTATGAGCGTTTATGCCTGCAATTCCTGCGGCGGTGAAATTGTTGCCGACACAACAACGGGCGCAACAACCTGCCCCTACTGCGGTAATCAGGTTGTCATGAAGGGACAGTTTTCGGGTGCATTGAAGCCTGACCTTGTAATTCCTTTCAAGCTTGACAAAAAAGCGGCAAAGGAAGCACTCAAAAAGCATATCTCAACCAAAAAATTCGTGCCTAAATCATTCCTTACCGACAACCGCCTCGAAGAAATTAAGGGTGTTTACGTTCCGCACTGGCTGTTTACCTGCGATGCGGTGGGCAACGCAACCTACAAGGCAAAAAAGGTAAAGACCTGGTCTGACGAAAACTACGAATACACCGAAACCTCGTATTTTGATGTTTACAGAAGCGGCAACATAGGCTTTGACAACATTCCCGTTGACGGCTCAACCAAAATGCCCGATGACCTTATGGAATCCGTTGAACCCTTTGATTTGTCGCAGGCTGTTGATTTCAACACCGCATATCTTGCAGGCTATCTTGCGGATAAATACGATGTTACGGCAGAAGAAAGTATGCCCAGAGCCAATGAAAGAATCAGACAGAGCATTATTGATTCGTTCAAAGAAACCGTAAAGGGCTATGACGAGGTTGAAAACCAGGGCGCAAATATGAATGTTGCAAACGGTATTTATAAGTACGCACTCTATCCCGTATGGCTTCTCAACACAAAGTGGAACGGTGAGAATTTCACCTTTGCAATGAACGGACAGACAGGTAAATTCGTCGGCAATATTCCCACGGATAAAAAAGCCGTCACAAAGGCGTCACTTCTTCTCGGTGCAGGTATAGGCGCCGTTATCTACGGTCTTATGTGGCTGATTGAGCTGCTTTAAGGAGGTGCGGAAAATATGACTAAAAAGATTTTTGCAATAATTATTGCAACTCTGATTTGTGCTCAATTCGTATTCTCTGCATCAGCATATACACAGCAGTATGTTATTGACTATGCGGATAAGCTTGCATCAAGCGAAATTGAAGAACTCGATTTGTTTGCCGAAAAGCTTGAATCGGCTTACGGTGTTACCGTGCTTTTCTGCATAACCGAAGGTACGGGCGATGTAACTGCCGATGAATTTGCATCAGAAACATATTCAGATTACGCAGATAACGAAAACGGACTTATAATCGTTCACGATGATTGGAACAAAGCATATTCTTCTTTTATTTCAGGTAATGCAGATGAAGTTTTCAGCGATGCCGCCGTTGACAGCATGATTGATGCATATGATACTAACGAAAGCTATTACGGCGGAATTTATGCCTGCTATGAGCTGGCAGAAGAATATCTTGAAAACGGATATTCCGGCGGATATGTTAATGACAGCGAGCCATTGAATAACGATACCGATACAATAGGCGAAGAAAAAGACGGCGTTTCAATTATATGGCTGCCCGTTTCGCTTCTTATCGGTCTGCTCGTCGGCTTTCTTATCATTAACGGCATAGCCTCAAAAAACACGTCTGTAAAAATGCAGGAAAATGCAACCGTCTATACCCGACCGGGCAGTATGGTTATAACGGGAAGTGCGGACAATTTCTTGTATAACAATGTTGAACGCAGAGAAAAGCCGAAACAGACAGAAAAGAATTAAGGAGGTAATACCGATGGGATTTTTTGATTCACTCAAAAGACAGGCAGAATCCGCACTTAAAAGAGAGGTTTCGCAGGGCATTAACAAAGCGGTGAATAATGCCGTTCAGTCTGTCGGTAAAGGCAGAAACCACACGGCAACCTTTACCTTTGCTTCACTCCCCACAAACGTTGCCGAGCTTCAGGCTCTGCCCGAAGCAAGCCTTGATTCCGCCTTTAAAACAACGGCACTCACTCTTGCAGCTTTGTGCAATTATGAGCACAATCCCGACGCAACAATTGAAATGCTCAATTTTTTAAAAGGTCCGGGCGAAGTCAGCAGCTTTGAAAAGCAGTTTATCAAAGAGCATCTCGGCTCCGACGTTTACAAAGCACGCTCATATTTTGAGGGCGCAACACCCGAAAACAGCTATAAGCCCAACTTACCTTATAAAATTACCGTTATCGAAAACCCTTATTCCTTCGATAATGCAGATTGGGCAACCCTTTATGTAAAAAGCGGCGGTGCGGATAACCCCAGACCTGTGAAGCTTCGCAGAAAGCCCTCAACAGGTCAATGGTTCCTTGTTGAAATCCAATGTCTTGGGGATATCCGTGTACCCGTTGAAGAAGATCCTTGGGCATAAATATTAAAGGAGATGTAGATATGAAAAAAATATTCGCATTACTTCTTGCACTTTTAATGGTATTTTCGCTTGCCGCCTGCGGCGATGATACTCCCGATAAGCCCGATAACACAAAACAGCCTTCAAGCAATTCCGATGCAGCCATTGAAGCATCGCTCTTTACCGTTGCTTTCGGCGGCGACTGGATAAACATTGAGGATGACTTCAAGAATGAAGAAGGATACTCCAAGGCTGTTCTTCAGATTCTCGACCCCGAGGACAACGAATATTACTTGGTTGAGGCAACAATCAGCGTTGAGATTGACGAGCCCTACGATTTCCGTGAAGACCTTGTATATTACGGCTTTAATCAGTATGAATACAAGGAAAACAATGCTTATGAAACCGTAAAGGTCGGCGGTGTTGATCTTCTTAAGTATGATGGCGGCGATGACACACTCGTTTATTTTAACCGTGTTGAGGGTGCAAACGCATCGGTCTATGTTGAGTTTGATGCAACAGACACCGGCGACAGCCGCATTCAGGCTCTCCTTGACGGCATAACCTTCAAGCTTGAGGATATCGGCAATGTTGACGGCCCGTGGGAATGGGAGGGCGAAAGATTCTCGGCAGATGCCGCAAGCGTTAATGCAGGTGCATTCACCGTTACGTCAACGTTCGTTCCGTTTGAAGCACCCGTTACAACCTTTGAAACCTTTGACCATTCAGTTGCCGCAATCGGTGACAGAGTTTATGTTCTTGTTGACGGCGAACTCAGCGAATGCCACTATGACGGTACAACTCTTGCCTTTGTTAATAAAATCGAGCTTCCCGAAGACGATTATGACAGAATTGAAGCAACAGCCGACGGCACACTTTGGGTCAGCGGCTCGATGAATGACATTCTCTGCATAAAAGACGGCAAAGCAGTTGCAACATACGAAGACATCGACAACCTCGCAATTCATCCTTCAGGTGCTTGGGGTGTTAACTTCTTCACATCCAACGAATGTGCAATTGTTACCTTCAACGGCAGTACATACTCTTCAACTCCCGTAACCTTCAAAGAGGCGGGTACAATAATGCAGCTTTGCGTTGATGAAAACAATATTTATGTCTGTGCAAATGCAGCAGATGACAGCGGTCACAAGATTTTCATTTATAACAAAGACGGAGTTCTTCAGAAAACTCTCTGTGATGCCGAAGGTGAAGGACTCGGCAGCGTTACTTTCGTTACACAGACCTCCAACGGCTACATTGCTTTTGACGGCAACATGAGAGATGTTCTTCTTTGGGATAACAGCGGCAATTTCATTGCAGAAATTTCAGACGGCGACCTGTTCAGCACAAATTATCCGTGGTTCTGCGATTCCGCAGTTCTTGATGACGGAAGCATTATTACAATTATGACAGATGAACGTGAAGACCGTTCAGCAACAGAGCTTGTTGCGTTCATCGTCAAAGGATTCTGATGTTAATGGATAAGCTGAAAAGAATTATCGGCATATTACTGTTTTTGTGTTTCATAGTTGCTTTTACCTCTTGCGGAGAAGATTTTCCGCAGGAGGTTACTCCAAACGAAACAACACAAACTGCCGAAAATGAAATAAGCGAAGAAATAACCGTTCTTTCGCTCAACAAAGAATATATTTCTCATTATGAATGGTATAAAGATCATCCCGAAATGCTTGTAAGAAGCGAATATACGGACGTTACCCTTGATAAATCAATGGAGAAAAAATATCCGCTTCTTGCCCAAACTCTCACGGAAACTTCCGTTATGAGAAAAAGAGCAATGGAAGAAGAAAAGGATAATTTCATCGTTACCGCTACCGAAGAATTTTTGAACGACAGCGAAGCTTTTTCAACCTATGTTTCTACTCTTGATGTTCAGGTACGACGTGCCGACAGTGTTGCAGTCAGTATTCTTGAAGATTACAATTCGGAAACAGAAAGATCTTTCAACTGCCTTAATTACGACACGGAAAGCGGAAAACCGCTTGCTCTTTCCGATGTTGTAACGGATGTTGCAAAGCTTCCGTCAATTGTTGAAAAAGAAGTTATAAACCGTATTTTTCAAGGCGACTCCGCTGTTGAAACCGCCATTCCCGATTATTTCAAGAACACTCACGAAGAAAATATCACTTGGGTGCTTGAATATAACGGCATAACCTTTTATTTTGAGCCGGGTGCTGTTGCTCCCACAAATTTCGGTATTCAGACAGCAACGGTGACCTTTGCGGAATATCCCGATTTGTTCTATAAAAAATATACCGCCGTGCCGAACGCATATACGGTAAGCTTGCCTTTGTCAGTACCGTTCTATACCGATTTGACAGGCGATGGCAGAAGCGAAGAGCTTGTTGTTTCGGGCAACTACGACCCCGACGGCAGATTTTATTACACGCTCGGAATAAATTCGGAAAGCTCAAGCTATGAGGTGGATTGGTTTGCCTATGACCTGAATCCGTATTATGTAAAAACCGCAGACGGTGACAGCTTCCTCTATGTTTTCAGCGAGGAAAGCGAAACAGAAGACCGTCAGATGATTCTGTGCGTATTCAGCCTCAAAAACGGTGAAATCAAGCAGGTCAGCGAAACGGATATGGGTCTGCTTTACAGAGGTAATAATGTTTTTGCTTTGCCGACAGACCCTGAAAATCTTCTGCTTTACAACTACGAAAAAGGTTCTTCTGATTCTCTTTTCAGAGTTGGCAAAAGCGGAATACCTGAACAAAAAAGTTAAAGGCAAATTGAATATTAAAAAATCCGAACCCTGTTTTAAGACAAGGTTCGGATTTTCTTCTTTTGGTCGGAGTGCAGAGTTTCGAACTCTGGGCCTCTTGGTCCCAAAATTTAGTGTATTGAATTTTATGCTGTTTTTTACTGCAAAAATCAAGGAATATCAACGGTTTTCATTCCGATGATGTCCACGGATTTTCATATCTGTTTAGTCACTTTTTAGTCACCTGACGATAGTTTGCATAAACAATAAATATACACCTTTATAAGTCTTAAATTGTACGCTCTGTAACAGTTACCTTTGTTATAATTTCACGAAGCTTTTGACCGTCCACAATTAACTCCAACACTTCATCGGTATCTTTGCACATAATCTCTGTATCGGGTTTATTTGCTTCGCAAAATGCAAATTCATTGTTTTTACAAGGTGTAAGACTGTAAGATTTTTCGTTCCAATCGAACTGAATTTCACCGCCTCTGTTAAGCGAATTTGTAAAATCATATAACGTTACAAATCTGTTGCTGTAATTGTATTCGTTAATATCAAGTGTAGTTTGCATAACGGTTTTCCCCTTGAATTCGGGTATATCGCCTTTGTAATTAACTTGTTCAACTAACTTAGGTTTTCCGTTTGACCAATCAACTTTATGATCGTGAGGATCTGTGTGCCAATGATCATTTCCGTGGTCGGTGAAATGACGCTCTCTTTCGGCTTTTCCCTTGTCATCATATTTCGTCATATATATTACTCCGTTTCTTTTCTGATAAGTGCCTATTGAATTGGGTTCTCCCAAAAATCTTGCTTCGTCAGGTTTGTCAGGGTTAGGTTGCCAATCTCCACCTTCCGCACTTCCCATACCCTTAAAGCATTCCGGTATGACAAATCCATAAATTTGTTTCTTTTTTGAGTTTTCAGAAATACTGTTGTTTGTTATTGCTCCGAATTTTTCAACAAACACCATATCTGCTGATTTACCGACATCATCACCATAATGCTGCCAAGAACTCAAATCATAGTCAACAAAAAGAATGTTACCGTCCATTTCAGGGAATGGTGTGTTGTAACAGATAATCAACTCGGGCTCAATGCGTTTGAGCATTTCGTTGTAGCCTTTTAAGAAAAATTCCTTTTGGTCTTTGTGGCTTCCGTGTTCGGAGACCATATAGGTTGAAACCGCAACGGTTGAACCTTTTTCAATACCATTAAAGCAGAAATCAAATGTATTTTCAAGACCCCAACTAACAGTCGGAATAACTTTGATACCTTTTTCTGCAAGATATGCCCCGACCCAACGGTTTCTGAATGTGTTATACAACTGCATAACGGGATTCATTTCAACATACATACTATAATCGGGCGACAAAACCGCTTTATACTTTTTAAGCACATCAATATATTTATTGGGTTTTGTCCATATATCCTCAAATTTATAATCATACAGGAAAAAGTGAACGATTCTTTCGTGATGTTCATCTTTTCCTGTTTTTATTTTGTCAAAACCAATTAAGCGTTGGTCATCAAAAGGAGTTAATTCCAAATCAGCTTTCGGGATAACAGGAATTTCCCAATTGCCTTCTCCTTTAAATTGATTTCGTAAAAACATAGGGCTTGTGCGATAGTTATAGTTCTCTTCAGTCAAAATTTAACCTCCATAAATTAAAAATGTAGCAAACAAATGTTCGCTACAAATGTATTATAGAGAATAAATTCTATTTTGTCAAGTGTTTTTCACCATTAGCGGTTATGTTTTGAAAAATATTAGTCACCTGTCTGAATTTCAAACAAAAACCCCTTGCATCAACGGCTGAAACCGTTGATATAGGTGCAGAGAATGTGTAAACATTGCACTGGTCAATGTACGTTATTGAATCATGAATAGTTGACAAATCTTTTGAAAGTGTTTTCACATCATTTGGTCTGTTGATATTAAGCGTGTATGAACAGGAAGGACTGTCCGTTTCCACCGTTATTTTGTATGTGCTGCCGCTTTCCAATGTACAAGAACCTTCATTTGTTATACTTAACACCCTATTATCATTAAAGTCATAAGCTTTGATATAAACATTATAATTTGCGGTTCTGTTGGTCGCTGTAAATCTATAAATTCCGGGATTATCAGATTTTATGTAATATTCTTTTGTTGAACCTTGATAAACAACATCACTAACACTATCTTCAGTTAAATAGTCATAAGATGGTGTATATGTGTTAGGACATATAAAACTATCAAAAATAAATTATATAATTATTAATCAGTATATCTCTGAAAAGTCTGTGTCCGGCAAATTAAATTCAAGTGGTGGATTATCACCGTCATATAGAGATGTTATTCTCTCCGCCGCTTTTTTCTTTTTCTATGTTTTTGATAAAACCAAGGTATAGGATTTATATAAGATCGTTTTTAAGAATAATTATTACAAATGTTTAAGTGTAATTATTATAAAGTTATTGACGAATGAAAAGTTATGTGCTATAATAATATAAAATTGTATAAACATAAAGATATTAAGGGAACCAGCTGACTGCAGAGGACGTTGGTTCCCTTTTGTTTTTACATTAAATTTGATTAAATATATAAAGGAGATAGAGGATTATGGAAGTGCAACTTGGGGAACTTATTGAGCAGATTAAAAAGGAAGGTGTGGCAACTGCTGAAGCAGAAGCAAAAGCTATTGTTGATGCAGCAAAAGCAGATGCTGAAAAGATTATTGAAGAAGCAAAGGCTCAGGCAGATAAAATTTTGAACGATGCAAGATCCGAGACTGAAAGAATGACAAAATCAAGCGAAGATGCTATCCGTCAGTCAGGTCGCAATTTGCTGATTTCTTTCAGAGAAAGTGTGTCAAGAGAACTTAAAGCAATTATTGGCGAAAATGTTTCTGCTGTATATTCATCGGAGGCATTGGCTCAGATTATTGTCAATATCGTCGCAAATTGGGCTAATAAACCTGATGCGGAAGATATCGCAGTGATTTTGAATACGGAAGACCTTAATAGATTGGAAGAAACCATACTTGTAGCCCTTAAAGAAAAAATGTTAAAAGGTATCACTCTTAAAGCAAACGATAATTTTGACGGTGGTTTCCGTATTGCTGTAAATAACGGAAGTGCCTATTATGATTATTCTGCAGAAGCGGTTGTGGAAATGCTTTCAAATTATCTTAGCCCTAAGGTTACCGAACTTTTGAAAGAGGCGGAGTAATATGGCTGAGTATTATCTGATTTCACAACTTCCGTCTTTAGATGGAATTGGTGAAAACGCACCTCTCCCGATTTCCGAAGAGCGATTCATGGAGCTTTGCAATCGCTTTTTAAATAAAAAGATGTTGGTGGCTATGGGAAAGCTTACTTTATCTCCGCCAAAAAACCTTGAAAGTTCAGGTTCCACTTTTCTCGATGCTTGGAATGAAAGTGAACGGAATTTGCGATTTGCTCTCGGCAAGGTTCGGGCGGAGAAAATGAAAAAAAGCTTTGATACGGAAAGTAGAATTTTTCCTGTGGAATATATCAAGGCAGCAAGTGCAGCAATAGAAATAGAAAATCCAATGGAAGCGGAAAGATTTCTAAACAATTATCGTTTAGAAATCTTAGAAGCGCTAAGGCCAATGGATAGCTTCTCAGTGGATTATATCTTTTATTACGGACTTAAGTTGAAGCTGCTTCTTCGCATAAGGCAGTTTGATACAAAGGCCGGAGAAAAAGCATACAAAAATATTTACAACTCCATATTAAACGGAGATAGGTTGGAGGCAATACAATGACCGAAAATAAAGGAAAGGTAGTAAGCATAAACGGAAACTTGGTGTCTGTTGAATTTGACGGCAATGTTTCTATGAATGAAATATGCTACGTTTTGGTTGGTGATACCGTTTTAAAAAGCGAAGTTATCCGCATAAAAGGTAATGTTGCTCAAGTGCAGGTTTACGAAATGACCGATGGCATCAAATGCGGAGACGAAGTTGAATTTACGGGAGATATGCTATCCGCAGATCTCGGCCCCGGTTTGCTTGGTCAAATATATGATGGACTGCAGAATCCGCTTCCTGTTTTAGCTGAGCAGGCAGGTTGGTTTTTGGAGAGAGGAATTTACGCAGACGGACTTGATACCGAAAAGAAATGGGAGTTCACACCGACTGCCAATGTTGGCGATATCGTTCGTGCAGGTGAATACATCGGTACGGTTCCCGAAGGCCCGTTTACCCATAAAATCTTCATACCCTTTTATCTGCTTGGAAGCTATACGATAAAATCCATTGCCGACAAGGGCGAATATACCATTAAAGAAACCATTGCGATCATAGCAGATGAACGAGGTCGTGAAATTTCCGTATCTATGTCTTTTAAGTGGCCTGTAAAACGTGCTGTAAAATGCTACACCGAAAGATTAGCGCCTGTTGAAACGATGGAGACGAAGGTGCGCCTTATCGACTCCTTTTTCCCGGTAGCAAAAGGTGGAACCTATTGTACCCCCGGACCGTTTGGTGCAGGTAAAACCGTATTGCAACACACCACCTCAAAATATGCGGATGTCGATATCGTTATTATCGCTGCTTGCGGTGAGCGTGCAGGTGAGGTCGTTGAAACATTAACCGAGTTTCCCGAACTGACTGATCCTAAAACCGGTCGTTCGCTTATGGAACGAACCATCATTATATGCAACACTTCTTCTATGCCCGTTGCCTCCCGTGAAGCCTCGGTTTATACTGCTGTAACACTTGCTGAATATTATCGACAGATGGGACTTCACGTTCTTATGCTGGCAGATTCAACATCACGCTGGGCGCAAGCGATGCGTGAAATGTCGGGCAGACTGGAAGAAATTCCCGGCGAAGAGGCTTTCCCTGCATATCTTGAATCGTATATTGCAGCATTCTATGAAAGAGCTGGTTATGTCCGCTTGCCTGACGGCAGTAACGGTTCTGTTACTATTGGCGGCACCGTATCCCCTGCAGGCGGCAACTTTGAGGAACCTGTAACACAGGCAACCTTAAAGGTTGTGGGTGCTTTCCACGGTCTTTCCCGTGAGCGTTCGGATGCAAGAAAGTATCCTGCAATTGACCCGCTTATCTCTTGGTCTAAATATAACAGCGTTATTGATAATGCAAAATTGGAATTTTGCAAAAGTATTCTGCATCACGGCGATGAAATTGGCTCTATGATGAAGGTTGTAGGTGAAGAAGGTACAACTCTTCAAGATTACATTACCTACTTGAAATCCGAAATGCTCGATGCCGTTTATCTGCAACAGAACTCTTTTGACTTAGTCGAAGCAAATTGCGGGGAAATGCGTCAACGCTACGTTACCGATAAACTTGTTTATATTTTGGGAAGTAGTTACGCTGTCCAAAGCAAAGATGACGCCCATAGTTTCTTTAACCGTATGCGACAGAAATTTATTGACTGGAATTATACCGAGTTTGAAAGTGAAGCATTCGCAAAGGCAGAGTCTGAGATTGATGAACTGTATCGTAAGGGTAACGGTAAATTATCCGCACCTGCTGAAAAACTATTAAAGGATGGTGAATAAGAGTGAATAAAGTATATAACCGAATAGAATCTATTACCGGTAATGTTATCACTGTCCGAGCAAATGGTGTTCAGTATAAAGAATTGGCACAGATCAATACACGTTTTGGCAAATCTTTGGCTCAGGTCAATAAAATAGAGGGGGATATTGTATCTCTGCAGGTTTTCGCCGGCGGTCAGGGTATTTCTACAGGAGATGAAGTGCGTTTTCTTGGCCATGAAATGCGAGTATCGTTCAGCGAAGATTTGTTAGGGCGTATATTCAACGGCTCAGGCGAGCCGAGAGATAAAGGCCCTGCCCTTACAGACAATATGAAGCCTATCGACGGCCCTTCTGTTAATCCTACCAAACGCATTCTTGCTAACCGAATGATGAGAACCAACATTCCTATGATCGATATGTTCAACACTTTGGTTGTTTCTCAAAAACTGCCGATTTTCTCAATTTCGGGCGAACCATACAATCAGCTTCTTGCCCGTATTGCAATGCAGGCAGAAGCAGATGTAATCGTACTCGGCGGTATGGGACTTAAATATGATGACTTTTTGTATTTTAAGGATGCGCTTTCCAAAGGCGGTGCATTAAGTAAAACCGTTATGTTCGTTCATACTGCTTCGGATCCTACCGTTGAATGTATGATGATTCCGGATATGGTATTGGCGGTTGCCGAACAGTTTGCGCTTCAGAATAAGGACGTATTGGTGCTCCTTACCGACATGACTAACTTTGCTGATGCTATGAAAGAAATTGCTATTACTCAGGAACAGGTGCCATCCAACCGTGGTTATCCCGGCGACCTGTATTCACAGCTTGCATCACGTTATGAAAAGGCGGTCGACTTTGCTGATTCCGGCTCGGTTACTGTTTTGGCGGTTACCACTATGCCGGGTGATGATGTAACTCACCCTGTCCCCGACAATACAGGCTATATTACCGAGGGACAGTATTACCTTAAAGGCGGTCGTATTGAGCCATTTGGTTCTCTTTCCCGACTCAAGCAAAACGTAAACGGTAAAACACGAAAAGACCATCGTGCACTTATGGATGCCATGATTCGTTTGTATTCTTCGTATAAGGAAACGCTTGAAAAGAAAAACATGGGCTTTTCTATGAGCCGTTGGGATGAAAAATTGCTGAAATACGGCGAACTTTTTGAAAGTAAACTAATGTCGCTATCCGTTAATCTTCCGCTTGAAGCTGCACTTGATTTAGGATGGGATATTTTAGCGGATTGCTTCCAAAAGGACGAAACCGGAATCAAGTCAGACCTTATTGATGAATTTTGGCCTGAAGATTAAGGAGGTCTGTGATTTTGGCAAAAATCAAACTAACTAAAAACGAGTTAAAGGTACAAAAGGATGCACTCAAAATGTACCGCAGATATTTGCCTACTCTGACACTGAAAAAGCAACAACTCCAATCGGAAATCCGCACAATTGAAGCCAAAGCAAAGGCAGTGAGAAAAGAAAGAGAAGACCTTGAATTTGGATTCAGGGAATGGATTGCTGTCTTTAGCGAAATGGAGGCCTTCCCCAAAGGAATTATAACTGTCAGCAATATTCGCAAAGGAAAAGGAAACATTGCGGGCGTTGATATTCCTACGTTCGAAGGAGCAGATTTCACGAGAGGAGATTATGACCTTTACGAAACACCTCTTTGGGTGGATATAGCCGCAGACCATATGGAAAAGGCAATGTCACTTGATTTAGAGGCGGAAGTGTTGGATGAACAAGTTAGACTCTTAGAGATTGAGTTGCTTGCAACTTCTCAAAGAGTAAACCTGTTTGAAAAGGTTAAAATCCCCGAAACAGAAGCAAATATCAAAAAAATATCGATTTATATGGCAGACCAACAGGTCAGTGCCGTAGTGCGTTCAAAAATATCGAAACGCAAGATAGCCCTTCGTAATGCTGTGGCTTCCGAAAAGGAGGTTTATTCATTATGATAGTGCCTATGAAAAAAGTATCTCTTATTATCAGAGAAAACAAAAAGGATGAAACCCTAAAAAAGCTTCGCAAATTAGGTATTATCCATATTGAGATAACTGAAGGTTCAGGCGAACGATTGGCCTCGTTACGAGAACAAATTGCTTTACTTGAAAGCACGATCTTTACCATTGGTAAAAAGAAAAATGTAGAGCAAAAAGTTGTGAATGTTCAAGAGGCATTGTCCGTTGCAACCGCAGTTCAAACTCTTGATGATGAGAAAAAGCAATGTCAGGCAGAAAAAATTACACTGAATTCTGAGCTTGACCGTTTAAAGAACTGGGGGGACATTGATCCGAGCAGTATAAACGATTTGGAATCAAAAGGATATGAGATATCCTTTTATGAGATACCAAAGTCCGAATACGAAATGCTCACGGAAAGTATTAAAACCGTTCGGCTTGATACAACAAAATCTACCGTTAGATTTATGTTGCTCAAATCTCATTCAGAAGCCGATGAAAAAGCCGTTTCTTCACTGAGCACTTACCGCTTGACAATGCCTTATATTTCTACTGATGAAATGAAGCGAAGGATCTCTGAGCTAAATGCTCGCATTGATGAAATAGATGAAATGATTGCATCCAATGCTTGTTATGTTGAGAGCATAAAGCGAACAATCAAAGCCATCGAAAAGGAAGTTCAATTTGAAACCTATGCAACGGGTATGGAAGATGAGAATTTATCACCCGAAAGCGAACAACCTGTTTCCGTTGCCTATTTCACAGGGTATATTGAGGCGGAAAACCTTGATAAACTTAAAGAAACGGCGGCAAGCAACTCATGGGGACTTCTCGTGGAAGAACCAAGTGAAGAGGATAATGTTCCTACCAAACTTAAAAACAATAAGTTTGTAAGTCTTATTTATCCCCTAACTGACTTTTTAGGTACCGTTCCCGGATATTTTGAGTATGACATTTCAGGTTGGTTTTTAGCGTTTATACTCATATTCTTCGGAATTATTTTCGGTGACGGTGGATACGGACTGCTAATCTGCACTATTGCGGCAATACCGATTGTAAAATCACTCATTGCCAAAAAGCAGATTTCACCTATGTTTTTGCTTGTAGGACTGTTCGGTCTCTCAACTGTTCTGTGGGGAACATTTACTTGCACTTGGTTCGGACTCTCTCCGGAACAGTTACCTATATGGCTTAAAAGCTTATCTATACCGGTAATCTCAAACGTTTATGCCGATAAGATATGGTATCCGTTTTGGACAAATGGCACCGCAGGGCTGACTACGGCTCAAAATCTGCAGATATTCTGTTTTTCGCTGGCACTCATACAGCTTACAGTAGCTCATGTAAAAGGTGTCATTCGAAATAAGAGCTCCGTTAAAATGCTTGGAGATATCGGTTCGATATTACAACTTTTAGGCATTTATTATTTGGTGCTCAGTCTTGTCGTAAATGCCGAGGTGTTTAGTTTTGGGCTCGTTATCGGTGGTATTCCCGTAGGAACGGCTGCTATCGTATTAATAGGCGTAGGATTTGTCCTAAGTTTCGTATTTTCAAACTATGAAGGAAGCATCATTAAATCCATACTTTCAAGCCTTACCAATATCGTATCGGTCTTGCTTGGTGTAGTGAATGTGTTTTCGGATATTGTTTCGTATATTCGACTTTGGGCTGTCGGTCTTGCAGGAGCCGCAATATCTGCAACGGTAAACGAGCTCGCGGGACCGTTACTTGGCAACTTCATGTTTATGATACTTGCCATTGTCCTGTTGGTGTTTGGACACGGACTGAATATGATATTAAATGTTCTGTCTGTTATCGTTCACGGAATCAGACTTAACACCTTGGAGTTCTCCTCGCATTTAGATATGTCGTGGAGTGGGCATAAATTTAAACCATTTAAAGAACAAATTGATTAAAAGGAGAATCATTATGAATTTAGGATTACTTGGAACAGCATTGGCAATGGGTATTGCCGCAATCGGTTCGGCTATCGGTATCGGTATTGCAGGTCAGGCTTCAATCGGGGCTTGGAAAAAGTGCTATATGAGCAATAAGGCAGCACCGTTTATTCTTACCGTTTTCGCAGGTGCGCCTCTTACACAGACCATTTACGGCTTTCTTTTGATGCAGCAGATGAAGGCATCCACTGCCGATCCTGCATTTTTGCTCGGTCTTGGAATTGCATCAGGCGTTGCTATGGCATTTTCTGCTGTGTTTCAGGGCAAAGCCGGTGCTGCAGGTGCAGATGCTTTAGCTGAAACCGGAAAAGGCTTCTCACAGTACATTACTGTTGTCGGTCTTTGCGAAACCGTTGCATTGTTCGCACTCGTTTTCAGCATGGTAGCTTTAGGATAATATGAGAAAACAACGGCCTCTGGTATCAACAACACATATTATATTGTTGAGCTTTTTGATAGCAATATTGATAGGCGCATTATTACTCTCACTTCCCATAAGCTCTGCCAATGGAAAGGCAACACCTTTCTTGGATGCACTTTTTACGGCAACCACCTCCACCTGTGTTACAGGCTTGGTAGTAACGCCTACTGTTTCTTCTTGGAGTGTTTTCGGGCAGGTTGTTATACTGATACTGATTCAAATCGGCGGTCTTGGCGTTATCACCATTATGTCGGGACTTATGATACTCCTGCACAAGAAAATGGGT
>JAFUNA010000030.1 GCA_017473165.1 Clostridia bacterium | reverse complement strand
TTCCAGTTGCTATGTTAAGCGGCCTCGGTCTGCAGGACATACAGATTCGTTTACTTCCGGCTGAAACAATGTACAAGCACTACATCGAAAACACGAAGATGGATATCAGCATTTTGCAGTTATAATCCTATGAAGCAAAACTGCCCCTACTACTCAAGCGGTAGTAAGGGCTGTTTTTTCACGCTGAAACTATTATTTTTTGCCACATAGCCCCAAAGCCTTGTGTTACAGGCAATTTTGATAAAAAGAAAAGAACGAAAGTTGCAATACCAATGGTATCATAACTTTCGTTCTTATTTGTAAGTAATGACTTATTTTAATACAAAATGCGTACCCTTATGCTGCATCGTAAAAAAGTACAGGGGTACGCATTTCGCATTAGCGCAAGGGCTTTTTGTCTGAAGCGTCTAATGGCTTTTAGACAATATATATGATTTATCACTATTTTTTCATTGTTGCAAACTGTACGTTGACAGGATACTGATCCGGGTGGTATCATAGATATGATTCTGATAACGGAGGGGTTGAGAAACATGCATGAAGTGAAATCAACGCTCAAGCGGCTTGCGCTATACTATCTGCTTCTGGCGGTCAACATTATACCTTGTGCAAGCATCCTTCCCGACCGGTTTCCGACGCGGAATGTTTCATCAATCTATCTGCTGTTCCTATCCGTGTGTTTGGTTTTGTACTATGCTTACAGACTGCCGAGGGCGGGCGGATTGTCGGTCATAATGAAATCGCTTTCATGTATGGCTTTACTTCTTATTCTGCTGCGCGGCATCAAATACAGCGTATTTGCCGGCGTGGACGTGCTGGCGCGCCATACATGGTATCTGTATTATGTGCCGATGCTTCTGATCCCTCTTTTTTTCTTTTATATTGCTCTGCTTATCTCGCCGAAGGATGAGTTGAGGATTTTAAAAAAATGGTATTGGATCGGTGCGGTTACCGTTGTAATGATTCTGCTGGTGCTTACAAACGATCTGCATCAGCAGGTATTCCTCTTTCAGCCGGGATATGCCGGCTGGGACGGGCAATATTCCTACGGATGGCTGTTTTATATCATTACCGCATGGCAGTATTCGCTGTATCTGGCGGCTGTTTTTTTTCTTGGTTTTAAATGCAGTATAAGCAGCGCGAAAAAATACGCATGGCTGACCGTTATTCCGTTTGTCATCGGGATTGCCGAGAGCATTCTGCTGGCAACTGAAAAAATGCCAAAGTTCAACGGCACATATATCATCGAGCTGCCGGAAACACTGATTTTTATGGTGGCAGGTATACTGGAATGTTGTATACAGCTTGGTATGATTCCGACTAACAAGGGATACGTAAAGCTGTTTCAGACCTTTCCCATCCGTGCGCAAATCACAGACAGCAAAGGCAAAACGGTCTATGCCTCCGGTTCTGCCATCGAGTTGACCGTGGAGCAGTTCGACGCGCCCGACGGCGCAAGGATCGGTGCGCATACCGTCCTGCACAAAATGGAGCTGCCGGGCGGATTCGGCTTCTGGCAGGATGATTTGACCGAGCTTGACCGGTTAAACGAAGAACTCGAAGGGGCAAAGGAAGCCCTTTCGCAGGAAGCGGAGCTGATCCGCCTGCAAAACGAGCTTGCGGAAAAGCAGGCGAAAATCGAACAGCGCACGGCGCTGTATGATACAATTGCCAAGCACACACAGAGGCAGTCCCGTGCAATCTCGCACCTGGCGGAAGAAGCGCGCGCATCCTCCGACGCGGCAGTTCGGGAGACGTGCTGCCGGCAGATCACCCTGTTCGGCGCGTTCATCAAGCGATACGCGAACCTTATGCTGCTATCTGACAAGTGTCAAACGATCGAGGCGGGCGAACTGGCCGTTTCCTTCTCAGAGGTATTGCGCTATTTGAATTTTTCCGGCATACCGGCGGAGCTTGTCAACACAGCGGACGGCGAAATTTCCGTCAAAGCAGCCCTTGCGGTGTTTGATACGTTCGGTATGCTTCTTGAAGCAAATATTAAAGTTCTGCGCGGAGTGTTCGTCAACCTTTCATCAAGTGAAACAGCGGTGTGCAAGCTGACGATGGAACATCTGTCAGTTTCTGTTGCCGACGGTATGGGTCTGATATTGAAACGTGCAAACATACAAACCGATATCCTGCAAGAGGATGATGTAACATATATTTGCTTCACTCTGCCCGGAAGGGGGTGCGAAGCATGACGGCATTTTATATGCTTACAGAACTTTTCCGGTCGTTATTTTCGCTTTGGGCGTTGCTGTTGTGCCTGATCTGTATCTTTGGGATCGTACTGGCGATAAGTCACAGGAGATACCGCCTTGCCGCTTTTTCTATGCTTCACTTTATGAGCACATATTTTCTGTGGCAGGTACTGTTCGACATTCACCTTGTCGGCGGCACAAATCAGATTGCCGCCGTCAGCAGAAAGCTTGGCAGCCTTCCGTGGCTGTGTTGGCTGGCGGCGTTTTTCGTTCTCACAGCGGCGGCTGTGATCTTGTTTCTCGTCATTCTGCGCTGCGGAAAACGAAGCATCACACCGGCTGCAGTAAAGCGCCTGCTGGATCAGATGCCTTGCGGCGTATGCTGCTGGCGCGACAGCGGACGGGTGCTGTTCTCGAATATCTGCATGAACCGTCTGTGCGTCAGCCTGACGGGTGGTCATCTGCTCAACGGAAATCACTTTCACGATAAAATCAAAGATGAGATACTGACTGTCGACGGAAGGGTATGGCGTTTTGTCTGTCGTGACATCGCTTTCGGGGGCGAAACGCTTCACGAAATGATTGCCTCGGATATTACTGCGGAGTACGCCAAAACGCAGGCTCTTGAGCAGGATAAGGCAGAGCTTTCACGGCTGAAGGGTGAGTTGCAAGCTTATAGTATGCGCATCGAAGATACGGTTCGGCAACAGGAAATTTTGCAGGCAAAGGTCAGTATCCATGACGAAATGAACCGGCTGATGCTTTCCACCATGGCGGCAGATAAGACGGATGCAGCGGCGCTTGACCGTATTTTCTCGCAATGGGAGCAAAACGCACTGTTTTTATGTATGCAGGCAGATGATGAATCGGCAGATCAAAAAGAGGCAGAGCGTTTAAACGATCTTGCGCGATCGCTGGGGATCCGTCTGACATGGCAAGCGGAGCTTCCGTCTGCCATGACAAGCAAACAGCGGGCTCTGTTTTTTACCGCCGCACAGGAGGCTGTGATCAACGCCGCAAAGCACGCCGGAGCAAATAATCTGGATATCTCATTTACGGAGAACGCGCAAACGCTTCTCTGCGACTTTGTAAACGATGGCATTATACCGTCGGAGGACGTGCGTTTCGTTGGTGGACTGAAAAATCTTGCACTGCTTGCCGGTGAACAGAGTGCTTGTGTTGTTGCAAAATGTGCAGAGAGGTTTACGCTTTCGCTTCGTTTTCAAAAAAGTTTGTGAAAATCAGCCGATCGGCGGATGCGCTTTTGCAGTACAAAAAGTAAAATAAAAGTAGATCGTAAAAAGGGGTGTTCTGCCATCGCGTATAATGTATTGATTGTAGAGGATCAGGATATGCCGCGTGAGCTGTTTGAAATCTATATCCGTTCCAGCGACCGATTTCATCATCTTCTTTCGGTGACGAATGCCGCAGCCGCGCCTTCTGTTTGCCGCACAAGTCAGGTGGATTTGATTTTAATGGACGTTATGACTGAACTCGGTCACAGCGGTCTGGACGCGGCGGAAGAAATCAAGCGGCAGTTCCCGCACGTCAAAATCATCATCGTGACTTCCATGCCGGAATATTCATGGCTGGAGCGTGCAAGAAAAATCGGGGTGGATTCCTTCTGGTACAAGGACGGGCAGAAGGAAAGCATACTGGACTTGATGGAACGCACGATGGCAGGCGAATGTATTTATCCTGATGAAACGCCGCTGATCCACATCGGCAATACGACAAACCGTGATTTTACGCAGCGGGAGCTTGAAATCCTTAAAGAGCTGACCTCGGGCGACAGCAACACCGTCATTGCCGACAGGCTTCATATCTCTGTGGGAACAGTGAAAAGCCATATCCAGCACCTTTTGGAAAAGACCGGCTTTAGAACTCGCACGGAGCTTGTATCCGAAGCGTGCAGCCTTGGGATCGTGGTAAGGAACACTATCCGTGAGTAAAGAATGACAGCGGCTTTGACGAAAGTCCGGCTGTTGTTTATGTGAACTCTCAGCTGACACGTTGCGTCTCAGCGGAAACAAACACAAAACTCGGCCGAGCATACGATGTGACGCTTACCGCAGTCGAAGAGAAACCCGTCAGCCTTTTCCGGCTTGTTATCAATACGATCAAATGCTTTTTTGCGAAAATTGCCGACTTTTTCAAAAACCTGTTTGGATTGAAATGATTTGTGGGAGAAAAAATATGAGGCGAATATTTTGTTGCTTGAGTATATTTTTTGGAGTGGTTATGATGTTCACATTGTTCGGATGCGAAAAACAAAAATATGAGCTTCATTTTGACGGCTGGGGCTTTGAAAGCAAAAAGACTGCGTATGCTCAGGGAGATCGGGTGACAGTATATTATAAAATGATCGCCACAGATACAGATTATAATTTTTGGATCGATGAAGACGTGGCAATGTCACAAGATTACAACAGTAAAGACGGGTATGTGTTTTCTTTTATTATGCCAGGTCATGATGTGACGCTGCATTTAAAATCGCATAACAGTATGCTTCCCGAACAGCCGGAAAGTTCCCGCGTTACATTTGTCAACAATGTAGAAACCGCGGACGTCTGGTTTTTGCCGCAGACCGATGAAAACCTGAAATCCTCCCTGTGGGGAACTGCAAGCGCAAAAAACCTTGAAGCGAATACACAGTGTGATATTGCCCTTTCCAAAGCAGATGAACAGGAATTGTATATCGTCAACATCATTGACGCCGATCACACATATTACTCCGCAAAAAACCTCCGGCTCGACGACGGCTATGTCATACGATTTACGACCGAAGATTCAAAATATGACGCATATATCGAGGTACTGGATGCAGACGGCGCTGTGCTGAGTAAACAAAAAGCCTTTGTCGGTGTGTTCGGTGCGAAATAAACGAAACAACGAATGGAGGAAACGAAGATGGAAAACAACATCGAAATCAGCCGGGAAGAGATGGAACGCGCGCTCGAAGAGGCCCAAAAGAAGGTGCAGGCGATGCTCGATAAAATGACGCCGGAGGAGCGCGCACAGGCTCAAACGAAAGCAAATAGGGCAATCGCGGAGGATCAGGCTGCTATGCAAAAGCTCATAAACGAAGCCAACGCCGTTATGAACAGTTATCCGCCGCAGCGAGAAATGATGGAGCGGAACACCGCGCAGGAACACGGCACGATCCCAAATCCGGGCGCGTATGCTTGTGATGCTGCGCACAAGCCGCGTTTTTGCCAAAATTGCGGTGCTCAGGCAGGCAGCGGAAAATACTGCGAATACTGCGGAAAGCCGCTGTAAAATCGTATGAAAAAGCTGCTTTTGATCGCCGGGATCATCACTTTGATCGTCTGTGCTTTGTCCCTTGCTTTTGCCGTGCTAAACCTGTTCGGGTATCACCATGTTTTGGACGGATCACCGGAGCTTTACGACAGACTGCATCAGAGAATGACCGCCTTTTTTATAGCGGGCGCTGTTCTTGCCGCAGTCGGAACCGTATGTATCATACTGCATTTTAAAATCTGAATCTCACCCATCCGCAAATCGAAACTTTTTCGGTTTGCGTTTTTTTGCGCTTTTTCAAAAAATCAGCCGATTGGCTGATGTGCAGATGAAATATACATGATAAAATAAAATGTATATAATTATTATTATGTACAGGAGGTATTGTAATGAAACACACGAAAAGAATCCTTGCTGTGCTTATGGCGCTGTTTATGCTTATGAACGGCGTTGTGTTTGTACACGCGGATTACGATGACGGCATGGAATGCCCCATATGCGGCGAATACCGTTGGGACGACTGGGTTGAGTGTTATGACTGCGGTATGTGCATCGACTGCGCGGCGGACTACATCTGCCCGTCCTGCGGGGAGTGCACCTATTGCGCGGGAGACAGATGCGACGGATGCGGCGCCTGCCCCGACTGCGGCGATATCATCTGCAGCGAATGTGAATCGCAGTGTTTTAACTGCGCGGATGATTCAAAGTTCTGCATTACCTGCGGACGCTGCGGCGAATGCAACGGCGAAACAGTCTGCCCCGGCTGCACGGAAACCTGCGGCGAATGCGGTACATACGATCAATGCAATGATGATTGCCTCTTTTGCGAGAATTGCGCGGATATCTGCACGGAATGCGTCGATAAGTGTTACAACTGTGCGGACGAGGACGAATTCTGCCAGGCATGCGGACGCTGCGGCACATGCAACGGCGACACAGTCTGCCCCGGCTGCCATGAAAACTGCGGCGAATGCGAATCCAAAGACTTCTGCAGCGAGTGCTTCTATTGCGAAGACTGCGGCGAAAGGATCTGCACCGAATGCGGCAAAGCATGCGGTAACTGCGCCCAGGTCTGCGAAGACTGCGGTATATGTATAGAATGCAGCGGTGACGTCGGCTTCTGCGAAAACTGCAACGTCTGCGGTAACTGTGTGAACACTTGCTACAACGGCGACGGATGCGAACAGTGTACTGTAGTTTGCGAAGACTGCGGCTACTGCGGTAACTGCGCCCAGGTCTGCGAAAACTGCGGTATATGTATAGAATGCAGCGGTGACCCCGGCTTCTGCGAAAACTGCAACGTCTGCGGTAACTGTGTGCTCAATTGCTACAACGGCGACGGATGCGAACAGTGTACTGTAGTTTGCGGAGACTGCGGAGAAGCCTGCGGTAACTGCGCCCAGATCTGCGAAGACTGCGGCTACTGCGGTAACTGCGCCCAGGTCTGCGAAAACTGCGGTATATGTATAGAATGCAGCGGTGACCCCGGCTTCTGCGAAAACTGCAGCCTCTGCGGTAACTGTGTGAACACTTGCTACAACGGCGACGGATGCGAACAGTGTACTGTAGTTTGCGAAAACTGCGGCTACTGCGGTAACTGCGCCCAGGTCTGCGAAGACTGCGGCGAAACCTGCATGGAATGCAACAAATACGGTCAATGCTATGACTGTTACACCTGCGAGCAGTGCACAACGATTTGTGAAGAATGCGGCGAAATCTGCATCGACTGCGCGTACAGCTTTTGTGAAAACTGCAATACCTGTTCCGAATGTAACGGTGACACCGTCTGCGAAACCTGCTACAACACCTGCGCACTGTGCGAAGCCAATCCGCAATGCACGGAATGCCACACCTGCTCCGATTGCGTGTTGCTGTGCGCCGACTGCGGCGAAATCTGCATGGAATGTGCGGCGGACGGCTGGTGCACCGGCTGTGACACCTGCGCAGACTGTAACGGCGGCACTGCCTGCCCCGACTGCGGCAACACCTGTCTTGAATGTGAAACGATTGAACAATGCAAAGACTGTTACCGCTGCGCCGACTGCACTACGGTCTGCACGGGGTGCGGCGACGTGTGTATTGACTGTACGGAAGGTTGGTGCGGAAACTGCAACACCTGCGGCGACTGCAACGGCGATACAGTCTGCCCGTCCTGCGGAGACACCTGCGAAAGCTGCGGCAACGAGGATCAATGCGGGAGCTGCCATAACTGCGCGGCATGCGCGGATATCTGCATAAACTGCGGCGATTTCTGCTCGATGTGCGACCTTGATTACAATGAAGAAACGCATATGTGCGGCAACTGCGACGTGCATGACGTGGACGCCGCGGCTGTAATCGGCAAAATAAACGCCATCGGCACGGTGGAACTCACCCCCGAGAGCAAGGCAAAGATCGACGCCGCTACGGCCGCCTTTAAATCACTTTCCGACGAACAGCAAGCTCTTGTGGGCAATTTCAACACGCTCAGAGCGGCTCAGGCAAAATACAAACAGCTCAAAAACCAGGAGGATAAGCGCAAGGCGAATCTCGTGACCGCCGGCATCAATAACCTTGGCACGATCAGCTTTAGCAGCGAAAGCAATAAAAAAATAGCGATTGCGAAAAAGGCGTACGCTTCTCTGACTGCCGACCAAAAAGCGCTTGTGACCAATTACGACGTGCTTGAAGCGGCTATTGCGAGATACGACGAACTTAAACAGGAAGCCTGCGATCAAGCCGCCGCGGACGATGTGATCGGCAGAATCAGCGCCATCGGTACGGTTATATATTCAGACTCGAGCGCTCTGAAAATCAGCAAAGCGAGAGCCGCCTATAACGCGCTGACCGATACACAGAAAGCGCTTGTAACCAATTACACCGTGCTCACTGCGGCAGAATCAAAATATGCCGAGCTGCAGGCTGCTGCCAATCAGACAGCCGCTGATAAAGCCGCCGTAGAGAACGCGGTGCAGAAAATCAACGCCATCGGCAAGGTCGAATACACAAGCGATTGCAAAGTGAAAATAGACGAAGCAAGAAATACCTATAATGCGCTGACCGCCACGCAGAAAGCTCTTGTTACCAATTACGCTGTGCTCACGGAAGCAGAAGCAAAATACGCGGAACTTAAAGCTGTGAACAAAGCGACTGACGCGATTAACGCCATCGGAACGGTCGGCTTTACCACCGAGTGCAAAGCGAAGATCGATGCGGCGAGAAACGCATATGATGCGCTGACAGATCTGCAGAAGGCACAGATCAATAATTATAAAACGCTGACCTCTGCCGAGGCGGAATATGCTGAATTGAAAGCAGCTGCCGACCTTGCCGCCGCTGATCAGGCTGCCGCAGACGCGGTGATCGCCAAAATCGGCGCAATCGGTACGGTTGATAACACCGACGCGAGCAAGGCGAAAATCGACGTGGCGAGAAATGCGTATAACGCCCTTTCCTACAAACAAAAATCGCTTGTAACTAACTTTAATCTGCTTACGGCGGCTGAAACAAAATATGCCCAAATGAAAAAGTCAGTGGAGGACAAAGCCGCCGCAGATTCAGCGAGCGCGAAAATCAGCGCGATCGGAACGGTTGAATATTCTGCCGAAAGCAAAAAGAAGATCAACGACGCAGCCGTTGCTTACAACGCTTTGACTGCAGAGCAAAAAGCTCTTGTCGACAATCACGCAACTCTTGCGGCAGCCCAGGCAAAATACGACGAACTGAAAGCTGCGGCTGAAAACCCCGAAAGCCCTAAAACCGTCAAATCCGTTTGTGTTGCAGACGTAACACTTAATTGTAAAAAATCAACTACACTCATACCTCAAGTCACGGCTGACGACGGCGCGGAGTATACCGTGCAATATGAATCTTCAAATCCGAAGGTTGCAAAGGTGGACAGCAACGGCAACGTCTATGCCGCAAAGAAGGGCACGGCTGAAATCAAAGTTACTGTCACCGATCAGAGCGGCAACACCGTCACTGATACCTGCAAGATTACTGTAAAATACACATGGTGGCAGTGGATCATTAAAGTTGTCCTCTTTGGATGGATATGGTATTAATGGTTACTGATAAACCAATTAACAAATAATCAAACGCCTTATTTTTCCAATTCAAACAATTTAACGAAAGGTAAAAAAACGGCAAAAATTTGCACCCTTACTACCGATCGTTAAAAGATATATAAAACGTGTTCGCAAACGCCCATATATCAAGCCTTTCGGCAAAAGAAAACTGCACACTCTTGATGATACGCATTGTATCAAAACAGGTGTGCAGTTATGGTGGAAAGTCAGTTAACATATCCGAACTTTTTTTGAGCTTTTTTAAAGAGAGCGTTTTTGCACCCTCTTTGTAGTTAAAATAAAAATCAATTCTGTCATCGTGAAGAATTACCGAATTAACAAACATTACCGTTCGGACGGTGATGAAAACAACAGCAAGTATTCAAGAACGGTTGAGCTGCAGAGATGTATCGGAATACGCAGGAACGAGCTTAAGAATATTCGTGGCAGCGATCTGAAGGAAGATGAATCAGGTTATCTTTGTGTCGTTGTCCGCAGAGGTAAGGGCGGCAAGGAAACCTATCAGCGCATCTTTCCAGAAGATATCGGAACAGTAAAGTCATTCTTTGACGGTACGGAAAACAAAGTGTTTTCTGCACAGGAAATGAACAACAGCATTGATTATCACCATATGAGAGCCGAACAGGCTGTCAGGGCATACAACTACTATCTTGGCAGAATTAACAATGAGCCGGGATACAGAAGGAACACTTCATTTTACAGTGAAAATATCTTTATAATATGTTTACGTGGTGTCAGTGAAAACCGACACCATCTTTTCTTTTTCGAAAAAGTTCTTGACAAGTAAACAAATGTTCAGTACAATAATGAATTGGTAAATAATGTATTTGCCATACAACTAAATATAATCTGAAACACATATTTTTACTTATTGGCTTTATGCCAACACATATTATCTGACCGAAGAAAGTATAGTCCGATACCCGGTTAGTAACATACGGACAGTCAGAGCTTAAACTTTAAGCCGTTACATAGTTTCAGTGCAAACTGTGCGAGAGGAAGAAATGTCCTCCCGCTATTTGTGCTGTCTATGTGACGGCTTTTTTTGTTGTGCAATTTTAACGAAAATAAAAAAGTTTTAAAATTTGCTTTCGTTTTTGCCGTTCTAAACCCTTACCCCTTGAGGGATGTTTTCTCTCGTGCACCTTGACAATTATTCTCTCTTACAAAGGTTCTTCGGTAAAGAGAAAATTGACGAGCTGGTAAATCAGGCTAAAGGAAGAACAAAATCTAAGAAATATGAAAGGAACAGATAAATGAATAAAGAAGAAAATTTTATTGAAGAACTGTTTGCAAAAACAGAAGAAACAGAGGTGTCAAAGCCTCAGACAACCGAAATCGTGCAAATGCCAATGAAAAGCATTGTACCCAACCTCAAGAATCCCTACAAGTGTCGTGAGGAGGACATGAAGCCGTTGGAGGACAGTATCCGTGAAAACGGTATTATTCAGCCTTTAATGGTACGAGGATGCAAAATTATAAGCATCTAATAAATAAAAGAAAGAGAGGAAACATTATGCGAAAACTCACAAAAATCTTATCTGCTATTTTAGTTGTTGTTCTGTGTGTTCAGATAATCGCACCCGGAACAGTTGCTATTGGTGCAACCCCACTCATTGGCAACAATGCAGCAATGAGTGCGTCAGAAGGTGTCACCTTGACTTCTCAGAACAACGATTTAGAAGTTGCAGAAATTGATACTGCCGTTTCTGCCAACGACTCGACACAAGAAATTTCGGACAGTAAAATTGTAACGCCAATAATGAGTGAGGTCGAGGAATTACGCACTGAAAACACCAAGCATTATCGTCACAAAGATGGTACATATACGGCTGCTATCTATTCCGAGCCTATTCATTATATGGATTCAACAGGCTTGTGGCAGGATATTGATAACACTCTTACACTTAACAGTAAAAGAAAGAGTGCTTCCGGGAAAGCAACTTATACACCTGCCGCATCATCTCTTGATATCCGAATCCCGCAGGATTTTTCCGATAATCAAATGCTGACTATTGGTAAAGATGGTTATACGGTCGGCATGAGAATAAAAACAACCGATAATACTGCTACAACGAGTAGGTCATCTGCAACTGCATCCAGCAAAATCACTTCTGCCAAAGCAGTAATTAACAACAACTTTGACAATTTGGAAACAGAAAGTATATCACCCATCACAGATGATTCTGTTTCAGATAATTTTGCTGTTGAAACAGAAAACAAAGAAAAGATGAAACTTGAGAAAAAGGTTTCTGCAGTCAATTACAATGATGTCTTGGATGGCGCAGACTTGCAGTATGTTATCACTCCAAGCAAAGTTAAAGAAAATATCATTGTTAATGAAGCACAGGATTCATATGTTTATCAGTTCGAGCTTGATTTGGACGGACTTATCCCTGTTGCACAAGACAATGGCTCAATAAAGCTCTATGAGAATAAAGATGATGACGAGGCTTTGTTTACTATTGAAACACCCTATATGTATGACGCAAACGAAGAAACCAGCTTTGATGTCACAATGAGTTTGAATGGTAATATTCTTACTGTCACAGCAAATGCAGAATGGATCAATGACGAAAATCGAAAGTTTCCTGTTATCATTGACCCCACATTTTCAACAAACGCTTCTACGTTCTATGATGCAACAGCAAACAAAAACACACCTATTATGAATTTTGATTCGTATAAGTATTTATATGCCGGTAACGGAACTCTTAATGTCAGACGAACATATATAAAATTCACACTTCCCAAATTGCCGGAAGGAAGTGTAGTTACCGATGCAAATTTAACCTTTACTCAACATGATGTAAATCAAGGCAGCAGTGCTATGAAACTTTTCGCCTTCGATTTAACCGGATTGGATTCGTGGTCGGAAAGTTCTATAACTTGGAATAACCAACCCGTTCCTACAGAAAAGAATGCGGCTCACGATGATATTTCCATCAAAAATTTGGATTATGTGTCATTCAAAACATCGAATGTTGATGGTCATCCATACAACTTTAATATTACAAAAGCCGTTAAGAATTGGTATGAGGGACGCACCAATAACGGTTTGATGATTACAAACAGTGATGAAACTGCAGACAGTCAGGCGCTTTTTTATTCAAGCGACCACGACACGGCATCTCTTCATCCCTCTGTAACTGTAAATTATAATAATAACATCGGTCTTGAAGATTATTGGACATATGAAACTGTTGATATGGGACGTTCAGGCACCTTGTATGCTAACCCTTACAACGGTAGTGTTACATATGCTCATAGTGATTTGAATATGACCGGTAATCTTCTTCCTATCAATATTTCTCACATCCATAATAATAACACCGATAGCATATACAGCACAGTATATAGCGGGATGAATGTTGGTAAAAAATATCACTTAAACATTCAAGAAGTGGTGACTTATGACAGCTCTGTTGGTATGTACAAGCACTACGATGGCGATGGAACGGCACATTATTACGAGGAAAACGGAGAAGTTTATACAGAAGAGTTTAACCCTACCCAAACTATGACCAAAAACGGGTCAGAATATATTATAAGTGATGCTCAGGATAATAAAAAATATTTCAATTCAGCAGGTCAGCTTTATAAACTTGTTGACAGTAACGGCAACACACAGACGTTTACTTTTAATGGTAATTTAATCACCAAGGTAACTGACCCTGTTGGTAGGGTTGCAAGTTTGGAATACAATTCTAATGGACAACTTATATCAATAACTGACCCCGCAGGTCGTGTAATTACTTACACTTATGACAGTACATCTACATCTGCAAATCTGACAAAGATTACATATCCCGATGGTAAAACAACAACTTTCACCTATATGTCATATAATCTTTCAAGGATTACAAATTGTGATGGTTCGTATTGTGCATTAACATTTAGCTATTCATACTATAGAGGTTATCGTATTTCAACTGTTAATCAATATGATAAATCTCCTAAGCTTGTTAATCTTTCGGTTTTTAGATATATTGAAGAGAACGAGTCAGGTATTGCTTCTGGAAATACGGTTGTTAGTAATTATTTTGACAAATATCAAGAAGAATTAGATTGTTCTAGAACATACTTGTTTGATACCTACGGACGAGTAACAAGTGTAACAAACGAAGACTATCAAACTCAATATGCGGTATATGGTTCTGATGCAAATACCACTTCTTTTAATAAAATTACAGACTCTTCAGAACTTTTAACTATTTCTACAAACGCACTAAAAAATCACGGATTTGAAAGCGGTAATGAGTATTGGTCTGCTTTACAAACAGCAACCGGAAGTTGGGGCTATGATGATGTTGTTGGTAACAGTTCACTCGGAAACAACTATATGCAACTTGAATTGACAAGTAGTTCTGGCACATTTGAGATTGGACAAGACTTTACACCAACAGCAGGACAAACATATACGGTTTCTGTAGATATCAATATTCCTGATTCTCTTGAGCTGAATGGTAACAACGGTGTAGCATTCGGTTTAGTTTATTGCATTGATGGAACATGGTACAACGCCTCGTCAAGATGGCTTGGCTCAACAAGCGGTTGGGAGCGTTTCATCCATACAGTCACATTGCCAAACGGAAGTATAAGCAACTGCCATGTTTTCCTTGAGATTGTAGATGCTCAGGGTATTGTTCGATTTGATAATGTTCAGGTTGAAAAAAGCGGTGGAGCTCGTAACTATAATCTTGTTGAAAACAGCGATTTTTCAAAAGGTACTGGCAGCAGCGTTTATGGATGGACAACTTCTGGAGCGGACTCTGTAGATGGTGTTCAGTATATTGAGGATGCAGGGCGTAATTTTTATATGATGATCGGCTCCATTTCAAAATACAAGACTATATACCAAGATGTATATGTTAATGCCAAAGAGGGAGATTCACTTATAATCGGTGGAAAAGTAGCCGCATATTCAACAAGTGGAACAAGTAACAGCAGAAAATTTGAAATTATGGCATATTTATATGATGCTGATGGCTACTATATGAAAACGGTAACTATTCCTTTTGACAAAAATGTAAGTCAAGAGAGACAGGTGAAAGCTGCATATGTGCCGCTTGAAGAAGGCTGCAAATATCTGCGTTTGTATTTCCGTTATTATTATCAGACTGATAGCTTCACTATTGATGATACTTTTGTTTATGTGGATAGTTATGGTGAACATTACACTTATGATGAAAATAGTGGCTTAACAACAACGGTTTATAACGACGAAGGCACCAAAACAACGTATGATTATGGCAACGATACAGATGTTGATGAAGTTATTCAAACTGTAAGCGGTGTTGAACAAACTGTTGCAACATATTCATATGACGATAACCATAATGTTACAACAACTACAAATAACATTGGAACAAGAATTGAATATGAATATAATGATGCCGGTCAGGTTACAAACCAAACCACAATATACACAGATGAAAACGGTGAGGAAATCACAATGACAGAAACCTTCGCCTATTATCAAAACGGTAACTATATTAAGGGACATACCGATGCTTCAGATGTAACTACATTGTATGTTTACGACAACGATGAAAGCGGAGAAAACATCACTAAAGGTCTCTTAACAAGTGTTGATGATTCTGTCGGCAACACCACAATTTACACCTATGACCCCAACACAGATGAACTGCTTTCAACAAGTGGTGAGGCAGAACCTTCAGTTCAATCAACAACGAGCTTTACTTACGAAAATTATCTTCCCAAAACCATTACAAAGAACGGTACAACTTATTCATATGAGTATGATTCTCAGAATCGGGTTACTTCAAGCAAAGTCGGAACACAGACTTTGGCAACCAATTCGTATAATGACAGACAAATGTTGTCACAGGTAACTTATGCAAATAATGCTTATTATACTCCTATTTATGACAGTCGTGACCGCTTAGTTGGTGATTCTTGGAATGGCACACAGATTTCCGAATATTATTATAACGAAAACGACAGATTATCAAAAACTGTGGATAATGTTACAGACATATCATATCAGTATGATTACGCTTTCTACGATTTGCCATTTAGAGTTACCGGAAGTGACGGTACTCAAACAACTTATGACTACAATAGGTCGGGTTCTCTCGCAAGCTTGACATTTAGTGATGATAATGTTAATATATATTCAGGTAAATACTATACCAATGAAAAAGGTATGCATGAAGATGTTGTTATTGACACTCTTGATAACACATTGATTCATTATAACTATGATGACTTTGGCAGAGTTGAAAGCTATTCATACGGTCCTGTTATCAGAACAATCAAATATAAAGATGGAGCCACTAATGGTGTAGCTACTACCAGCAATCAGATTGAAGAAATTATTGATGAAACCAAAGACGGCGATCATCTTCAGGTTTATTACTTTGAGTATAATGATGATGGAAGTTTCTATTATAGCTATGAAGGTGTAGATGCTCAATCTTTTGACTATATATATGATGGATTGGGCAGGGTTATAGAAAACTACACATCAGAGGATTTGTACGTATATTCTTATGATTCCGCCGGAAATATTACTTCTACGGGTATTTGGTATGAACCAATCCATACATTTACTTACGGTAACGAAAACTGGAAAGACCAATTAACCGCTTTTGATGGCAAAACTATTACATATGATGCTAATGGTAATCCGCTTACTTTTGATGGTTATAATTACACTTGGCAGAGAGGTACGCAGCTTGCCGGCATAACAGGTAACGGTAAAAACATCAGTTATGTATATGATTCACAAAGTAATCGAGTTCAAAAGACAGTTAACGGCGTAACGACCAATTATCTTTATTCAGGTGATTTGTTGATGCGTCAGACCGATGGCACTAACACCATTGATTTCCAGTACGATGCAAACGGTAATGTGGTTGGTTTTGTTTATAACGGAGTGCCATACTACTATTTGAGAAATCTTTTGAATGATGTTTCCGGCATTGTTGACGGAGACGGTAATGTTGTTGCCAAATACAGATATGATGCATACGGCAACACAATTTATTCATCAGGAGAAATGGCAGCAATCAACCCCATTCGTTACAGAGGTTATTATTATGATACCGAAACAAGTTGGTATTATCTCCAATCAAGATATTACAACCCCGAATGGTGCAGATTTATCAGTCCGGATAGTTTGTTTGTTGCAGGCGATGCAATTACAGGAAGTAATATGTATGCTTATTGTAATAATGACCCTGTTTCTTATATAGATCCAAGTGGAACAATTACAGAAGAAGAATATAAAAAAGGTAATACAATAAGAAGAATTAGTAAAGCAATTTCTTGGGCTATCTTACCTGTTACAGCCTTGGTTGTAGCTCCTGTTTCAAACCTGCTTCTTGATGAAATAAAAGAAGATCTTGGAGATGACCCGTTACAACATCCGATAGTCGAAGGTGTAGTTTCGGGACTGGAGTTTGGCGCATATGAAGCATTGGGGAATTACACAACATCGATTTCCGGTGACACATATAATGTTCCTACTGGATTAAGACATTTTATGCCTGTGAACATGGCTTTTGGTGCACCTTGGGCAGCTTATTTTTTGGGATTCGAAGAAGATGAAAATTGTCCATCAATCTTCACTGCATATACAACAATATCGGGTAAACCTATGTGGCAGAGCAGAGTTGGTTATGATACAATTTATGATTCAGCATTTAGTTTAGGCGGTCCGATTTACAGACAAAGATACAAATTCACAACGGGTTCTGGCGAAAATATCAAGTACTTTGTTGTATGGATTTGGAAAGGTGACTATTGGAATCTTGGCGCAGGTGCAGAAATTGGAATTTATGTTGCAAATACCAAAGAGCAATACGATAACAATTTCTATGAAGTGGATGTAAATTTAGTTCTTGATGTTAACATGGACATTAAGTATAGAACCTTAAACGGATTATTGCCATTAACTCTTAATAATCTTACACAAAGAAATTGGTGGGTATGTTCATTCTCTCCCGCAATTCAGCATCCAAACGTAAACTGGATTGATGTAAATGTTAAAGCCAACTTTGTAACAAATGGTGATTATGACGCAGATTTATTGATGACCAACTTTTATAAAACTGGTGTTGACATAAAAAAGAACGAAAAAGACTGGGAAGAGATAGAATGGGCCCCTACACCGGTAAAGGCTAGTAGAACCGAATACTGTGATAGACATCCTACCCAGTGTGTTTGCGATAATGCGCCTTGTCGCGAATACAGCGATAACGGATATCAATTTTATATTGAATATAAAAATGAGGAGATAGAATCATGACAAAAATTATAGTTACTATTTTAGCGGTTCTTTTAACCATTTTCCCTAATAGCGGTTTTTTGCTTTCAAATTATCAAAACCTTACATTTTTAGGTGAAGATGCAATTACCGACACGATTGTTGAAGCTATAAACAATAATGATGCAGATACAATTGAAGCAATGCTTTCGCAACACACAAAAGAAAATGGAGAAAACCTCAATCAAAAAATTAAAGAGTTAATTGCTGCTATTGACGGTGATATCATAGAATACCAAGAACACGGAAGTGGCGGCGATGGAGAATATTCCAATAATGGTGTGTCAATTAAAGATAAGAGTTGGAAAATTTTAATAAAAACTGATACGGGAAAAGAATATTTGGTTTGTGTTTCGTGGGTTATAGTTAATACAAGTAATCCCCAAAAAGTTGGTATGAAAACATTACGATTAATAGACACCGATTTTAACCAAATAAAAACAATTTACACGCCAACAACTTAACCGTTTCTTGTTTGTATATCCATAAGTTTATCAACATATAAGTTACTATTACTCAAGATTAAGTTTTCTCAACATTCCCTGCTTTTATATAAGAAAGCAGGGAACGAATTAAAACTATAAAAGGTGTATAGTATGAAAAAAGTTAAATTATTCTTGATATGTGTTATAATAATGCTTTGGCTATCATCGTGTGCAATAAATCAAGATAACCCATCTAATTCTAACACAGATAACCATTCCTTGACTAGTGAACACGACTCGATTGTTGTAGAAGAATACAACGAATCTACAGTAGGTACAACCGCAATTATGGTTGATGGTGTCCTTTATCGTAACAAGTTCCAAGGCGATTTGACACTGAGAAATCTTAAGTATGGTGATGAGGCAATTCTTAAAGATACTACAGGTCAATATCACCGTATAGAAGGAACTAAATACGACTTACTATACAATGTAAACTCCGAAGTTGTTGGCGCACCCGAAAGTGTTTATTGTCGTGATGAACAATGGCAAGAATTAAAGAAATACTATTCCGACTCTAACAATTTTACATATCAATGTGTTGTTAAAACAAATGGTGTTTCAACTGAAACATTTGATGTGGAGAAACTGGACATCGTAAAGCTCAATGAACTTTTAGCCTACTGCGAAGAAAACGAATATGATCCAAATGATTTCGCAGGAACAAAAAATGCAAAAGCGGTTTCAACATCAAGTCTTGGAGATAGAGCATACCGTTTCAAAATGTCAAGCAATGATGGCTTATTTTCTGTAGATGCCAAATCATTTAGCATCTTAGACAACGTTCTTGTTTACAGATATTACGAGGTAATGCCAGAAGATAAGACACTGATTATTAATGTTCCAAAAGAGTTGAGTGATTATTTTGTATCAATAATCACTAATTTAACTCTTGATAAGTAGCGCTTAATAACAAGCAGCCCTCAACTCAAATAATGGGTTGAGGGCTATATTATTACAATGTATCCATTCAATATAAACTTTTTGAAGAAAATACCCTTGACAAATCACATCTCAGAAAAAATTGCTCGCTCAGAAGGCAAAGGACTTGAAGCTGACCAATACCAAGTTCTATGTTGATGACGGCTATACGGGAACAAATTTCAACAGACCCGGTTTTCAGGCTATGCTTGAAGATATTGAAATGGGATTTGTTACAACAGTAATAGTAAAAGACTTATCCCGTCTCGGTAGAGATTATGTTTCTGTCGGTCACTATACGGATAACTTCTTTCCCGAGCACAACATCAGATTCATAGCAGTCAATGACTTGGTTGACAGTAATGACGGTGACAACGAAATTGCACCATTCAAAAATATTATGAATGAGATGTATGCAAGGGATATTTCAAGAAAGGTTCGTTGCTCACACCGTATAAGAGGTAATCTCGGCGAGCCGTTATCTCAACCGCCTTACGGGTATATGAAAGACCCGCAAAACAAAAAGAAATGGATTGTTGATACCGAAGCTGCGGAAGTAGTCAAGAGTATCTTTGCAATGTGCATTGAAGGTAAAGGCAATGAAACTATTGCCCGAATACTTCAGGAAAACAAAGTGATGATACCGATGGCATATTGGCAGAGTAAAGGTCTTAACAAGGGCGGTAAGAAAACTCAGCCTGACCCGTATAAATGGTGTAAGACAACAGTACAGAAGATTCTTGCACAACAGGAATACTGCGGTGATGTCATCAATTTCAAAACTTACTCAAAGAACTTCAAGAACAAGAAAAGACTTCAGAATCCCGAAGAGAACTGGAAGATATTCAAGAATGTTCACGAGCCCATAATTGACAGAAACACCTTTGAAACTGTTCAGAAGATGAAAGCAAAAGGTAAACGCAGAGCCCCAAATCCCGAACACGCTGAAAAGAATATGTTTTGCGGATTGTTATACTGTGCCGATTGCGAAAGTCCCTTATGGTTCAATGTTAATCATCCTAATACTGATATCAAATATTTTATGTGTTCCAACTACAAAGGTCGCAGAGGCACTTGTGAGGGTACACATTATGTCAGGGCAGACTCTTTGGAGCAGATTGTGATGCATGAACTCAGAAGCCTTGCAAGCTTTCTTATTGAAGATGAAGAAGCCTTCGCAGATATTCTTGAAGCAAAGACCAATAAAAGCATACTCAATCAGCAGAAGTTTCTTGAAAGCAGTATTGATAAATCAATCGCAAGAACAAAAGAGGTTGCCGTGATGTATGAAAAACTCTTTGAGAAGCACATTAACGGAATTGTCAATGAAGAAAGCTTTATGCAGCTCTCGCAAAAATATGAAGCAGAGCGAGATGAACTGAAAGTTAAAATCAAGCAATACCGTGATAAACTCGCCGAAACGGAAAACCTTCGCACAAGCAAAGAACAGTTCACAACGGCTGTTCGCAAGTTTATGCAGATGGAAACACTTACGCCGGCACTTTTGAACGAACTGGTTGAAAAAATTGAAGTATACTCCATTGAAGGTAAGGGTAAAAACAGAACGCAAAGAATTATTATTCATTACCGCTTTTTCGGAGTGATTGAAAATCCCGTCAAGGAGGAAAACGTAGTTCTTGAAGCAAGGCAAGGCGTAGCCGTGGAATATCTCACGGCATAATAAAAAAGAGCAGGCTACAAACCTGCTCGATACATAACAATATATTAAATTAACTATGAGGAAATGTAAAAAAAGAAAAGTGAGTGTTCACTTGTGTTATGAACACTCACTATGGTCCGAGTGGCGAGACTTGAACTCACGGCCTCTTGACCCCCAGTCAAGCGCGCTCCCAACTGCGCCACACCCGGATATTCTGTTTTTGGGTTACGGTTTCGTAACTCAACGAATGCTATTATATCACAGAAACCGAAAATGTCAAGACTTATTTTTAATTTTATTCAAATATTTTTTATCGTCTTTTTCTTCATATTTTAAGATGCTGCCCGCCGTACTGTTTGAACGGCGGGCTTCAGACTTTATTTTGTTATGCTCCACTTCTCGCTTGCTTTTGGCATGAGTTGAGAAATAATCTTGTCCGCTTTTTCTTTATCCGCATTTGCTTTATCAAGTTGCATTTCGAATATTGTACCCCAGCCCTCATATTCGTCCGAAATTACGAACGTTCCGTCATTCTGTAGTTCAATAATTTCAAGATACGGTGCTCCGCTTTCGAGTGCAAAAAGATACACGTCACGATCCGCAAACAAGTCCAAATCATCGCAGTGGAACATATAAAGCAACGCTCCGTTTTCTTCTTTTATGCTTCCTGAAATGTTAAGCTTATAACCGTTCACAGCCCAAACGGGACAGCCCTTGATAACAGGCTGAATTTCAAGAGGAACATCGGTTATTGTCAGCGGTGTGCCGTCAGATTTTCTCACGGAATAAACATAAAACTCATATTCTTCATCTTCCGTAACTCCGATATCTGTTCCGCTTTTTCTTCCGAGATAATCGATTATATACTCCCCTTTTTCATTATCCTCGCTTCTTTCGATAAAGCCGTATTCTTCCGAAATAATCTGTTTTCCGTCTGCAATCTGAACTGCTTCATCTTTATATTTGAGATGTGCATTTTCATCCTCGAAATATTCCTTAAGAAGTTCGTTTGCTGCTTCGGGGTCTGCCTTTGACGGGTCAAGAGGAAGCTTGAACATGGCTTTAAATCCGCTGTAGGTTTTGACAAACTCAAATTCGCCGTTTTCCTTCATGTTGATTGTATCAAGACCGGGAACAAATCCCTCATAGACTGCAAGATAAACGTTTTTATCGGCAAAAATCTCAAGATTTTCGCATTCATACAGATAATAAAGAACTCCGTTTTCTTCCGTTCCAGTTGCATTTGTATTGAGCGACCAGCTATTGATTTTCCATGCAGGATAGCCCTCAATGATAACCGACATTCCGAGGGGATTTCCGTCAACGAGCGAAAGTGCGGAGCCGTCGGCAGAAGCAACGGAAACAACAAAATAGCTGCAGTCCGCTTTGATGTTTTCGGCTTCAAACCTCTCCCCTTTCACAACACCGAGGAAGCTTACCGTGTAGCCCTTATCGGTTACGGTTTCGGGGGTGAAATTCTGCCTGTCGAAGGACTCGGCAACATAGTTTTCACCAAGCTTTTCGGCAACGTCACGGGCGGAAAGCAGTTCCGAAATCGCAAAAGCGGTGACCGATAAAACCGCAACGGCAAGTACAGCGGCAACAAGAATTTTTACAGGCTTTTTCATAACTCTTTTTTCCTTTCTTTCCGCCGCAGATTTCAGTAATTCAACCGTTTCTTTCTCAAAATTTTTGTTGAAACTCACTTCATTCATTTGCTGTCTGTATTTTTCTTCAAAGCTCATCCGAAATCTCTCCTTTCAGCAAATTTCTTGCCCGTGCAAGACGGGTGCCTGCCGTTGCGGCAGGAATTTTCAGAATTGCGGCAGTTTCTTTGATTGAATAACCTTCAAAATAATAAAGGTGGATAACCGTGCGGTATCGCTCCGGCAGCGACATAACAACGGCTAAAAGCTCGGATTTATCATCCGAATAAGGTATTTCTTCGGTAACGGGCAGATTGTTCCTTGCGGCGGATTTGAGCATATTCTTTGAGATATTGATTGTAACTCTCAAAAGCCATGCTTTTTCATGCTCCTTGCTTTTGAACTGCGGTTTCTTCTCAATCAGCTTGAGAAAAGCATCCTGCACGGCATCCTCCGCATCTGCGGTTGACCCGAGAACAGAATACGCAGCACGCAGCATGGAATTGCTGCAGGTTTTAACAACCCGTTCCATGTATTCATCGGTACCAAACGAACACATTGAAAAACCTCCTTTCATCTTTAATACAACCCTGAATGCCGAAATTTTTCACTGAAAAGAAAAAAATTCGGACAACCGCAGATTTCACGGCTGTCCGATTATCAATTATGCTTTTTCGGGATTTCTTGCAAGATTTTCTTCGCCTGTGCCTCTTGTCTTTCGCAGACTTGTATACATTACTTCAAGTCTGGATTTGTTGAGGGGATATCCGAATTTAAAGAGGATAAATACAAGCGTATAAACAACTGCGGGAATTACTGTGCAGACAAAGAGGATGCCCTCACCGACACCGTCAACATAGCCTGCCGAGCCGTGAACTGCACCGTCATAGCCTGCAACGCTGCCGAGAAGCTTCATGCCTCCGACATCTGCAAGAGTTTGTCCGAGGTTGCGGCAGAAGGTATAAACCGCATAAACCGCACTTTCGCTGCGGATGCCCGTCTTATACTCCTGATAGTCGATAACGTCGGTGATGATTGCCCAGTTTGTGATGCTTACAAAAGAATAGCCGAAGCCGATGATGAATGTGAATATCATAAACACAACGGGTGCACTTCCCGTTCTCTCGCACTGGGGAACAATGAAGAACATAAGCACGGAAGCGATTGCCGAGAAGAAAGTTCCGAAGCTGCAAAGCTCCTGCTTGCCGAATTTCTTAACGAGCTTCGGCATAAAGAAAATCATGACCGCCATGGGAAGATAGTTTGCTATAGTGCCGACAATTGAAAGGTCGGTGTTTTCGAAATAGTTCTTATAGAGATACTGGTTGAGCGATGCAAACTGAAGCTGTCCGCTGATAAGTATGCCCGAAATACAAGCAACGATGAAGGGTCTGCTTTTGAGCATTCCTTTATACATACCCTTGATATCAACCCGGGGCTCTTCCTCGGAAGCAACTCTTTCCTTGGTTGTCTTGAAGCAAAGGAAATAGAAAATTATCGAAAGAACACCCATGATAATGCCGAATTTGAGCATTCCGCCTGCATCGGCAGCCTTAACGGGATTACCCTCGCTGTTTGTGCCTGTTACGGTATAGATAATCATGGGACCGATAAGAAGGGGTATTGCTCCGCCGAGACCCGCACCGATTGAACGGAAGGTTGAAAGAAGCGTTCTTCCTTCGGGGTCATCGGTAATAACCGAAGCAAGCGAGCCGTAGGGAATGTTGATTGTTGTATACATCATACCGAAGCCGATATAGGTGATATACATAAGGGCAACAACGACGGTTTCGTTTGTTGTGAATTCTCTGAAATTAACGAAGCAGAGCATCGCCATTATTCCGAGAGGAATTGCAAACCATTTGATGAAAGGTCTGTATTTTCCGTCCTTGTTGGGCTTTTTCTTTGCAATAAGATTTCCCCAAAGAGGGTCATTTATTGCGTCCCAGAGTCTTGCAATAAGTAAGAGAGTTGTAATTTTGTTTTCCGCTACCTTAAGAATATCGGTGAAGAACACCTTAAGATAAGACGAAACATAAGTAAGAACAAACAGGTTTGCCGCATCGCCGAAGGCATATCCCAGACCGTCTATGAAGCCGATTTTATTGGGATGGACAAACTCGGGTCCGTCAAGTGAACGCTGTTTAGCCACAGCATTACCTCCTTTTTCTTCATTTGTTTTAATTAAAATGCATTTTTTCGCTTACGATAAAATCTCATTAAAATTTGTTAACAGCATTACAGCAGCAAGAACAAGGGGCAATATTACCGTCGGGACCGCTATCCGTTTGTTTTGATTCTTTTCTTTAAATTTAACACGAGCCACTATCATAAACGTCAATGTTAAAATGTAAAGAGCAGGAACTGCCCATATTCCTAAAAACAGCAGGCTTGATAAAAATTGACCAATTTCTTCTCCTAAAGGAAGGTAGCCGATCAACATAAATAAGGGTATTTCAAAAAGGACGATTAAATACAAGGCCAACATAACGGCTGACCAAATCAAAGTTATATACATAAAAATGTTTTTCAGCTTTATCATAAACGGATCACTCCCTATTTGTTGCTGTTTTTCAGAATGCAAAATATTTTTCTCTCTGCTTCTGAATTCTGCCGCTGATGAATTCAAGAGTTTCCTTTGCACCGTCAATTCCGCAGGCATAATCCTTCATTGCTCTGCCCTCCTCATAGCAAAGGTCATCGTGAAGGGGGAAATATTCCTTGAGAAGGAAGGTTGCATAGCGTGCCAGTCTGAAATCGCCGACAAGACGGAATTCCTTGCTGATGCCGTCAATTGCAATCGAATAGAAATTCTTGATTGAATCAATAATTGCAACACGCTCGTTTGCGGGTGAAAATACCATTGTTGAAGCAACATAGGCATTTTCATTGTTTATTGAGCTGTGGCTGTCGGTGCTGCCGACGATGGGGAATTTGTCATAGCCCTTTGCCAGAACCTCATAGTATTTGTGAGTCTGAAATCCGTTGTGCTCATAATAGTTTTCGCCGCCGAGAACTTCAAAAGCATCAAACGGATGGGTTTTGAGCATATAGTCGGTTAAATTTTCGGGCACCTGATGAACATTCGAAAGCCAATAGGGATGGCAGAAAATTCCGAGACCCTCTGCCTTTCTGATATGATTGAACACCCATACGCAGCTTGCATATGTGAATGGCTCGATGCCTTCGGGAATGTCAAGTGTGGGGATAAGAGCATCAACCTGCTCTCTGTATTCATCCTCGGTAATCATATCGGGGCAGTCAAAGCCTTCAAATCGGCGTTTATCAATATCATAGCCGAATTCTTCCGCATATTCATCCTTAAGAAGTCCGTTAACCGAATACTTACCGCCGAAATTGACGATATGAACATCGTTGATATGGTCGGGGGCAACATCGGGAAGATGAACCTCTTCACCCGGGATTATGTTAAATTCGATAGGAACATCCTTGTATGCTTCAATCGCTTCAAGTGAGGGATAATAGCGGTGATGGTCGGTGATTGCAAAGAAATCGTAGCCGTGCTTTCTGTAGTTTGCACTTACGATTGCGGGCGACTGTCTGCCGTCGGAGCGGCAGGTGTGCATATGAAGGTCACCGATAAGAGGATATCTTCCGCAAAGGTCCTCATCAAGAGCATATACGCTCAACTGCAGAAGTCTTTTGTTTGTTTCCTTTTCGAAAACTCTGACAAAATACTGCTGCTCACGGGGGAAGGTGTATTTAAACTTGAGCTCTCCGTCATATTCAAAAGGAACGGTTGCACCGTTTTTTCTGTAGGGATAATCACGGGGATTACCGTCGTCAAGTCCGTAGATTGCAAGATAAATATTCTCGGAATTTTTGAATTCGGCGTGATGTCCGAGAGGCTTGATTGTTATTGTCATTTCCTTTCCGGCAGGAAAAACCTTTGGAAAAATATCGTAATAGTGCAGTTCTGTTTTCATATTTTTACTCCTTTACCTCAACCGTTTTACCGGTTTCGTATGAAATATATGAGTTTTCAAGAAGACGGGCAAGGTCAATTGCATCGCTCATTCCGAGACCCTCGGGCGAGCCTGTGCCGTCAAGGCAGGCATCAACAAAGCGTACAATCGGCTTTTCGTCCTCCTCGGGAAGTCTGTCGGGAGTTATGAAGCCGCTGTTGAGCTTTGCGGTTTCCGTTGTCTTATATTTAAGCTCTCCGCCGCTCTGCCAGAGAAGAATTCCTTCTGTGCCGTGGATTTCGATTGTGTAGGGCGATGAAAACGCAAGGAACGAAGTTTCGGAAACACCGATTGCACCGTTTTCAAACTCAATAACCGAAATTGCATTTTCATCAACGGGAGTACCGAGAACGGAATTTGCAATGCCCGTTACCTTTACGGGCTTTCCGCAAAGATAAGCAAGAAGATACATCGGATGGCAGCCGAGATCCATCATCGCTCCGCCCGCACAGTCCTCCTTAACGAACCAGTATTCGGGCAGCCATTTTCCGCTTACACCATTATGTGCGTTGCGGATTCTGACGTTTGTCACTCTGCCGAAATCACCGTTTTCAATGTGCTCTTTTGCAAACTTGACAACGGGCCATGCCTTGTTGGGGAACGAAATAACGAAGGTCACTCCGCTTTCGTTAACCGCTTTTTCAATTTCTCTGCACTCCGCAACGGTGCAGGCAAGAGTTTTTTCGGTGAAGATATGCTTTCCTGCCTTTGCGGCACGGATAAGCACATCGGTGTGCATTGTTGTGGGTGCGTTGCAGCAAACCGCATCAACGTCGCTGCGTGCAAGAAGTTTATCAAGGTCAGCCTCAAAATCGCAGCCGAGTCTTTCAGCCCACTCGGCTCCCCTTTCGGGTTTTTCGTCCCAGACTGCGGTAATTTCAACCTTTTCTGTTTTAAGCAGCTCACGCGCATAACCCTCGGCATGAACGTGCCATTTTGAAAGCATTGCAACTTTAAGCATTTTCTTTCCTCCCAGATTGCAAGATTATACATTACAATTAACAACATAATAGCATATGATAACAAAAAAGTCGAGAAAAACATTGAAGTTTTTCCGACTTTTATTTTTCTTGATATGCAATTGCGGATATGATATAATTAGTTAGTTTCATTTTCTCTTTGTTTGAGAAAATATTCAATACCGAGTGACCCTGTGCACACTCCGACAGAAACGGGTCTTGAAAAAGCAAGCAGCTTTTCGCTTGCATCAATGGCGGAATAATAATCAAACACCCTCCCCGCTCCTATATAGAGAAGCGTTGACAGAAGAATTATAACTATAACGGATAACGCACCGACTGTAAGCACAAGGCGTGCGGGTCTGTGGATACGGGATAAAATCTTTTTCATTGCAGCCTCCTTATATCCCGATTATAACGCTTTATGCACACTGATTTCAAATCTAAAATATTTCCATGAGAGGAACAAAAATCATGGCTTTCGGAATTTCAACCTCATGCCTTTACCCCATGAACACCGAGGAATCACTTGAAATGCTCGGCAAAATGGGAGTTAAGACCTGCGAAGTTTTCCTCAATTCAATAAGCGAAACCACGCCCGAATTCGCAAAAACTCTTAACGAAATCAAAGACAGGTACGGAATTAACATCGTTTCGGTACACCCTTTTTCTTCGTTTTCGGAAACCTATATGCTTTTCGGCGAATATGAAAGACGTTATCTTGATGCTTTTGACTTTTATAAACGCTGTTTTGAATTCACAAATCTTGTCGGTGCGGAATTTTCAGTTATCCACGGCTCGCTGAAGCCCTCGAAAATCAGCGAAAATGAATATTTTGAACGCTTTGCAAGGCTTGCACAGGCAGGAAAAGAATTCGGTGTAACCGTCGGTCAGGAAAACGTCAACCGCCATTTGAGCGAAAATCCCGATTTTCTTGACCGCATGAAATCGGCATTAGGCAAGGATTTCAAGCTGATTTTCGACGTCAAGCAGGCATTCAGAGCGGGATATTCCCCCGTTGACTTTGCAGAAAAATTCAAAAATGACATTGTTCACATTCATATCAGCGACCACAGTGCGCAACAGGATTGTATTCCTCCAGGAAAAGGCATTTTTGACTTCGGAAAGCTTGCTTCGGTTATGAAATCCGCCGATTACAAGGGCGATTATGTTATTGAGCTCTACAGGTCAGGATTTGAAACACCCGATGACCTCGCCGAATCACTACATTTTGTGGAAAATTTGTAAAATACACTTGAAAAATATCAATATTATGTTATACTCAAAATATATACCTTATTTTATAAACACTTAAAGGAGTTGTAATAGCCATGAAATGTCCGTTTTGCGGCTGCGAAGAAAGCAAGGTTATCGATTCAAGACCCACCGACGAGGGCGAACGCATAAGAAGACGCAGAGAGTGCATCAGCTGCCAGAAGCGTTTCACAACCTATGAGGTTATCGAAAGCGTTCCCGTTATCGTAGTTAAAAAAGACAAAACCAGAGAGGTTTTCGACAGAAACAAGCTTTTCAACGGTATGCTCAAAGCTTGTGAAAAGCGTCCCGTTCCCCTTGAAAAGCTTGAAAGTGCCGTTAACGAAATCGAGGCAATTCTTCAGAATTCTCTCGACAGAGAGGTTACAACCGTTTATATCGGCGAGCTCGCAATGGATAAGCTCAAGGACCTTGACGAGGTTGCTTATGTGCGTTTTGCATCGGTTTACCGCCAGTTTAAGGATATCAACACCTTCATGGACGAGCTCACAAAGCTTTTGAGTGAAAAATAAAATTCACGGAGAAAATCCAATGAAAAAATTTTCAGCATTACTGCTGACTGTTCTGTTTCTGTTTCTTTGCTCCTGTTCAAAAAAAGAGCCGCAGAAAATCATTACACCCGATATGCTCAACATCACAAACACCGAAAAAAGCTTTTTCGGCTGCTTTGAAAGATACAATTCGGTTCTTTCCGCCATGAAATCAAAGGTTTCTGTTCTTGAAACGGAGCACAACAGAACGGTTGAGCACAGCGGCGTTTCCGAATATTTTCTTGAGGATGATTATATTCTGACCGCTTTTGAGCCGTTTGTGCTGAAGGGGTCGGGCATAATCGGAAGCATAACTTCCGAGCTGGATTCACAGACCGCCGCTGATATTTTCAATATAGATGCGGCAGGCAGCGACATTCAGTATGAATCCGACGGTGAAACGAGCTTCATTCTTCGGTTTGTTTCCGAGGAAAGTGCAAAGGAATATTCAATCGAATATGTCAAAAAGACCGACTCATTCAGATATGCCCACACAACCGAGGATAAAGAAGGCAACGAAACCGTTGTTGAGTTTCTTGAATTTGCTTCGGCAAAGGACGGCACATATCTTATTCAGAGTAACGATACTCGCTGCTGCATCAGATTTGACGACGAAGGAGAAATAATCGATTTCTGCTGCGGTCAGCTGTCGGATGAGTCATTCACACTTGACGAAGGTATTTTCAACTCCCGCCCCGAAAGTGCCGACAAGCATTGGGTGCTTTCAAGAGGCAAACTCAAATTTTCAAACATTCATACATTCGAAAATGAAAAGCTGACTCACGAGGATTGCAGCAGCGGTCCGTGGAAAACGGTTGAAATCGATGCCGCAAAATATGAGTCCGCATTTTATATGTAAATAAAAAGGAGAAATCATTATGAAAAAAATTATTTCGGTATTGCTTGTTTTTGCTTCAATTGTAGCAATCTTTTCGGTAAGCGGCTTCGCATTTAACGATATTCTTGCCGATGCAAACACATTCGTTGACAACACCCTCGGCGAAACCGTCGCAGAGCTCGGTGCAGCCGCAGGCGAAATCTTCGGAATCATAAGCGACGGCTTCTCCGCACTTACCGAAGCGGCAAACTCAATCACCTTTGACATTATGTTCGTTGAAGGTCTTAACGATTTTCTTGCACAGTGCAACGCCTTTGTTACAAGCATTTTTGCTGCAATCGTAAGCGTTTTCACATTTTAATCAAACCAACATTTACTGCATCGGGCGTGACTGTCCGATGCGGTTTTTTTAAGAGGTAAAAATGGACAGAAACATTAATGAAGTCTGCGGATTTCTTGACAGGCTTCAAATCGGATATGAAATTTTCAGACACTCCCCTGCCTTTACACTTGAGGAATGCCGTGAAATTGAGAAAACCACGGGTGCTGAAATCTGCAAGAATCTTTTGCTGCGGACAACCTCGGGCGACAAGTATTTTCTGCTTTTGATGGCAGGCGATAAAAAGTTTGTAACAAAGAATGTTTCGAAAAAGCTGGGAAGCTCACGCCTTTCTTTCGCTCCCGGAGAAGAAATGGTTTCAATCCTCAACACAGAGCCGGGCTCATTGAGCATCACAAGCCTGATTTTTGACAAAGAAAAGAAAGTGAAGCTTGCAATTGACAGGGATGTTTATGACGGTGAGTTCATCTGCTGCCACCCGAGCAACAACCGTGCAACGCTGAAAATCAGAACACCCGATATCACCGAAAAGCTTCTTCCTTTTCTGAAAATTGATCCGATTATAATTGAGATATAATAAAGCAGTAACAAAGGGCAAACTCAACAAGATGAAGAAGCTCTTTTCTCCGAACGATAGGCGTATGCGATACGTCGAGTTCGGAAAAAGAGCTAAAAAGAAACATATAAAGTAATTTATCATATCATAACAAAAACAAAAAAGGGTTGCAGAGGATGTTTTCCAATGCAACCCACTTCTGTTTTATTTTGTTTCTTTTGTTCTTCGCTTGGTGAGACAGCCCCTGTTTTTATCTGTCACGAACGATTTTGAGAGTTGTTGTTTTGGGGAATTCGGTATCACGGAGTGTGAACTTACCGATATTCTTGAACAAAGGCATATTGCGGTTGAATTCGTCGATATCGCCCTTTATTCTTGCTCTTGCGTCGGGATAATCCTCTTCGTTAAGGAAAAGCTCTGCACAAATCTTGTTGTTTTCCTCAAAAACAAGAACCTCTTTTACATATTCGATTCTTGAAAGCTTGTCTTCAAGCTCCTCGGGAGAAACGTTTTTACCGTTTGAAAGGCAGATGAGGTTTTTCTTTCTGCCGACAATAAAGAGGAAGCCGTCCTCATCAATTCTTCCGTGGTCGCCCGTTTTGAACCATTCGCCGTCAAAAGCCGCAGCCGTTGCCTCGGGGTCACCGTAATAGCCCTGTGTAACGTTATCGCCTCTGACATAAATTTCGCCTACGCCCTCTTCGTCGGGATTATTGATTTTGATTTCGCAGCAATCAAGGGGTACGCCAACGCTGCCGAATTTGCACTTGCCGGGTCTGTTGCAGGTTATTGCGGGTGAACACTCGGTCATACCGTAGCCGTTATAGATTTCGATACCGAAATCGTGCATTCCCTTTTCGTATTTTGGGTCAAGGTTTGCACCGCCGCAGACAATCATATTGAGATTTCCGCCGAGATTGTCGATGATTGTCTTAAAAATTTTGCGGCGTCTGTCAATGCCGAGCTTCATAAGGGTATTACTGATTTTAAGACCTTTTTTGAGGATATCCTCTCTGCCTGTTTTTCTTGCGGTTTTCCAGATTCTGTCATAGATTGTTTCAACAACAAGAGGTACACCCGAAAAATTATAGGGCTGATATTTCTTAAGGTCGCCCTGAATGTTGCCGATACCGTCGCAGAGATAGCCCCATTCGGTAAGAATATATGACGAGAAAAGTGCACTTACCCATGCGTATGTATGGTTAAGAGGAAGGAAGCCGATTGCGTGTCTGCCTGTATGGGCACGGCAGGCGGATGAGCAGTTGCTTGCAATGTTCTTGTGAGTGAGCATAACGCCCTTGCTCTTTGCGGTTGTGCCCGATGTGTATGCAATGCAGGCAAGGTCCTCGGGCTTAACATCGGCTTCAAGAAATGCCTTTTCGCCGTTTTTAAGTCCCGCTTCACCCTCTTTGATAAATTCAGCGTAATCGTCGCTGATGTTGAAATACTGCATTTCGGGCATTTCGGGATATTTTTTGAAGTTTTCAACCATGGGGATAAACTTATCCGTATAAACAAGAGCATCACAGCCGCAGCGGATAAGCTGGTCAGCAAGGTCTTCTTCGGGAAGCTTGCAGTCCATGGGTACGGTAATATTGCAACCGACAAGGGTTGCGTAATAAATTACCATCCATTCAAAGCAGTTTTCGCCGATGATTGCGATTTTCTTTTTGCCGTCAAGACCTCTGCCGTAGAAAAATGTTCCGATTGCGGCAATTTCGTTCCAGGTCTGATTAAAGCTTCTTTCGCATTCATTCTTCTTTTTATCAAGAAAAACAAACTGCCTTTTGTCGCCGCCCTTTTTAGCACCTTTCACAATGATTTCTTTAACAGTCTGATATGTCGGCGATTCAAAACCGGCTGACTGCTTTCTGATTTTCATTTATTTCACACCTCTATGTATGATTTTTCACATTATTAATTAAGTCCGTTTAGGATTTTATCACATTTATACTCCAAATTTCAACTAAAATCTCTTGCTTTTTTCCAGTCAATAGTGTATGATTATCTAAATAGCGATTTAAAAGGAGCTTATTATGAGAATTTTTCTTGTTTGTCTTATTGCGTGGTTTATCGCACAGCTTATAAAAGTTATTATTAATCTTTTTCATTATTATAACGGCAAAAGAAAAGGCATTGCCCGCCAGAAGGTTACTCTCGAAACGCTTTTCAAGCTTGGAGGTATGCCCAGCTCACACACAGCAACCGTTATTGCTCTCTGCGGCTGCGTTGCTCTTCACAGCGGATTTGACTCCGACATTTTTGCCGTTGCAGGTGTTTTTGCTTTTATAACAATGTTTGACGCATTTAAAGTACGCCTTCCCATCAGCCGTTTAACAAGAGCATTCAACCGCCTTCAGGGCAAGGTTTGCGGCGACGAAGCGAAGGACATCAAGCCCGTTGAAGGACACACCATTCCCGAAATCATCGGCGGCTTCATTGTCGGACTTTGCGTTTCGCTGTTTATGGTTGAGGTTGTTGGAATTTTCGGATAATTTTATCTGCCGGCAGAGTTATATCTGTCGGCATTTTTGAGGTTAACATGAAGCTATATTCAGTTGATTTGAATAACGTTTCCGAGCCGGAGCTTTCACAATGGTTTGATGCCATGAGCGAAAGCCGCAAAGAGGAAGTCACACGGCTGAAAAACGACGCAAAACGCAAATCAAAAATTGCGGCAGACAGACTTTCAAGAGCGGCGGTTTCGGAATTCTGCGGTATTTCCCCTGCTGAAATCCGATTTTCAAAAAACGAATTCGGAAAGCCGTTTGCAGTCGGTCTTGACGTTTTTTTCAGTATCAGCCACAGCGGCGATTTGGTTTGCCTTGCCGTTTCTGACAGAAAAATCGGAATTGACATTGAAAAAAACCGTGAAATCCGACTTGATGCCGCAAAACGCTTTGCCTGCGAAAGCGAGCTTGAATATATCGGCGGCAGCACGGAACGTTTTTTTGAAATCTGGACTTTGAAAGAAGCTTATTTCAAGTGCATCGGCACGGGGCTCGGTGCAGACATAAAAAACGTTTCATTCAAAAAGACAGACGGCGGTTATGAATGCTCCGAAAACGGATTTTTGCTTACAAAGCTCGTTTTGCCCGACGGATACACAGGCTTTGTCTGCGAAAAAATTTAATTCAATTATAACGGTAACATTTTAAATTTTGTTTTAAAGATGTTTAAATTCTGTTAAGGTGATACCAATGGACTTTATAAAAAACTATTTCAGCGAAAATGACGTTACTTTTATTATTTCACAGCTCATAGGTGCCGTTGCGGCAACACTTCTGCTTCTCTCGTTTCAGCAGAGAACTCACAAAAGAATCGTTGTCATGCAGATTTTTTCGGGTCTGCTTTTCTCGGTACAGTATCTCATGATTGGTGCATACGAAGGCATGGTCGGCAACATCGTTGGTCTGACAAGAGGAATTGCATACTCCTTCCGCAACAAATCAAAGCTCGTTGACAGCTTCGCCTGCCCCGTTATTTTTGCAATTCTTGCGGGTCTCGGAGGTCTTGTCACATACAGCAGTCCCGTTTCGCTTTTACCCATGTCCGCAATGATGATTTCAAGCTTCGTTCTCTGGAATCGCAAAACACAGCAGCTCCGTGCACTAACCCTTCCAACCTCTCTTATGTGGCTGATTTACAACATAATCTGCCACTCATATTCGGGAATCATAACGGAAGTTCTTTCCGAGATTTCAATAATCATCGGTCTTATCCGATTCAGAACAAAAAAGCAGAAATAAAAACAAGGTGAACTATGCAAAAGCACGGTTCACCTTTTTCTTTTATACTATTATACCATCGTTGCTCCGTGATTCACGGGCTCGGTGAGATATACGTTTGAGCAGATTTTTTTTAGCTCTTCGGCACATTTTTCAGCGTTTTCTTTGTTTTCAAACAGAGCAAAAACCGTCGGTCCGCTGCCGCTCATTTGGCAGAGAGAAGCTCCGCAAGAATACATTATTCTTTTGAACTCAACTCTCTCGGGCACTTCTATAACCTGTTCAAAAACGTTGCCCGCATATTTACAAATGCCCTCAAAATCGCCTTTTTCACAGCTGTCAAGCATTCTCATGCAGTCGGGTCGGTAGATATGTGCGTTATCCGCTGCAGCGTATGCCTCTGCGGTTGAAACACCCGTTTCGGGCTTTGCAAGAACGATATGGCATTCCTTAAGGGGCTTTAATTTTGAAAGAACTCCGCCCGTGCTCTGTGAGAGGCAGGTGCCGCCTACAATGCAGAATGGAACATCGCTGCCAACCTTAAGTCCGATTTCACAAAGCTCCGATTCAGAAAGTCCCGTGCCGTAAAGCTCATTGAGCCCGACGATAACCGCCGCCGCATCGGCACTTCCGCCCGCAAGACCCGCTTCAAAAGGAATTCGCTTCTTTAAGCCGATTGTAACATCGGATTCAATTCCAGTTTTCTCAAAAAAAGCCTCTGCCGCTTTGTAGGCAATATTCTTTTTATCGGTCGGAAGCCTGCTTTCGGAGCAGGTCAGAAATATATCTCCGAGCCCGTTTTTTTCAAGAGTTACTTCATCGCAAAGACCTATCGACTGCATCACCATAAAAAGGCTGTGATAGCCGTTATCAAGCTTTCCGACAATATCAAGAAAAAGATTTATCTTTGCGGGTGCTTTAATCTTAAGCATGGTTTTGCTCCTTTCATTCAATGGGAATAAGTGTTGGTGTTCTGTCCTGATAAACCGCAATCTCCTCAAAGCCGCATTTGAGCGCAAGCTCATAGCCCTTGTCGATATCCGCACCGAGGTGCTCGGCATAATGAGCATCGGAGCCTACGGTTATCAGTTTTCCCCCGAGTTGCTTGTAGCGTTTGAGTATGCTTTCATCGGGAATGATTTTTCCGTAGCTTTTTCTTAATCCCGAGGTATTTATTTCCAGAGCCTTGTTTTCTTTGATCAGGGTCAGTAGAATTTCATCAATTACTTCGCTGAATTTTGAAATATCAACCGATTTTCCGTAATTTCCGACCATGTATCTCAAAGGATATGTAAGATGACCCAGCGAATCAAATTTTGCCCACTTTGCAAGCTCAAGCACCTGCTCAAAATATTCTTCCAGCAGCTTCATGCAGTCAATGCTTTCGTCGCTGAAATCTATATAGTAAAAATCCTTCATATCGGGCAGATTATGGATTGAACCGATAACAAAATCATATTTCATCATTTCAAGCAGCTTTTCGGAAACAGGTCTGTTATAGGTTGGCTGACCGAGCTCCGCACCGATGCAGACAATCAGCTTTCCGCTGAATGCGGAGCGTGCCTTGGCAATCTCAAAAAAAGACTGAATTGCCGTTTTGTTGAAGCTGTTTTCATAAAACGCATCCATCTCAAGATGGTCCGTAAACGCAACCGCACGCAAGCCCTTCATATATGCAGTTTCCGAAAGAAACATGGTTGAATGATGACCGTCAAAGGAATTGTCCGTATGGGTGTGAAGGTCAATTATATTCTTGAAACTCATTTTTTGCACCTTCTTTCAAGTATCTCCTATAAAATAATAACACATTTTTCCGATTTGCAACAGACTAAAACAAAAAAATATTGTTAATGTTTAAAAAATATGATAAAATATTATAAAAGTTTTATCCCGAGGAATGATTTTATGAAAATAATCGTTACAGGCTCAAAGGGTCAGCTCGGCACGGATGTTGTTACCGAGCTTGAGAAAAACGGAATTGAAGCAATCGGAGCGGATTTGCCCGAGGTTGATATAACAGATGCGAAGGCTGCGGAAAAGTTCATTGCCGAAAGCAATGCCGATGCGGTTATACACTGTGCCGCATTCACAAACGTTGACGCTGCGGAATCGGATTTGGAAACCTGTCGAAAAATCAACGCAGAGGGCACCGAAAACATAGCCCGAAGCTGCAAAAATCACGGACTTAAGCTCATGTATATCAGCACGGACTACGTTTTCAGCGGCGAAGGCACAGAGCCCTTCGAAACCGATTCAAAAAAAGCTCCCTGCAACAACTACGGCATAACAAAGCTTGAAGGCGAAGAAGCAGTTAAGGAGATATGCTCAAAGTTTTTTATTGTCCGTATTTCATGGGTTTTTGGCGAAAACGGAAAGAATTTTGTGAAAACAATGCTCCGTCTTTCAAAGGAAAAAGACTCCCTCACTGTTGTTGATGACCAGATCGGCTCACCAACCTATACAAAAGACCTTGCCGTGCTGCTGTGCGAAATGATTAAGAGCGAAAAATACGGCATTTATCACGCAACAAACGAGGGACTTTGCAGCTGGGCTGAATTTGCGGCAAAAATCATGGAAAAATCGGGTGCGAAAACAAAAATAATTCCCGTTGCGAGCGAGGAATACAAAACTGCCGCAGTAAGACCGAAAAATTCAAGACTTTCAAAAAAATCCCTTGACGAAAACGGATTTTCAAGGCTTCCGCACTGGGAAAACGCCCTTGAAAGATTCTTGTTAAATGTAAATTAATATTTTATACTTGTATAAATTATAAATATATATTATAATATAGTGTAAAATTATTATTCGGAGCGTTACTTATGGATAACGAAAACAAAAAAGTTAATAGCGCCGAAAATGCGAAACCCGTCAGACCCCGTGACGAAATAACCGACGGTTTCTATGACCTTTCTAACCTTTACACGTCAAAAACACCTCAAAGACGCAGCACACAGAAGCGTGAGGAAGAGCTCCGCCGCAAGGATGAGCAGAGGCGTGCAATGGAGATGCAGGCAATCAAGGAAGACATCGAAAGACGTTATTCCATGCAGCTTGAAGAGGCACAGAACAAATCAAAGCCCGAAGAAAAACGGAAACCTGTCAGCCAAAGCCGATTTATTCCGGAGGTTGACGGTCACGAAACCGTAAAGGACGAGCTTAACCGAATTGACGAATTAATCAACAGCAAAAAAATAGTTGATCTCAAGTCGGACAACGAAGCTGGTGATGAATCCGACAATTCCTCCGATTCGGCATTTGATATTTCGGAAACAAACGCATTCTATGCTCTTTTTTATAAATACGGCGACACACTTTGCAAGCTGCTTTCAAAGCTTTTCGGGCTCATTTTCGGAACTGCCGTAAAGCCCTTCGTAAAGCTGCACCGCTATATCACCAATGCAACTGAAAGCACAAAGCGTAAAACGGAAAACAGAATTGATTCCACCCTCAAGGAAATCAGACGTTTCAGAAAAGAAATAAAACATGCAGGCAAAACCATAAAAAAAGCGTTCGGGCATCCCCTTTCGCTTCCCTCGGTTTTTGCCCATTACATCAAAAAAGCCGTACTGCACCATAAAAATCTTCTCCGCACGGCGTTCAACACTCTTATGCCCGTTGGTGCGCTGCTTGTTTTTCTTGTAACACTCAATTTCTGGAACGGCGTAACCTTTGCCCTTGAAGTAATCTATAACGATGAAACAATCGGCTACATCAGCGACGAATCGGTCTATCTTGAAGCAAAAAATCTTGTTAAGGACAGATTGAGTTCGGGTGCTTACACTCCCGAGGAAACAACCTCCGCTTCGGAAAACTCATCCAAAGCGGATTTAAACGCAAGCTACGCACTCAGCCTTGTTTCAATTGATGAATTGAGCGATGCACAGGTTATTTCCGACAGAATGATTGAAAACTCCGTTGACAACCTGACTCACGCCTGCGGAATTTACATTGACGGCGAATTTGTTTGTGCGGTTAAAAACGAAGCGGATGCAAAAACCGTTTTCGACAACATACTCGCCCCCTACGAGGTTGATGCAAAGGCAAACAACTATGTTGTCGGCTTTGCGGAAACCATTGACTATGTTCAGGGTCTTTACAGAGATTCTGCCGACGTTATGTGGGACGCATCAAAGCTCAACGCAACTCTGACGGGTGAAAACACCAGGAAGATTTATACGGTTCTTGAAGGCGAAACGGTTAACACCATAAGCGAAAAATTCGGCATTTCTCCCGAAAAGCTTTCACAGCTCAATCCCGACACGGATTTGGAAAACATCAAACCCGGCGACATAATAACCGTTGAAACGCAGGCAAAGACCGTCAGCATCAGAAAAATCGTTACAACCACCTCGACCCGTGACATTGAATTTGAAACAGTCAAACGCCGTGACGCAACAAAATACAGCGGCTACAGACTTGTTCAGCAGGAAGGTGTCAACGGTACTGAAAGAGTCACCAAAACGCAGATATTCGTTGACGGTGTTCTTTTCGATACAAGCTACGATTACGAAACAATCAAAGAGCCTGTTGACGAAATTGTTGTTATCGGCTCAAAGACATCGTATAACGGCGTTTATATCGGTGAAGCTTCCGCAAAGGGCTTCCTCTGGCCCGCACCCAGCTGCCACTATGTAAGCTCACCCTACGGCTGGCGAAGCAGCGGCTGGCACAACGGCATTGACCTTGTTAAATCGGGCGGCGGTGCTCTGGGAACACCTGTTATCGCTTCAAAGAGCGGACGTGTTGAGGTTGTTCAGCGAAGCAGCTCGGGCTACGGCAACATGGTTCTTATCAACCACGGCGACGGCTACAAAACCCGCTATGCTCACATGGTCAAGGGCTCAATAACCGTTTCGGTTGGCGAATACGTTGAGGCTGGACAAACCATCGGCAAGGTTGGTTCAACAGGTAACTCAACAGGTCCTCACCTTCATTTCGAGGTTATCCGCAACGGTGAAACCCAGAATCCCAAAAACTATATTTCATAAGTAAAATCCTCACAGCTTCGGTTGTGAGGATTTTTTGTGTTTGGTTATGGTTTTCGAAACAGCAATGCACTTTGTTAAGTGCAAAGTTCAAAGTGATAAGTGCAAAGTGTCGGATAGGCTCCGCCTATGACCGATTTTATTCGGACGGATAAGAAATCCCTCCACCGCAAGCGGTATTCAGTTCCTACCATGATACCTCAATTCGAGTGTAGGGCGGCTTGACCCCAAGCCGACGTGGATTACAGCAATTATTTTTCGGCGGGATGAGGTCATCCCGCCCTACCGTCAAAATATTATTTATTATCTATTCAATATTCTTTATTATTTCATTTTGCATTGTAGAGGAGGGGTCACCCCTCCCGAAAAATTGTGCTGAATTTTCGGGACGTCGAGGACGCCGTCCCCTACGGCTGAAATAAGATTTCACTGTTAAAATCGGTCATAGGCGGAGCCTATCCGACACTTTGCACTTACCACTTTGAACTTTGCACTTAAATATTCCACCGTTAATCAAAGCATACTTTTTGAAACAGTAATTAATATGGTTTTGAAAGGCATATTTCC
>JAFUNA010000029.1 GCA_017473165.1 Clostridia bacterium | reverse complement strand
CATGAAAGAAATCCGCAAGGTTCCCGAATACCTTTCCATTCTGAGAGATTTGAAACCGATTGTGGACGGCTTGCAGAAAATCAAGTTCGACAAGGCAAAGGCGAAGTACAAGGCAGAACATGAAAAGGAATTGAAGCAGTACTACGCTGTCAGACGAAAGCTACTGGAAGTATGTCCCGACGGCAAGTGCGACCAAAGACTTTTGGACAGGGAGTATGCAGCACTTGAACAGGCTCATGCAGAAACCTATGCCAAGTTCAAAGCTATCCGTGAAGAATATCAGCAAATTCATCACATTCAGTCCTGCGTGAACAAAGGACTTGGCAATGTCGAGCAGGCTCAACAGAAAAAAGACAATCGCAAACAGGAGGAACGCTGATTCCTTCCTTTCCCTTCGATTCATTTCATTCAAAAATCAGAAAGGACAATTTTTATGAGCGAACAAAAGAAGGCAATAGTCATGACACCGGAAGAACTGAAGCAATGGCTCGGTTCCTTGACCGTATCCGAAGATAACGATATACCTTGCTACTACTTCTCCGCATCTGACCCGTATCTGAAGCACGAACCGATACCGGAAAATCATCCTCACCGCAACATTCGTTTCGATGAAAACGGCAACATCGTAGTCAAAAACATTTCTGCCTACTGGATTCCGGAGCTAACCGTTACCGAAGAAATCAGCGGCACGATCTACACCGTAATCGGCAGCTATAAGGGTGAGGACAGCTTCATCCGCAAGTTGGAGCGCATCACATCGAGAAAGTTTACAAATCAGTTAGGGGGACATCAATGACAGAAAACCAGAAGTTTGATATAATAGAGACAGCCAATCCTGTACTGACAGTTGCTCCGATTGAGGAGGAAATAGAAATGTTAGGAGCAACAGACAAAATTACCGCCCTTTATTGCAGACTGTCTGTTGAGGATATGAAGGAAGGTAAAAACGGCGAAAAGGCTGACGAGTCGAATTCGATACAGACGCAAAAAATGATCCTGCTTCAATACGCAAAGCAGAATCATTTTCCAAATCCCACATTCTTCGTGGATGACGGTTACAGCGGCGTTGACTTCGATAATCGTCCCGGTTTTCAGCAAATGCTCACAGAGGTAAAAACAGGTCGTGTGGGTACGATCATCACTAAAGACCTGTCGAGACTTGGACGAAACTCTGCGATGACCAGCCTATATATCAACATCGTATTCCCGAAAAGCGGTGTCCGATATATCGCCATCAATGATCACTTCGATTCCATCGACATGAACAGCACAGAGTGCGACATGGCGGGTATCAAAAACTGGTTCAACGAGTTTTTCGCAAAGGATACCAGCCGCAAAATCCGTGCTGTTCAGAAAGCAAAGGGTGAACGTGGCGTACCGTTGACCACCAATGTCCCTTACGGCTACGTCAAGGACAAGGAGAATCCGAAGACTTGGCTTGTTGACCCCGAAGCGGCATCCGTTGTGAAGCGTATCTTTGAGATGTGTATGAACGGACGAGGCCCTTCGCAGATTGCCAATCAGCTAAAGGCAGATGGTGTTCTCACCCCTACCGCCTACAAGGACAGTGTGGGCATCAAGAGTCCAAACACCGCATCTGAAAACCCTTGTGGATGGAACTCCAGTACCGTGGTTCATATCTTGGAACGCAGAGAGTACACAGGCTGTACGGTCAATTTCAAGACCTACACCAATTCCATCTGGGACAAGAAGCAGAGGGACAATCCCGTTGAAAAGCAGGCAATTTTCGAGGACACCCACGAAGCCATCATCGAAAAGGATGTCTTTGAAAAAGTGCAGATCATCCGTCAACAGCGACAGCGCAAAACCAAGTCGGGATGCACAAGTACCTTTTCCGGTTTGGTGTACTGTGCCGACTGCGGTGAGAAGCTGTACTATGGAGCCACCAACAATGGCAAGCGTGAGGGAGCGTTCTTCGATTGTTCGCTTCATTGGAAACACAAGGACAAGTGCGGAACCCACTTCATCCGTGAGTCCGTGTTGGAGCGAATGGTGCTGAAACACATTCAGTTGGTCATGGGGTATATTCTCAGATACCGTCAGCATTTCATTTTCGTAATGGAACATCAGCTCCAGTTGGAGTCGGCAGAAAAGTTACAGGCGAGCCGGAAACAGCTTGAACGCAACGAGCGCCGAATTACAGAACTGAAAAGGCTGTTCATCAAGATTTACGAGGATAATGCCAAAGGCAATCTGAATGATGAACGCTACGAGATGATGAGTCAGAACTACGAAGCGGAACAGAAACAACTTGAAGCAGAGGTTGTCGCTCTGCGGCAGGAAATTGAAGTACAGGAAAGACAGAACGAAAATATTGAAAGGTTCATCCGAACGGCAGACAAATACGTGGACATTGAAGAAATCGACCCGTGTATGCTGCGAGAGCTGATAAAGGCGATCTATGTGGAAGCACCCGACAAATCCAGCGGCAAGCGCAGACAGAAGATCCACATCGAATATGACGGCATCGGCTTTATTCCTTTGGATGAACTTGCAAAAAAGGAAACGGCGTGACCGAAGTCACGCCGTCCCTTGAAAACAGTCGTTTTCAAGCATTTTTCAAAATAACTGTTTTACGAAGCCCCGTCTAACTCCGAGGGTTAATTTTTTATCCTAAAGCAGTTTTGTATCTGACCGTAAATGCCGTGAAATTGCTGTAGGAATTCTTGCCTTCAAAGGCTTCGTCGGTGGATTTTGTTCTGCCGACGGCAAGAACCTCGCCGCCCGAGCCGGAACACACTCCCGCACAGATATCATCCTTTGAGCCCGAATAGGAGTACATATTGACGATTGTACCGCTTTTTTCAAGGAAGGTGACAAAGCTGTCATATCCGCCGAGATTGCCGATTGCTTCAAAATCACGGTTTGCGGAGGTGGTGTAGCCCGACACAACAAAACCGCCGTCTATGGTTTCAACGTCTGTTATAAAATCGTTGTCAAGACCCGATTGAAGCTTTGACCACATGAGCTGACCGTTGGAGCTTATTCTGAAAACAACGGCATCAATTCCGCCGCAGTTATGTATATCGGCAAGAGTGCCGTCATTTGTTCCGCCGCTTATGTTTTCATAGTTTCCGCCGACAATGCAGCCGCCGATTCCGTCTGCGGCAATGGCGGTGAACTGATCTCTGCCGCTTGAAGCAATAACATAATCCCAAAGATAATTGCCGCTGTAGTCATATTTTATGACAACCGTGTCAACATAGCCGCCCATGAGTCCGTCAAATGCGGCAAAGTCGCCGTCCTTTGAGGTTGTGATGCAGGTGAAATAAATGTTGTTGTCTGCATCGGTATCGATATTTTCAACAGAGCCGCCCTTTGAGCCGCCCAGATATCTTTTCCAGCTGATATTTCCCGAATTATCAAAGCTCATGATAACTGCGTTGCTTCCCGAAAGACCCTCGAAGTCGCCGTCATCGGAGTCGGTTTTGCCTCCGACAACAAAGCCCGTTGAGGTTGCACTCACGCAGTTAAACAAATCCGTACCCTTTCCTCCAACGGATTTTTGCGAAATCAATGCACCGTTTGAGGGGGAGAGAGTCAGAATAATTCCTTCGGAAGTGAGCTCAATTTCTTCAACGTCGGGAGTTGTTGAGTATTCGTATGCCTTGGAATAGCCGACCGTAACAATGTTTCCGTCAGAGAGCACGGCAATGTCCTCAAGGGTAACGCTTCCCGAGCTGCTGCCGAAGGTTACGAGCCATTCAAGAGATGCGGTTTTGCTTAATTTTGCAACAAATGAAAACGGGGTTGCCCACTCGGAGCCCGTCAGACCCGCAAAGCTGCCCGTTGATGAATCTGATGTGCCGCATACAACATAGCTGCCGTCAGCAAAAGAATCGATTCCTCTTATAACATCGTTGCCGCTTCCGCCGAAAAGACCCAAAGAAACGGGATAGGCGGGCTGACTTTCGTCAATAGAGGAGGATTCGGTGGTGGTTGTGGTAGTTGTGGGCTTTGTTGTTCCCGGAATTGTGGGTTTTGTGGGGTATTTTGTGTGTTCAAGAGTGCAGCCGCAGTTTACGGGGCAGTGCTTGGTTGTGATGATATCATCCTTTGCACCGAATTCCTTTGCTATGGTGTTGAACGGCAGAATAAAAGCAAAAATTATGGCTGCAATAATCTGGCAGAACATGGAACAGTTACACATACACGAACCTCCTTTCACGTTATTATACAATTAAAGTATATCATAACATCATAAAAAAATCAACAGCCGACAGAAAACTGCCGGCTGTAAAGTTCTGTTATCAGATTTCGGGGATTTCGATTTCGATTTCTCTGCCAAGCTCTGCGGAACGTGAAATACCGTCGATAATTGCCTGGTTATAGAGAATCTGGCTGCAGGGAACGGGAGCTTCGCCGTCTTCCTTAACAGCATCGATGAAGGAACGGATTTTGATGTCGAAGCAGTCAACATCGTTGTCCTTCATGGGAATATGGGTTTCAATCTGTTCGCCTGCGATTTCATGATAAATAACAAGAGGACCGCCGATGCTGCCGTTCCAGCACTCGGTTGAGGGAACTCTTACCGAGCCCTTTGTACCCATGATGATTGTGTCACCCGGTGTGTCAAGGTTCATTGCCCATGCGATTCTGAAGTCAAGGATTATGCCGCCTTCAAGACGGATAAAGCCTGCTGCAAAGTCGTCAACGCCGAATACGTCGTGATGCTCATAGCTGGGGCTCTTGCCGAAGAAGTCTGACTTATAGCCCGAAACGGTGAGGGGCTTGGGATAGCCGATTGAGTTGAGAACCATGTCGAGTGAGTAGCAGCCGATATCGCCCAGAGCGCCGATGCCTGCGGTGTCCTTCTGAATGAAGGATGTGCCGAAGGGAGTGGGAATGCCTCTTCTTCTGCCGCCGCCTGTCTGGATGTAATAAATCTTGCCGAGCTCGCCTGACTGAACAACTCTCTTGAGCATCTTCATGTTTTCGTCAAAGCGGGGCTGGAAGCCGATTGAAAGAACTGCGTTGCTTGCCTTTTCAGCCTTGCAGATTGCAACAGCCTCTTCAAGAGTTACGCACATGGGCTTTTCAAGAAGAACGCTTACGTTGTGCTCAAGAGCATAGATTGTGCATTCTGCGTGGGTTGCGTTGTAGGTGCAAACGCTTACTGCGTCGCATTCGCCTGCATCGATGAGCTCCTTGTGGCTGGGATAGAATTTAACGTTTTCAACGCCGTATCTTTCGCAGAAAGCTTCTGCCTTGCCGGGAACAAGGTCTGCTGCTGCAACGATTTCAACGTCGGGGCATTTCTGATATGCCTTAACGTGAGCTTCTGCAATCCAGCCTGTGCCGATGATGCCGACCTTAACTTTTTTGCTGTAATCTCTGACTTTTTCGTCGGAGGGAGCGTCTTTGAACTTATCGAGAATATTTTCTGCCATAATATTACCTCGTTTTATGTATTATTTTTTCAGCGGAATTACCAACTTAAAGTTTTAAGGTATTCTCTGCTGAGTTTGACCGAATTCATGGGTGTATCACCCTTTGCGGGGCTGTCCTGCTCAACAACAACCCACTCCGCACCTGCAACCTCGCAGGCTGCAAGAATTGCGGGAATATCCTGTGCACCATAGCCGACGGGCATGAATGAGAATGCGTCCTCTGCCTCGTCCTCTTCGTTTTCGTCGATGCCGATGAGCTTATAGAGTTTACCTGTGTTTTCACCGCTCTTTTTGAAGTCCTTGAGGTGAACAACGGGAGCTCTGCCGCTGTATTTTTCAACATATTCCGACGGATTAACGCCTGCAACGTTTACCCAGCAGGTGTCAATTTCGGTCTGAAGAAGGTCAGCGGGAATTGTTGAATAAAGAACGTCAAGAGCATATTCTTCGCCGATTTTAACGAATTCAAAATCGTGGTTATGATAGAGAAGCTGAATTCCCATAGCCTTTGCGGCTTCACCGATTTTGCGGATTCCCTCAACCGTTGCGGCAAAGCCGTCTGTGCCGGGTCTGCATTCCTCGGTGAGGTAGGGAACAACAACATATTTTACGCCGATTGTTTTGTAGTCGGCAATAACCTTTTCGGGGTCTTCGAGCATGTCATAGTAGGGAACGTGTGCCGAAATTGGAACAATTCCGATTTCTTCGCAGAAAGCCTTGATTTTTTCGGGGTCTTCGCCGAAAAGACCTGCGAATTCAACGCCGTCATAGCCAAGCTCTTTCATTGCCTTGATTGTGCCGTAGAAATCCTTTTCCATTTCATCTCTTACGGAATAGAGCTGAACGGCAACGGGAAGTTTCATTGTAAAATCACTCCTAAAGATAATGTTACGCTATATATAGTAGCACATCTGTATGAAATATACAAGAGCAAATTAAAAAATAATGCAGGACATGAGCTTGCTTCCGCCAAAGGAAAATCACTCGGATTTTTCCAGATATTTTTCCGCAATCGATGCCGCACAGTGAACAAGCTCGGCGCAGGGGCGTTTTTTATAGTATTCACCGGTTCTTTTTTCGGGAACGGGTGATGAAACGCTTTCCGAAAGTCCGAGAAGCTCACGGCAGATGATTGATCCGTTTTCTTCTCTGAATTTTCCTGCCGCCTCTTGAATGAGCTTATATAAAGCGGCCTTCTTTTCGTGGTCATTGGGGTCAGTTGATGCGAAATTATTTGAAAGAACCATTGTCATGCCGCTGACCGCACCGCATACCTCACGCAGTCTGCCGAAGCCTCCGCCGAAGCCTGCCGAAAGCCGCAGGGCATCCTCCATGCTCATTTTGTTTTCGTCAAGAAAGGCACAGAAAACCGCCTGGCAGCAGTTGCAGCCGCCCTCAAAAAGCTCCTTTGCCTTGTCAGCTTTGCTCATAAAATCAATCCCTTTACTAAATGATAGTTTAAATATAAACAATGAAAATTCAATTGTCAACCGCTGAAATGTTATAAAATTACAAATTTATTTTGTGAAATTTAATAATTTATTAAAAAAATAGTATTCCATTTTGTGAAATGATGTGTTATAATGCAAAAGTACTCCACTCTTCGGAGGAGAAAATATAAAACGGAGGAAATACATAATGACTAAACTCACAACAGTATCCAAAAAGCTGCTTGCAATGCTTATGGCAATGCTCATGCTCTTCTCATGCATGGCAGTTTCCGCAAGCGCTGCAGTATCAGTTCCCGTACCCACCTACAAGCTCAATGATTCAAAAACCGCTATCACCGTTGACCCCATCGTTGTTGACGGCGTAAAGGCAGTTATCACAATCAATCCTTCAACAGGCATTGAAACTCTTGAGCTTGCTGACGGTTCAACCCGTTTTGACGGCATCACAACCGGCAAAACCTACACAATCATTGCAACCGTAACAACTGCTTCGGACTCCGGCTCAAACACAGCAACTGTAAGCGTTAAGAAGTCACAGGCTGCTCCCTCATCACCCGTTGCAAAGGAAATCACAACAAATTCAATCACAATCGTTGCAATGGCAGGCTGCGAATATGCAATTCAGAAAGCAGATGACGACACAACTCTTTCCGCATATTCCGAAAATGTTGTTTTTGCAAGCCTTCTTTCCGGAACAAAGTACACAATCTTTGCAAGAAAGAAAGAAACCAATGATTCATATGCGGGTGCAACCTCATCCGTAACAGTTACAACTCTCAAGACTGCAACAGGCGATGCTCCCGAAAAGCCCGTTCTTCTTGACAAGACAAACAAAACAATCACAATCAAGGAAGTTGAAAACGTTGAGTTTTCAATCGACGGCGGCAAAACATGGCAGACCTCCGGCGAATTCAAGGGTCTTTCGGCAGGTAAGCTTTACGGCATTGTTGCAAGATATATCTTTGACTCAACCGTTCAGGAAGCAGGCGCACAGAGCGATGCTCTTCAGGTAAAAACAAACACAAGAGAAAGCTATAAGGCTTCAATCGGCAACTGCACTTTCAAGGCACAGGACGGCAAAAGATATTCGAATGAAAACATTAAAATCACCGTAACAGGTGACGCTCCCTCAAGCCTTGCAAACGCACAGTACGGCGACACAAGATATACCCCCGCTTACTATGTTGTTGATACAGCAACTCCCGCCCGTACATTCACAAGCTCCGACGGTAAAACCTTTGTCGGCAACTTCACTCCCGATTCACTCAATGACGGCAACAAGGCAAACAAGAAAATCAAGATTGTTGTAACATACACAATTTCAAAGTATGACGGTGCAAAGTGGGTTACACTTGAAGGCAAGGAAGAAAGTGCAACATACGAGGTTCAGCTCGGTGCAAAGAAGACTTTCTTCACAGGCATTGCAGAAGCACTTGAATCCTTCCTTAACCTTATCCTCAACACCATTCCCGCTGCAATTGCAGACTTCTTCAACGGTCAGCAGTTCAGCGATATGTGGGACGGTCTTGTAGGCCTTCTCGGCGGACTTGGTAACCTTGGCGGTGCAGCAGGCGGAACAACCGGCGGCGGTCTTGACCTCGGCGGACTTCTCGGCGGAGTGACCGCATAACAACAGAAATATCAACGGCTTGTATCTTCCGATACAAGCCGTTCTTTTGTTTTATATGGTTTTGATGTATTCAATAAAGACAAGAATATAATGATAAACAACGGGAAGAATCAAAGCGGGCACCATATTGAGTGTTTTGAATTTTTTGACGAGAATGAAATTCAGACCGATTGCCATGATTATTGCGTAGCCTACCATGCAAATCTGCGTAAGAAGCTCGCCTTGAAGAATTCCGCTGAGTGCACCCGCAAGAAGCGAAATGCCGCCCTGATATATTATAATAGGTATAAAAACAAAGATTACGCCGTAGCCGAGAGTTGCGCCGAAAATGATTGCGTTAACAAAGTCAAGAGCACTTTTGACAAGCAGAATTGAGCTGTCGCCCGTCAGACCGTCGTTGATTGAGCCGATTATCGACATTGCACCAACGCAGAAAAGCACAGTGCCGTTAATGAAACCGGATGCAAAGCCCTCGGATTTGAATTTTGTTTCAATTCCCTTGCAGAAGCGGCTGAATCTGTCATCGAGCTTCAGCATTTCTCCTATAAGCGTGCCGACAACAAGAAAAACAATCAGCAAAAGCTCTCCGCTGCTTGAAAGCTTGCCGTCAGACACCGTGAACATATTTGATATAACTCCGTTGAGTCCGATAATCAGAACGGAAAGCCCGAGAACCTTGTTTATTCCGTCGGTGTAAGCTTCTTTTATTCCTTTTTTCAGAACAAGTCCGATAAGTCCGCCTATAATGACGGCGGCTGCGTTGACGAGTGTGCCTGTCATCTGAACATTCCTCCATTTTTAACTGAAACTCATTTTAATACTCAATTCTTGAATTGTCAACAAAATCCCGTAACTCTCATCACTTCCGCAGCAATAACGCAGGCGATAATTCCCATAAGTGTCGGAAGAATTGCCGCAACAAGGGTGTATTTAAGGCTGCCCGTTTCCTTTTTTACGGTTATGAGGGTTGTTGAGCAAGGGAAGTGCATAAGTGAAAAAAGAATAACGCAAACTGCGGTTGCTTTTGTCCAGCCGTTTGCGGCAAGTGCTGTCCCGATTTCAGCCGTTGAGCCGAGGTCGGGCAGAGTGCCCATAGCCCCGTACGCCATAAGAATTATGGGCAGAACGATTTCGTTTGCGGGAAAGCCGAGAATGAATGCGGTGAGAATAACTCCGTCAAGCCCCATAAGCTTTGCAAAGGGGTCAAGAAAATCCGAGCAATGCTGCAGCAAAGTTGCTCCGCCGACGGTTATGTTTGCCGCAAGCCAGATTACAAGCCCTGCGGGTGCGGCAACGGCAGCGGCTCTGCCGAGAACGAAGAGCGTTCTGTCAAAAACGGAGCGTACAAGAGTTTTTGCAAGCTGCGGACGGCGGTAGGGCGGCAGCTCGAGAATGAAAGATGAGCTTTTGCCCTTGAGCAGCGTTTCGGAAAGCAGTTTTGTTGCAAAAAATGTTGCAAGCACGCCCATAACGATTACCGCCGTCAGAATCAGAGCCGATGTGAGCGAAGAAAAAAGACTTCCCGCAAAAAATATGCTTATAAGCAGAATGAGTGTCGGGAATTTTCCGTTGCATGGCACAAGGCTGTTTGTCAGCACGGCAAGCAGGCGCTCACGGGGCGAATCGATAATTCTGCAGCCCGTAACTCCGACGGCGTTGCAGCCGAAACCCATGCACATTGTGAGAGCCTGTTTTCCGCAGGCGTTGCAAAGGCTGAAGGGTCGGTCAAGGTTATATGCGATTCTCGGCAGAAAGCCCGAATCCTCCAGCAGCGTGAACAGCGGAAAAAATATTGCCATCGGCGGCAGCATGACCGATATAACCCACGCAAGAACACGGTAAACGCCGAAAACGATGCAGTCATGCAGCCATGATGGTGCGTTCAGCTTTGTGAGTATTCCGCTCAAATCATCCTGCAGCCCGAAAAGAAAATCAGACAAAAGCTGCGACGGATAGTTTGCCCCCTTGACCGTCAGCCAGAAAATTGCGGCAAGCATCAGCAGCATAACGGGGAATGCGGTAATTCTGCCCGTCATAATTTTGTCAATCCGCCTGTCTGTTTTGTAATACCCCGTTTCACCCGTGACCGCACCGTCACAGATTTCATGTGCCTTTTCAACAAGCCGTGATGCAATAATTTTTCCGACGTTTTCGGCGGGAATTCCGCTTTTGTCAAGATACATTTTCGCTTCCGAAACAGCCCTGCGGATTTGCAGATGATTAAGGGCTTTGCCCTCTCTTTCAAAAATTTCAGATTTGAAGCTCAAATCTCCGTCAAGCAGGCGAAGTGCCAGCCATCTGCGGCTGACTTCGCAGTCTTCGGGGATTTTTTTCTCGATTATTTTTACGGCTTCCTCAATTTCACGGGGATAATCCGTGCGGCAAACCTCTTTTCCATGGGGCAAGCCGTCAATCGCATCAACAAGGGCGGCAAGGCTTTTCTTTTTCCGTGCGTGAGTGCCGACAACGGGCACACCGAGCCTTTCGGAAATCAGAGCGAGGTTTATATCTATGCCCTTTTTCTTTGCCTCATCCATGAGATTGATGCAGACAACAACGTTTTCGGTGATTTCAAGGGTCTGTAAAACGAGGTTCATGTTTCGCTCAAGACAGGTTGCATCGCACACAACCACAACTCCGTCGGGCTTGTCAAAGCAAATGAAATTCCTTGCAATTTCCTCCTCGGGGGAGTGTGCGGTCAGCGAGTATGTACCCGGAATGTCAACCAGCGTATAGCTTCGCTTTCCGCTCTTAAAATGTCCGCTTGCATTGGCAACGGTTTTCCCCGCCCAGTTGCCCGTATGCTGCTTCATGCCCGTAAGTCCGTTGAAAACCGTGCTTTTACCGACATTCGGATTTCCTGCAAGAGCGATTACCGTTTCACCCATTTTCTCGCCTTCTTACCTTGATGTTTTGAGCATCGGCGGAGCGAATGGCGATAACCGCACCCGAAATAAGATATGCGGCGGGGTCGCCCGTCGGGCTTCTGCCAACGCATTCGATTATCGAATTTTCAACAAGCCCCATGTCGGTCAGCCTGCGCACGGTTGAGCTGCTGCCCGAAACCCTGACGGCGGTGACGGCTTCACCCTTTTTTATTTGGTTTAAAGATATATATTCATTCATGATTTCAGCCTCCGAAAAATCCTTTTAACCCATAGTATTCATCGGGCTGCGGCTTTGTTAACCCTCAAAAATATCGGGTCAACATCAAAAATTACAAAAAACACGTCAAAATTGACATTTTTAACATTTCTTTCCGAATTTGATGTATTGTATGGGTGTCGACAGGGGAAACACCAAAATCTGTCAGAAACTATGAAACGGGGAACAAAAGATGGTAATTTCAGCGGTAATCATTTCGGCAGCGGCGATGGCGGCAATCGCAGCAGCCTGCATGAAACAGTAAAAGACTGAAACGGAAAAATGAGGGGAGGCAAAGGAAACGGTGCAGGATACCGTAATCCGGAAAAAATGAGTATCAGAAAGTTTATTGAAAAAAGCATTGATGCGTTGGCGTTTTTGTTCACCGCTTCACTTACGGCAATCGCAGTTGTGGCAACAATAATTCTTGTCGGCTGCACACTTTAAACAAAAGGGGGCATAACGAATGGCATTGATTCTTGCGGCATCCGTTACGGTAATTACGGCAACCTCGGCTGTGGCGATGATTTGCTATGCAATTTAAAAAACGGTTGTATATAAGAGAGTAAGTAGGTTAAGAGGGTAAGCTTTCCGCCTGCCGATGAGGAGGCGGGCGGAAAGGGGAACGGAGGGGAATATGACTTTTTTAATTGTAATCTTTGCTGCAACCACGGCGTTTTCCGTAACGTCAATATGTATGGCAAAGCCGTTCTGAGGATGGATTGAACGGAAAAAAGCACACGGGGTTCGGTCTGCAGTTTGGGGAAAGACGCAGGACGGACCCTGCTTTTGATTTGTTGACAAACATTAAGCTGTTGATTATAATAAAGAATATAACAAAACAGATGTATGTTTTGAATGAGCGTTATCAAAAATTACAAACGATATGTAAAAATGAAAGAACAGGACGGTGAAAAGGGTTGCTTAAAATTGCGGTGTTTGACCGTGAACAGAACGCAAGAAGGCTTGAGGATATTCTTGTCAACATTCTGTTTGATAAATGCGAGTTCGGTTATGAAGCATATACCGACCCTCTTGCTGCACTCAACATGGATTTCACAAAGAATTTTGATTTTGATATTGTGTTTATCGAAATCAATGCCGACAGCTTTCCGGGAATAGAAATTGCAAAACGAATGAGAGAAAGCGGAATAATCAAAACCGAAATAATCTTTATGTCAACTGACGATTCGTTTGCACTTTACGGATATAAATTAAGAATTTTTGACTATCTTATAAAGCCCATACCCATAAAAACTCTTGCGGAAACGCTTGAGAGATACTTCTGCTATTTCGATTCATATGACGATGACTGTTTCTCATATAAAGTTTCGGGTGCGGTTCAGAAAATCAGGCTTGACGATGTTTTCTATTTCACAAGCAGCGGCAGAAAGTGCATAATCGTCAACAAACGGGGCGACTGTGAATTTTATTCGAAGCTTGACGAGGTTGAGCAGCAGCTTGACAGCGAGGATTTCATCAGAACTCATCAGAGCTATATAGTCAACATACGCTGCATAAAAAGCCTGACAAAAGACGGAATGACGATGAGCAACGGCTTGTTTGTTCCCGTCAGCCAGCGAAGATACAGCGAAGTGAAGAGCAAATTTATGAAATATCTTGAAATAGAGGAATAAGGAGAGGTTTGCCATGAAAGAAATAAAAAGACTTACAAGATGCAAGAACGGCCATTTTTTTGACGGCGGGAAATATGAGGAATGTCCCCATTGTAATAATCAGAACGAGCCCGAAGTTACCAAAATGGACCCCAAAATTCTTGAGAGCATAAAAGAAGAAAAGGAATATACCGATATTTTTTCATATTCGTCACCCGATAAAAAGGAACAGGCAGCCGAAAACGACAGCATGACCGTGCACTATTATCAGCGTGCATTGGGCACAGAGCCCGTTGTCGGCTGGGTTGTGTGCGTTGACGGCGTTCATTTCGGCGAGGATTTCAAAATCAAGTCGGGCAGAAACTTTATCGGCAGATCGGGAACAATGGATATCAGCTTGAGCGGAGATAAAACGATTTCAAGAGAACGCCATGCAATCCTTACCTATGACCCCAAGGGTAACGTTTTTATGATTCAGCCCGGCGATTCCTCGGAGCTTTGCTATCTTAACGGTCAGCTTGTGCTTATACCGACACAGCTTAAGGCGAACGACAGGATTTCCCTCGGTGAATCCGAGCTGATGTTTGTGCCCTTCTGCTCCGAAAGCTTTATGTGGGAGAAATAAGATGAAAATATTTAAAAAATCAGATGATTCGTTTGTGGGCTCGATTATGGGCGTGAACGGAGTTTATGCGGACGCTATTTTCAGAATTGACCCCAACGAGAGAATAACAATCGGCAGAGACCCTAAATCGGCACAGATTGTTGTTGACGAAAATTGCGAGCTTGTCAGCAGAAAGCATTGCACGATTCTGGGCTGCGTTTCCTCGAATTGCTATATTGTTACGGACTATTCAACCAACGGAACGTTTGCAGACGGCAAAAAGCTGCCCAAGGGCGAGGCTGTTGCGGTTGCAAGGGGAACGGTTATTGCCGTTGGCGATGAGAGCAACACCTTCAGACTCAACTGACATAAACCGACCCCAAGGGGTGATAAAATTTGATAAGACACAGTTATATAACAAACAACGGCAGCCGACCCGTCAACGAGGATTCGGGCAGCATTATCGGCAGGGATGACAGATATTGCTTTACGGTCTGTGACGGGCTGGGCGGTCACGGCAAGGGAGAGGTTGCGTCGTCTGTTACGGCAAAAATCTTTTCCGAGGCATTCAAAAAAACAAACCTTGAACCCCAAAAATTCTTTGAGCTTGCCTATAATAAGGCACAGGAAATCGTTCACGGGCTTCAAAAAAAAGAGGGCTGCGGCTTTTCAATGAAAACCACGGTTGTTTCGCTTGTTATTGCAGGTGGAAAATGCACATGGAGCCATCTGGGCGATTCAAGGCTTTATATGTTCAGAAACAACGAGGTGCAGCTGCGTACCCTTGACCACAGCGTACCCCAGATGCTTGCCGCATCAAATGAAATCAAGGAAAAGGAAATTCGCTTTCATCCCGACAGAAACCGGCTTCTGCGTGTTCTGGGCAGCGACGAGGAGAGCCCGAGATTCACGGCGTCGGAAAGCGTTGATTTGAGCGAATGCGATGCTTTTCTTCTCTGCACCGACGGCTTTTGGGAGCTTATCGACGAAAAGCAGATGTGCCAGCTGCTGAAAAAGAGCCACAGTCCGAGAATGTGGCTTCGCAGAATGGAAGAAATCGTTCTTAACAACGGTAAAAACAAAGAAACGGATAACTATACGGCGATTGCCGTGTTTACGGAATGAACTCGCAGAAAATCCCGTTGACAAACGCCGCTTTATAATGTAAAATTTAATCAATAAATATTTGGAGGTAATGACAATGGTTTTAGCTGCTGTCGGCAAAAACGGCACAGGCAAGGATTTCTTCCTTGAATATGTTGCAAAAACTTACGGTTTCCCCATGATTTCAATCGGTGACGTGGTAAGAGAGCTTGCTGCAAATGACGGTCTTGAGCTCACCCGTGACAATCTTCACGCTACATCAAAGAAGTATATGACCGCTAACGGCCAGACCTTCTTCCCCGAAATGATTGTTAAAAAGATTAAGGAATCAGACAGCCCCAACTTCCTTGTTTCGGGCATCCGTCCTCCCTCGGATATCGAGGTTTTCAAAAAGGCATTCGGCGACAAGTTTGTTCTTGTTGACGTTGTTATCAGCGATGACGAGGTGCGTTATCAGAGAATGCTCGCAAGAGGCTCCGAAAGAGACGGCAAGAGCATTGAAAAGCTTCGTGAAAATGACCTTCACGAGGAAGAAATCTTCCACACCAGCGAAAGCGAAAAAATGGCTGACTACATCATGAAGAATGACGGAACAGTTGATGATTTCTACGCAGGCGTTAAGGATTTCTACGACAACTATCTTAAGGCAAAGCTTGACTGATTAAAGCAAGGGCTTGTATAGGCATCAACCTATACAAGCCTTTTTGATTTGCCGAATCAGTAGTTTTCGCTGTTGTTCTTCTTGTTCTGCTTGCTGTTCTGTGAGCTCTGGTTGTTCTTGTTCTGGCTGTTGTTCTGGTTATTGTTCTGTGCGTTCTGATTGTTCTTGTTCTGGCTGTTCTGTCTGTTATCCATTTTTGAGATCTCCTCTTAAATTACTCTGAACCGAAGTTCATTTATATTATGCTGCATTCATCGCCGAATATTTATTGACAAAAAATTTTGCTGATGCTACAATCTTCATAAAGAGGAGTGATTTTTTTGATTTATTATTTTTCGGGAACGGGAAATTCGGAATATGCCGCCAAAAAGCTTGCGGTAAAAACAGGCGACAGAGCGGTCTGCATTGCCGACGTTATGAACGGAAAAGCCGAAATCGAAAAAGATGATATTACGGGAATTGTTTTTCCTGTTTATTTCTGGGGCTTGCCCGAAATAATAAAAAGATTTGCAAAAAAATTAAAAGGAAAGCTCGGCGGCTATGTTTATTCCGTTATAACCTGCGGCGCAAACACGGGTTCAGCCGATAAAATGCTTGAAAAGCTTCTCGAAAGAAAGCTTGATTACAGCTTTTCTTTGAAAATGCCCGATAACTACGTTATTCTTTATAACCCTTGCGAAAAGGAAAAGGCGGTCAGATTTCTGCGTCATTCCGACAAAGAGCTTGACGAAATCTGCGAGGATGTCAACCGCCGTGAATCAAAGCGTGCGGGCAGCACGGGCGGCGAGCTGAAAAGCCTGTTTGTTCCGTATCTTTATGATTTTTTCAGAACAACATCAAAATTCTTTGCCGACGAAAAATGCACTTCCTGCGGTCTTTGCGAAAGAATTTGTCCCGACGGTGCAATTGAAATAAAAAGCGGCAAGCCTGTCTGGATAAAATCGAAGTGTCAGCATTGCACGGCTTGCATTAACCGCTGCCCTGCAAAGGCAATTCAGTTCGGCAAAAAGACGGCAGAAAGAAACAGATACAGTATTTACGATTTGACAAAATAAATTGGAGGAAACCAAAATGATAGTTAAAAACTCATTCGGAACAACCGCAGACGGCAGAGCTGTAGACTGCTACACCATAAGAAATTCAAGCGAAACCGCAGTTGATATCATAACCTACGGTGCAACCGTCAACAGCATTTACGTTGCAGACAAAAACGGTGTTTTTGCCGATGTTCTTTCGGGCTTTGATACCGTTGAGGGTCACGAAAAATATTCCGACTATCAGGGTATGACCGTCGGCAGATATGCAAACCGAATTGCGGGCGGAAAATTCTCGATTGACGGCGTTGAATATAACGTTGAGAAAAACGAAAAGGGCATAACCTGCCTTCACGGCGGTGCAGAGCTTTCAACCGCAGTCTGGAAAGCAATTATCATTGACGATAATTCCGTTGAAATGACCTATACCAGCCCCGACGGTGCAATGGGCTTCCCCGGAAAGGTTGATTTTAGGGTAACATTTACACTTCACGAGGATAACGCACTCCGCATTGATTACTATGCCGTAAGCGACAAGAAAACCGTCATCAACATGACAAACCATGCCTATTTCAACCTTGCGGGCAAGGGCGACATTCTCGGTCATGAGCTTATGATAAACGCAGATGCGTACACTCCCATTGACGAAAACAGTATTCCCACGGGTGAAATCCGTTCCGTTAAGGGCACACCCTTTGATTTCAGAGAATTCAAGGCAATCGGCAGGGATATCGCTATGGAGGATGACCAGCTTGCAATCGGCAAGGGCTATGACCATAACTTCTGCCTTAATGACGGCGACGGTCCCGCAGCGGCTGCGTATGACCCCGAAAGCGGCAGAATGCTTGAGGTTTATACCGACCTTTGCGGCGTACAGCTTTATACGGGCAACTTCCTTGACGGCACAAACAAGGGCAAGAAGGGCGAGCCTCTTATTCAGCACGCAGGCTTCTGCCTTGAAACCCAGTTTTATCCCAACACACCCAATATGCCCGAATTTCCGCAGTGCACAGTTGATGCAGGCGAAAAATTCAAAACTACAACCGTATTCAAGTTTTCGGTAAAATAAAACTGATATTTAATATTTTGTTCATTATTGCGGCTCAAATGTAACAAAATATTTTATAGCTATTCACAAAAATGTTAAAAATACGAGTATAATAGATATTGTAGAATAAAATTCCGACAGGAGGGGGATATTTTATGGCACAGGAAAGAATTCTTGTTGTTGATGACGATACCAATATTTGTGAATTATTAAGACTTTATCTGGAAAAAGACGGCTACGAGGTTATGATTGCCAATAACGGCGGCGATGCCGTTAAAATGTTCCAGGACCTTTCACCCGATCTCATGCTTCTTGACATAATGCTGCCCGTGCTTGACGGCTGGCAGGTTTGCCGTGAGGTCAGAAAGTTTTCGGACAAGCCCATCATCATGCTCACCGCCAAGGGCGAAACCTTCGACAAGGTGCTCGGCTTTGAGCTTGGTGCGGATGACTATGTTGTAAAACCCTTTGACGCAAAAGAGGTTATGGCAAGAGTCAAGGCTGTTCTTCGCAGAACAGGCTCTGGCGGACAGGCAGATGTTAAGGAAGTCCGCTACGACAAGCTGACAATCAATCTCACAAACTATGAGCTTCGTGTTGACAACAAAAAGGTTGACACACCTCCCAAAGAGCTTGAGCTTATTTATCACCTTGCAAGCAATCCCAACCGTGTTTTCACCCGTGACCAGCTTCTTGACGAGGTTTGGGGCTTTGATTACTACGGCGATTCAAGAACGGTTGACGTTCATGTTAAGCGTCTGCGTGAAAAGCTTGAGGGCGTTTCGGACAAATGGGAGCTTAAAACCGTTTGGAGTGTAGGCTACAAGTTCGAAACCAAGGATTGATTCGGGAGAGGTTAATGTGGCAAGAAGAGTCAGATCCGGTCTTTTCCGGAAATATTTCATTGTTACAATTTCAATTATCCTTGCAAGCTTCGTCTTTATAGGCGGAGCTCTCTTGTTTTTGGTGTCGCAGCTCTGGATGAACGAAAAAACCGCTTTGCTTAACGAAAATGTCAGAAGCGTTGCACAGAACACAAGCGATGTTCTGGAGTCGGATTATCTGGGCGAAAGCGGCAGAGGCTCGGTAATTGTTATCTGTAACTCACTTATGCAGATTTCGGCTGCGGTTGATGCCGACGTTTTCATAACCAACTTAAGCGGCGACGTTGTTTACTGTAAGGAGCTTTTGCAGTCCAACATGGCAATCTATACGGGCAACTGCATGGTTCACAATCAGTATAAAATTCCGCAGGAAATCATGAAAAACTCAAGAAAAACCGTTTTTTCGGGCACGGGCGACCTTGGCGGAGTGCTTCATAACATACATTTCATTGTCAGCGCACCCGTTGTTGTTGACGGAGAGGTTGTTGCCGTTGTTTTCGCAACCCAGCCCGTTGTTGAGGGTCTTGCACCCTATGTGGGAGCAATTTTCAGAATGTTCTTTTTCGCAACCCTGTTCGCCTTTGCGATAACCTTCATAATTGTTTATATGGTTTCAAGCAGGCTCACAAGACCTCTGCGTGAGATGTCTGCCGCCGCAAAGCAGTATGCAACGGGAGATTTTTCAAAGAGAATATCAATCAGAAGACCCAGAATCAGAATTTTGGGTCAGGATGAAACCGATGAGCTTGTTCAGGCGTTCAACTCCATGGCACAGGCACTCGCATCGCTTGAAATGTCACGCAGAAGCTTTGTTGCCAACGTTTCCCATGAGCTCAAAACGCCGATGACAACCATAGGCGGCTTTATTGACGGCATCCTTGACGGAACGATTGAGCAGGAAAAGGAGCAGCAGTATCTTAAGGTTGTTTCCGATGAGGTCAAGCGTCTTTCAAGGCTTGTGACGGGAATGCTCAACATGAGCAAGCTTGAAGCGGGTGAGCTTGATATCAAGCCGCAGAAATTCGATATTTCCGAAATGCTTTTCAGAACACTTCTGGGATTTGAACAGGTTATTGAAAAAAAGCATATGGAAATCAGAGGGCTTGATTCCATGAAAGCCAACTTTGTTACCGCCGACAAGGATATGATAAATCAGGTTGTCTATAACCTTATTGATAACGCAGTTAAATTCACTCCCGAGGGCGGATATATCGACATAAGCTCAAAGGCTGATGCCGAAAAGATAATCGTTAAAATCCGCAACAGCGGCAAAGGAATTCCGAGCGAAGAACTTGACAAAGTTTTTGAACGCTTCTATAAAATCGACAAATCAAGAAGCTTTGACGTTAAGGGTGCGGGCATGGGGCTTTATCTTTGCAAAACAATTATCGAGCTGCACGGCGGTCAGATAATTGCCCGCAGCGAGGTTGAGGAATATACGGAGTTTATATTCCAGCTGCCATTGGTTTAATAATTGTTATAATTTTGAATTTTTATTTATCGTATGTTCAAACGGAATTAACAATTTGGGGTTAAACTATCAGTATAAAATCATCGGAGGCATAAAAATGAACGAAGAATTCGGAAACGGCTTTGAAAGAGAAAACACAAATTCATCGGATGATGTAAGCTTTAAGGCTACGGAAGAAATCAAAAGAGAGGAAATTCCGAGCGTTGAGGCACAGCAGGTTGAAGAACCCGAAAGATCTCAACAGAACGAAAATCCCTCATATCAGCCCTACGGCAGCTACAGTCAGCCGAATTATCAGCAGCAGTATAACAATAATTATCAGAGCTATAATCAGAGCTATCAGCAGCCCGCTGCACCCGTTAAGGATAACAGAAACAAAAAGGGTCTTAAGATTTTTGCGGCACTCATAGCAATTGTTGTTGTTTTTGCTCTTGGTTTCGGTGTTTCATCTGTTATCAAATTTTCAAATGACGGAAATATCAGCACGGAGGATGAGGTTGTCAACAAGGATGCTCCCGAGGTTGACATCAACAAAACTCCCGTAAGCCCCACAAACGTTTCGAGCGGCGGCGTGCTCACTCCCGCACAGATTCATGCAAAGCTCAGCCCCAGCAACGTCGGCATTGTTGTTTACACCCAGAACTCAAATTCAAGTGCGGGTGAAGGCACGGGCGTTATTATGGGCGAGGACAAAACGGGCACATACACTTATATTATCACCTGTGCTCACGTTATCAGCGATGCAGGCATCAAAGCAAGGGTTCAGCTTGAGGACGGCACAACCTATGACGCCGAAATCGTGGGCTTTGACACAAGAACAGACCTCGGCGTGCTTCGCATAAAGGCAAAGGGACTTCCCGCAGCAGAATTCGGCGATTCGAATTCTCTTGTTGTCGGCGACCCTGTTTACGCAATCGGCAATCCCGGCGGCGTTGAATTTTTCGGAACTCTCACGGGCGGTCATGTTTCAGCTATCGACAGACCCGTCAGCAGTGAAATCGGCTACACAATGAAGTGCATTCAGCACGATGCAGCCATCAATCCCGGCAACTCGGGCGGTATGCTTGTCAATGCTTACGGTCAGGTTATCGGCATCAATTCGCAGAAGATTGCCGCAATGGACTATGAAGGCATGGGCTTCGCAATTCCCATCAGCTCCGCAAAGGAAATCATTGAAAATCTTATCAGCCACGGCTATGTTCCCAACAGACCCAAGCTCGGCATAACCTATTATCCCGTAAGTGCAAGTGCACAGTACAGCATGATTGCACAGATTAAGGGTCTGCCCGCAGGCACACTCATCATCAATGAAATCAGCAGCGATTCCGCTCTTGCAAACACCGAAGCAAGACAGTATGACATGATTGTTGCCGTTAACGGCGAGGATCTCACAACAGCCGATGTTCTTCTTGAGAAGATTGATAACGGCAAGGTCGGCGACAAGCTGACATTAAGCCTTTGCAGAGTAAACGGCGACTATTCAATCAGCGAATTTGAGGTTGAAATCACTCTTGTTGAGGATAAGGGCGGCTCCGAACCCATAACAACAACCCAGCCCTATATTGACCCCTTTGAATATTTCAACCAGTTCGGATTCGGATTTTAATTAAAATTTTAAAGCGGTGCAGTTTTTGAAGCTGCACCGCTTTGTTTTTATTTCATATAGTCTGTTATTGCTTCGATATCCCGATGACGTCTGTAGACCCTCGGAACACGCTTGTTGACGTTGCAGACAAGCTCATAGTTGATTGTGCCCGTCATTGCCGCAATCGAGTCAACGGAAAGGGGACTTGCGGGGTCGGTGTCGAAAACGGTTACGCTTGTGCCCTCGGAAATATCGTCGATTTCCGAAACATCGAGCATACATTGGTCCATGCAGATTCTGCCGATAACGGGAACAAGCTTGTCGCCGATTTTCATTTTTGCCTTGCCCGAAAGTGAACGGGGATAGCCGTCTGCATAACCCACGGGTACGGTTGCGATTTTTATGTCCTTATCGCTTGTGAAGGTTCTGCCGTAGCTTACGGGAGTACCTGCGGGAATGGTTTTTACCATTGAAACAACGGTTCGCATTTTCATGGCGGGCAAAAGATTTATTCTGCCTTTTAGCATGGGAGAGGGCAGAAGTCCGTAGAGGATAATGCCGGGACGTACGGCATCAAGGTGCATTTCGGGATAAACTGCCGTTGCGGCGGAGTTGCAGCAATGGCGGAGGGGGAAGGTTATTCCCTCAAATTCAAGGCAGCCGATAAGGGTCATGAACAAATCGTACTGAATTCTTGTGAAAAGCTCGCCGCTTTCATCGTCCGCACTTGCAAAGTGGGTGAAAATTCCCTCGGCGTAAAGTCCCTCCATTCTGCATACGGCGGCAATTTCGTCAACCGTTGCAACGTCCTCTGTGCTGTCATGGAAAACAAAGCCCAGACGGCTCATGCCCGTGTCCGCCTTGATGTGAACGGTCACCTGAATGCCTTTCTTTTTGGCTTCGTCGGAAAGACGGGCAGCATATTCGCTGTTGAAAACCGCCTGTGAAATATTGTTGACGGCAAGAGTTTCGGCATATTCGGGGGGAGTGTAGCCGAGAATGAGGATTGAGCAGTCGGGAGAAAGCTCACGCACCTGCAGGGCTTCTTCAAGATTTGAAACCGCAAAGCGTTTGCAGCCGCAGGCTGAAAATTCACGCACGGAAATTTCAAAGCCGTGACCGTATGCGTCAGCCTTAACAACGGCAATTATGTCGCAGTTTGGCGAAAGCTTGCTGCTGATTTCCTCATAATTATGTTTTAAAGCATCAAGGTCGATTTCGACCCATGTGCGTCTGAAGTATTTTTTCATTTCAATGCCTTCCGATTGGATATTTGATTGAACATTATCTCTATAATTATATATTTATTTGTTCTTTGTGTCAATATTCCGTCGGATTAAGTTTTATTTTTTTAGAGCGTAACCGATTGAAAGACCGATTATGCAGGGAACGAGTCCGAAAAACACGGAAATCCAATCGAAAGTGCCGAAAATCGCAAACGGTATCAGAAAAGCTGCGGCTGAAAGAATAACGGCAACGGGAATTGTGCCTTTGAAACGGTTGTGTGACATAATAATACAGGTGACAAGCGATGTAATGGGCATAACCGCATAAAAAGCAATGAGCGAATATCCCATTTCATCTCCGCCGTTTATATTGAATCCCCATACGAGAATAAGAATATTGATTACAGCCGCAACTATTGCCGATATAAGACCAATGTTCTTTTTCATGAAAATCACCTCATATAAAGAAGTATCTGATAAGATAAAGAATTATCATATGCACGGGATAGAATGCGTAGAAGCCGTACTGCATGATTTTGCTGCTCTTTCCTTTTTTGCCGCCGTAAAGCCAGATTGGAATAAGTGCAAAAACAGCGAAGCCCTGGGTTGCGATTTCATAGGTTTTTCCTGCGAATTCAACAATAAATTGCTGACCTTCAAACAAAACAATATTCATGAGCACCATTGCCGCAAGCTGAAGCAGCCACGCAAACGGGAAACCTCTGAAAAGATAAAACATGACAACCGTCAAAAAGCCCCAGAAGCCGTAGTCGGGGAAGCCGATGTATGCACCAAGACAAATCGGAATTAAAAGCAGAACGGTTTTGACGATTTGTTTTGATGTTTTTTCTTTTCTTGCTTTGTCAATGAGGGTTATCGCAAGAAGTCCCAGCAGCAGAGTGAACATAACATTCTGATGATAGGGATAAAACCAGTTGCCGCCGTAGAAAAGATTGAACGGAATTTCCGAAACAACCGCAAATGCAAGCAATCGGAGTGTATATTTTTTCAGATTCGAGGTGTGAATGAAGCCCTCGGAAATCTGAAATGCGAATATCGGAAACGCAAGTCTGCCGAGGTAAGTCATCCAGTTGCTACCGGGCACGATTGTTGCCCAAAGATGGTCGGTAATCATGAAAATGACCGCAAGAGTACGTAGCATGTTTGATGTCAGACCGCCGAATGGCTTTTTGTTGAGAGGGCTGTTTGTCGGCAGTTTCTTTATTGTTTCTTTGTTCATGGCAACACCTTCTTATAAATTTTTGAGGAATTCTTCAACCTCAACTCCGTTGATACGCATTTCGTCAAACACCGCAATGCCCTTGTAAACATGAGCCTTAACCGTGAATTTGTATTCGGGATTGACTTCGAGAGTTTCGCCGTCAAAAACAGGCGGATTTGCGTCAAAAACCTTTTGAAAAAGCTCTGCATCAACGGTTTTTTCAAAGCTGTCGTACCAAGCGTAAGGCTCTTTGCTTGTGCCCAGCCATTCGCCCGATTCGGGTTTTTCACGGGAAAGTGCCGAAACGTAGGACATACCGTTTTCGTCGGTATCTATAACCGCATATCTTTCGGGCTGGTCATACATATAGTCAAATCTGCTGTAGTCAAAGCCGTATTTAATATAACAGCAAAATCTTACTTCATCAATAAAATCGCCGAAATACAAAACCTCCGAGGTTTCAAAGGTGTGCTCCGTGCCGAATGTGCGGACAACAAGATTTGTTACGGGGTTAATCATGGCAAGCAAAATAACCAAAATGAGCTGAATTGAAAGCAGAATTAAAACGGGTTTTGATTTACGCATTTTCTTCAGCCTCCTTTTCTTTTGCCTTAAAGGATTTGGAAAGCTTGTGGTTGATGAAGAGCAGAGCACCGCCCATGACAACAAAGGTTATTCCGCTGAAAACAATGTCGAAATTGCCTGCGATGAAGGTCAGATAGATAACAACGCAGAGCATGAGAAGTCCGAGATTGACGGTGAGCATTTTTGCTTTTCTTATGCCGCCGATGATTATGACTATGCTTGTTGCGAGTGTAACGGCGGTTATGAAAAGGTTTGCAGCGTCATAAAAATCTCTTGTTAAAAACTGCGAAATCATAGGGCAGAGGATGCAGGAAACACCCGCAATGCCTGTTAAGGCGGTGAATGCGATTTTAACATAATCCTTTTTGAGATTTTTCTTTCCGATAAGAATACCGCCGATTAAGTATAACGCAAGAACAAATGGCGAAATTCCCGGGGATTCCAGGGTCGGATTTTTCACGATGAAAGGTATATCGCCAACCATAAAATCCCTTGTTTCGACGCAGAGCATGACAAGAATAACTGCGATGCCGGGCACGGAGATAAAACGGAAGGGATAGCGGGAGTCTGTGCCGCTGTCTGCAAGGTAAAGACCTGCAAAAATTCCGAGAAGTGAGCAGAAAAGGGCAGGAACGGAATAGCTTGCGGTGTCCGCACTTACGGTAACAAGAATAACGCTTGCACAAACCGTTATGAGCCATACGGGATAAATTCTTCTGTAATCCTCTTTGGGATATTTGAAAAGATAAACCATTCCGGCAGGGAAAAGTGCAATTCCCACGCACAGAGGCAAAGCTTCAGCACTGCTGTCCAAAGCTGCACTGATTATCATAGAAGAAATCGCTGCATAGTATGCAGTTAAGGGGAAAACGGATTTCATGATGAACGCCATGGGCAGAGTGAGAATTGCCAAAGCCGCAACCGAAAAATAAAAATCGGCGTCAATGTTAAACATACCGCAAACGAGGTAATAGGTTGCGGCAAGACCCGCCACCCATGCAACGGATGAGCCTTCACTCCAGCCGATGCTGTTTTTCTTTTTTGCGTATGCCCAAGCGGCGATTGTGCCGCCGATAATAAGGGGCAGAAAGCTCAATGCGGCAAGGAAGAATTCGGGGATATCGTCCCAGAAAGAAACGAGAATAATGATAAGACCCGTTGCGGTCAGAAGTGAGCCGAGGGTTGCAAAAACAATGCTCATAAGCTTTTGCTTGCGTTTATCGTTTTTGGGCGGCTCAAGTCCGATGTTTTTCTTTTCGCCGTATATGATTTCTTCAATTCCGACCTCGAGTGCGGATGAAAGAAGCTCCAGCATATCTATGTCAGGCAGGGTGCGTCCGTTTTCCCAGCTTGAAATTGTCTGACGGGTAACGTTGATTTTTTCTGCGAGGGCATCCTGTGTCAGATTTTTTTCGGCCCGCATTTTTTTAATGTTTTTTGAAACTTTTGCCATAGGCGGCACCTCCTTACAATCAGATTTAATCATTTTTATCTTAAAAAGTCACGCAACAATGTGTTGCAACGGCATTTTAACATAAAAACAAGAAAAATAAAACGGGCATACTGCAAAAACAGTACGCCCGTAAAATTATTTATACGCCTGAATATGCGGAGAAGCCGCCGTCAACCGCAAGAACAACTCCGGTGATAAATCCCGAATACTGTTCGTCGCAGAGGAAAACAAGTGCACCCGTCAAATCCTCGGGTACGCCGAAACGGCGCATGGGAGTGTGAGTGATAATCTTGTTTGAACGCTCGGTGAGTGAGCCGTCCTCGTTATAGAGAAGCTTTGCATTCTGGATTGTTGAGAAAAATCCGGGTGCAATTGCGTTAACTCTGATGCCGACATCCGCAAAGTGAACTGCCATCCACTGTGTGAAGTTTGAGATTGCTGCCTTTGCTGCGGAGTAAGCGGGAATTCTTGTTAAGGGCTTGAAGGAATTCATTGAGGAAACGTTGAGAATTGTTGCGTTTTCTCTGCCGACCATGTCCTTCGCAAAGCACTGCGTTGTGAGAAGTGTGCCAAGGAAGTTGAGGTTGAAAACAAACTCAATTCCCTTTGCATCAAGGTCAAAGAAGGTCTTGACGCCTTCTGCTTTTTCAGCCATATCCTTGAGCTCAAGAGTGTCCTTTGTTGTTGTGCCGAGAGGTGAATTGCCGCCAGCACCGTTGATAAGAATATCGCATATACCGAGCTCTGCAGTAACCTTTGCCTTTGCCGCTTCAAGGCTTTCAGCCTCAAGAACGTTGCAGCCTACTGCAAGAGCCGTGCCGCCGTCGGCAACGATTTCGTCAACAACCTTCTGTGCAGCTTCTTCACGAAGGTCAAGAACGGCAACTTTAACGCCGAGCTTTGCAAGGTCTTTTGCGAAGCCGCTGCAAAGAACTCCGCCGCCGCCCGTGATAACGGCAACTCTGCCCTTTAAATTTTCATGAAACATATTTAATTCTCCTTTTATTCTATTTCAACGCTTTCGCCCGATTTTGAGGAAATGTAGCAGGAGGCAACAATCTGCGCTGCCCTGCCGCCCTCAACGGCATCAATTTCGAATTTCTCGCCCGATTTCAGGCAGTAATAATAATCTTCTATAAGCACCGAGTGACCCGAGCCCCAGTAACGCTGACCGTGATAAACGGCTTCGGTTTCAAATTCGGATTCGGTGACTTTGCCGTCATTTGTGATGATAAAAAGCTTTTCGCCTTCAATTCGGAGCTTTCCTTTTTCAAGGGTGATTTCGATGAACACATCGGAATTTTCCGCAAAAGCAAGGGTTGCATAAAATATGGCGGTGACACCGTTTTCAAGCTCCATGAGCACGCTTGCGGTGTCCTCAACCTCAATTATTCCCTTGAGGTGGTCGTTTGAAACATGAGCGGTAACTTTTTTGCATTTTCCGCCGAGATATTGCACCAAGTCCATTGTGTGAATGGACTGATTTATGAGCACTCCGCCGCACTCCTTGTCAAGAGTGCCGTGCCAGTCATCGCTGTAGTAATTCTCGCTGCGTTCCCATGTAACAAAGGCTCTGACGGCTTTGACCTTGCCCATTTCTCCCGAATCGATTATCTTTTTTGCTTCCTGAACGCAGTTGTTATATCTGTTCTGAAAGCAGATTCCGAGCTGCTTTCCGCTTTCCGCTTCGGCTTTGCGAAGCGTTTCGATTTCCTCAAGCGAAACCGAGCAGGGCTTTTCCAAAAGAACGTTGATGCCCTTCTTCAAAGCCTTGACAGCCATGGGAGTGTGAAGATAATGGGGGGTGCAGATGTGAACGGCATCGAGTTTTTCGTTTTCAATCAGCTCATCAAAATCGTAATAAGCTTTTGCACCGTATTCCGCCGCCATTGCATCTGCCCTTTCGGGCTTTATGTCAGCAACCGCAGCAATTTCAATATCGGGAATTTCGCTCAACGCCTTGAAGTGCATTTTGGAAACGCTGCCGCATCCTGTAACAGCAACTTTCATGGGTAACACTTCCTTTATCAGAATGTTGAGGACATATCGGCCTGTACCTGTGAGGTAACAACCTTTTTGTCTGCCTTGCCTGCGGCAATTTTCTTCTGAAGCTCTGCATAGTAGAGGTCCTCGTCAACGGGAAGCTCGATTTCCTTGCCGAGCCATGCGGAAAGGTGAGCTGCGTTGGAGATTGAAAGACCTCTGATGCCTTCTTCGCCCTTTGCGGTGAGTTCTTCTCCACGGAGAACGGCAGCTGCAAACTTGTTGCAGACCTCGGAATGCTGCTTGTTCATGCCGTCGGTTTCAACCTCAATCCATTCACCGTCAATCCGGCCGAAGCCTTCCGAAGCGGTTGCACAATGCTCGGAAACTCTGCCTTCGAGCTTATAGAGCATGAGCTTGTTGTTTTCGCAGACAAGCTTGCCGCCGTCAAGAGTAATTTCAAAGCGGTTTGTGCCGGGGCAGTCGCCTGTTGTTGTTATGAATGTGCCTGTTGCACCGTTTTCGTATTCAACATAGATTGTAACGTCATCCTCAACCTCGATGTCGTGCCATTTGCCTTCGTGAACAAAAGCCTTGACTTTCACGGGCAGACCGCAAATCCACTGCCAGAGGTCAAGATTATGGGGGCACTGGTTAAGCAGAACGCCGCCGCCTTCGCCCTTCCAGGTTGCACGCCATCCGCCTGAATTATAATAAGCCTGTGTGCGGTACCAGTCGGTGATAATCCAGCTCACACGGCGGATTTCGCCAAGCTCGCCGCTCTGAACAAGCTCACGCATTTTTCTGTAAACGCAGTTTGTACGCTGGTTATACATAATTCCGAAAACAAGGTCTGTTTTTGCGGCAGCCTCGTTCATTTCACGAACCTGCTTTGTATAAACGCCTGCGGGCTTTTCTGTGAGAACGTGAACACCCTTTGAAAAAGCGTACTGTGCGATGGGGGGGTGGTCATAGTGGGGAGTTGCGATAAGTGCAACGTCAACCTCGCCGCTGTCGATGAGAGCTTCTGCGCTGTCAAAGGTTTTGAGTGAGGGCATGAGTGCCTTTGCGGCATCAAGTCTTTCGGGGTTGATGTCTGCAACGGCTGTTATGCGAAGCTCTTTATGCTTGCCCTGAAGGTGCATATTGATGTGGGATGTGCCCATGTTGCCTACGCCGATTATGCCGAATCTTACGGGCTGAACCTTTTCAACAATCTTGTGGATTGCGGAGCAGGCAGCGGCAAAAGATGTCTGATTGTCGGGATAAACGAACTTGCTGTTCATTTTTGATGCGGTTGAATCGTCGGGCTCAAGGTTATCAAGACCCTCAAAGACTCTCAGATGAGGCTCAACCGAAAGGAAATATACCTTTTCTTCCTTGTCGAGAGCTGCGATGATGTCTTCAAGATGACCGTCGCCCTCGCCAGCGGGCACAACTGTATCGATTTCTGCAATGCAGTCTTTTATGTGCATATATGTAATGCGGTCTTTGAGGAGCTTAAAGCCCTCTGCGGTGTTGCAGCCGCACTGAATGTAGTTTGAGGGGTCAAAGATAACGCCCATTCTGTCGCCGAAATGCTCGGCAATCTCAACGCATCTGTCATGGATATCGCCGTAGATGCCCTTTTCGTTTTCGTGGCAGCAGAGAATACCGTGCTCGTTGGAGTAGTCAACCATAGCGGTAAGTCTTCTGTAAACCTCGTCTTTATATTCATCAATGCTCTGACCCTTTGTGAAGAAGAAGCTGAACATTCTGATATATTTTGTTTCAAGAACCTTTGCGACCTCAACGGTCTGCTTGAATGCTTCAAAATGAGGCTCAAAATCATCGTCGATTTCGATTTTGCCGTAGTGTGAGCCGATTGAAGAAACCTTCATGCCGTTATCGTCAAGAAGCTTTTTGAGCTCCTTTGCTTCTTCAACGGTGAAGTTTGAAATGTTTTTGCCGTTAACGTTACGAAGCTCAATGTATTCGATGCCGTTTGCTTTGCAGGCAGCTATCTGCTCAAGAATGTCGGGCGAAGCTTCGTCTGCGAAAGCGGAAAATAAAAATTTTGCCATAAAATAACCTCCAAGCGGTATTTTTTTTACATAGTTATTTTACCATTTTTTCATCATATTTCAAGTATATTATGAAATATTTTTTTATAAAGTAGGGCGGAGGATTGCTCCCGCCGAAGAAAGGGGCTGTAAAAAAACAGTCTGAATAAAAAAAGAACTACAAGTCTATCAAAAAAGGATAGGCTTGTAGTCTTTTTGTGATATAATTAACGTGCTAATGAAAAATAATATCACAGAAAAATATAATATACCATATCAAT
>JAFUNA010000028.1 GCA_017473165.1 Clostridia bacterium | reverse complement strand
ATGGTGCCATACATTTAATTTTATTACTTATTTTTTCCCTTTATTCAGGGTTTTAAGAAAAACGAACGCTTAAAATTCCTTTTAAGCGGCCTTGGAGCGGATTACGAGGCTCGAACTCGCTACCTCCACCTTGGCAAGGTGGCGCTCTACCAAGTGAGCTAAACCCGCAAATGGTGCCTTCGGTCGGAATCGAACCAACGACACGAGGATTTTCAGTCCACTGCTCTACCAACTGAGCTACAGAGGCATAGAAATGACCTGTAATTTGAAATTACAGGTCACTCAATGGCGACCCGGAACGGGCTCGAACCGTCGACCTCTAGCGTGACAGGCTAGCGTTCTAACCAGCTGAACTACCGGGCCAAATGGTGGGAACAACAGGGCTCGAACCTGTGACCCTCTGCTTGTAAGGCAGATGCTCTCCCAGCTGAGCTATGCTCCCACGTTGGCGTTGCTCTCGTCAAGCAACGTACTGTATAATACACTACTTTTTCGGAAATGTCAACCCTTTTTTTCAAATTTTTTTAAATTTTTTTCAAAAAGTTTTTAGTGCGTTTTGAGAATTATTTTCAAGAAATCCCAAAAGCAAAAACACACCTTATATTCTCTTGTCCGTACGTTGACATCACGGCTTAAAAGCCTTATAATACAAGGGATTTGAGTGTTAAGGGGTGTTAAATATGAACAGACTTGATTTTATATTACTTCAAAGAAACGATTCAGACATACCTGTTTTAAAAGAGTTCCACAATCTCCGTTCCGTAAAAAAATTTATTTCAATCAGTAAAAATTATTTTGATTATGTTACCGAAACAGAAAATGTTTTTTATTATAAAATTTTGCTTGACAGCAAGCTTATCGGCGGCATTCATTTTGAAATTCATGACATAAAAATGTATATTTCGCTTTTCATTTTACCCGATTACCGGAATTGCGGTTACGGAAAAGCAAGTGTAAAATATGTTTTGGATAATTTTACTGATAAAATCGATGTCGTTGAAGTTGCTGTTGACGAAGAAAACTATTCCTCCATTCGACTTTTTGAAGGTCTCGGATTCAAATTTACCGAAAAAGACGGAAATCTGTATACATATATATTTAATACCAAATAACCGACACCCCGAAGAAATGAATCTTCGGGGTGAATTTTATTTCTCCGCAAGCTTTCTGATTTCGTCGGGAGTAAATTTGTATTTCTTTTCGCAGAAATGGCAGTTGACAACGGTTTTGGGGTCATTTGCCATATCTTCAAGCTCTTCCTTGCCAAGAGTGAGCAGCGCCTTTGTTACACGCTCTCTTGAGCAGTTGCATCTGTATTCGGGATTTGACGAATCGAGAATTTCAAGGTCAAAGGTGCTTAAAACACGTCTGCAGATATCCTCGGGTGTCATGCCGTCGGTGAGCATCTTTGTTACGGGCTCAATTCCCTTGATGCATTCCTCAACCTGATCAATTGTATCATCGAGAGCCGTGGGAAGAAGCTGAATAATAAATCCGCCCGCCGCCTGTATTGTTAAATCGGGATTAACGAGCACTCCGAGAGCACAAACGCTGGGGAGCTGCTCGCTGATTGCAAAATAGCTTGTGATATCCTCTGCGATTTCGCCCGAAACAATGGGAACCTGTCCGATATAGGGCTCCTTCATTCCGAGGTCTTTCATAACGGTGAGTCCGCCTTCCTTGCCTACAGCACCCGCAACGTCAAGCTTTCCCTTATCGTTGAGAGGAATCTCGACAATCGGATTTTCAACATAGCCCCTGACGTTGCCCTCACTGTCGGAAACGGCAATAAGCGAGCCTGCAGGTCCGCCGCCGTTAATTCGAAGGGTTATGCTGTCATCCTTACCCTTAAGAACCGCACCCATCATTGACGCCGCCGTGAGAAGTCTGCCGAGTGCGGCAGAGGTTACGGCAGAGGTCATGTGAATTCTCTCCATTTTATTGATTATGTCTGTTGTGTCAACCGCAATGACGGTCAATGTTCCGTCTTTTGAAATCATTCTTACAAGTTCGCTCATATCATTACTTCTTTCTTGCTAAAAATACAGCTTTTTCGCTGTCGGCTCTGACTTCGTCGGTTGTAAGGTCATCAAAAATTCCGACAACCTCAAAGCCCGAATCCTCAAGCCATTTTTTTATTTCGTCAAGCTCATATGCCCGCTCGCTGAAGCTTTCTCCCGTGCGATAATATACGCCATCCTCTTCCTCAAAGAAATCAAGAGAAATTTCAACGCTGTTATCGGAGCTGTTATAATTATTCTGCCACACGCAGAACAAGCCGTCGGGCTCAAACACAAAGGCGTTATCCGCAAGCACGTTTTTGTGCTTATGGATTGTGTTCACGTCAAAGGCGAACGCTCCGCCGGGATTCATAAAGAGAGAAACCTTTTCAAAGGTTTTTCTGACATCCCCGGCTGAATCAAGATGGTTTATTCCGTCGAGAACGCAGATTGCACAGTCAACCGTGCCGTAAAGGTCGATTTCCTGCATTTTCTGATTGAGCAGAAGCATATGCCTTCCGCTTTCAAACATTTTCTGCTGCGCCGCATTGAGCATTCCTATGCTGCTGTCAACACCGATAACGTCAAAACCCTTTTCAGCCATTTTAACGCTCACAGAGCCCGTGCCGCAGCCCAAATCAAGGAGTATGCCCTCTTTTATTCCGCACATAGAAAGAAGCCTGCAAAAATAATCTGCACGCTTCTCATACTCTACATTATCGGTCAGCATGTCATAGAAACGGGAAAAATTATCGTATGACATTACTTTTCCATCCTCTTGAAGATTTCCTCATAACCGTTGCAGCCGTACTGAAGCGAACGGTTAACACGGCTTATGGTTGCGGTGCTTGCACCTGTTTCGGAGACGATATCGCTGTAAACTTTTTTATCACGAAGCATTTTGGCAACCGAAATTCTCTGGGAAAGAGCCTTTATTTCGGTAACCGTGCAAAGGTCCTCAAAGAAATCGTAGCATTCATCAAGAGTCTGAAGATTGAGAATTGCCTCAAAGAGAAAATCAACGCTTTTATCTTTAATCTTGCTCATTGTTAACATCCTTTCGGAATACTTTTATACTTTAACATTTTAACACATGAAACACAAAAAGTAAAGACTAAAAAACAAAAAATTCCTTGATGAAATTAAAAAACTGCCGATTGAAAATACGAAAGCAAATCGTTGCGGTTGTAAAGCTCTTAATTAACTCCGATTTCTGATTTTATAATAGCACAATATCACAAAAATTTACATAATTTTCTGAAAATATTCACGAATATGAATTTGACTCTTGCACATATGAAATAAAATGTATATAATATATGTACTTTGTTCCCGAAAGAAGAGATTAAAATGATTGATTCATACATCAAAGCTCTGATTTCTTATGCAGCCGCAAACAAGCTGATTGAGGAATCTGACAAGGTATATTGCACAAATTCAATTCTTTATCTTTTAAAGAAGGATGAATTTGACGGCTCCTGCGAAGAAGCAACCAGCTCTGTAAGCGAGCTTCTTGATGCACTCTGCGATTATGCCGTTGAAAAGGGAATTCTCGAAGACTCGATTACATACAGGGACCTTTTCGACACAGCAATCATGGGCTGTCTTACCCCCAGACCTTCATTTGTTATTGAAAAATTCAAAGCCTTTTATGCTGAAAACCCCGAAAAAGCAACGGATTACTACTATAAATTCAGCTGTGACACAAACTACATCCGCCGTGACAGAATCGCAAAGGACCTTAAGTGGCAGCACAGCGGCGACTACGGCGTAATTGACATCACGGTTAACCTCTCAAAGCCCGAAAAAGACCCCAAGGCAATCGCAGATGCAAAAAATGCACCTCAATCGGGCTATCCCATGTGCCAGCTTTGCCGTGAATGTGAGGGCTATGCGGGAAGAGTCAATTTCCCCGCAAGACAGAATCACAGAATCATTCCCATAAAAATCAACGGCTCCGACTGGTTTATGCAGTACTCTCCTTATGTTTATTACAACGAGCATTGCATAGTTTTCAACGGCAAGCATAAGCCCATGGTAATTGACAGGTCGGCATTCGCAAAGCTTCTTGAATTCGTGGGACTTTTCCCCCATTATTTCATCGGCTCAAATGCGGATTTGCCCATCGTCGGCGGCTCAATTCTCAGCCATGAGCACTTCCAGGGCGGCAGATATGAGTTTGCAATGGAGCGTGCTCCGATTGAAAAGAAAATCTGCTTTGAGGGCTTTGAAAACGTTGAGGCAGGCATTGTAAAATGGCCGATGTCAACAATCAGACTGCTCTCCGACAGCCCCGAAAGCCTTGTTGACCTTGCCGACAAAATCCTCACCGCATGGAGAGGCTATACCGACGAGAGTGCATTCATCTTTGCTGAAACAAAGGGCTCCGCTCACAACACAATAACACCCATTGCCCGCCGCAGAGGCGAAAAATATGAGCTCGACCTTGTTCTTCGCAACAACATAACAACCGAAGAGCATCCCATGGGCGTTTATCATCCCCATGCAGAGCTTCATCACATCAAAAAGGAAAACATAGGACTTATTGAGGTTATGGGTCTTGCGGTGCTTCCCGCCAGACTCAAAAATGAGCTTGAAGTTCTTGCTGATGCAATCGTTGCAGGAAAAGACCTTCACGCAGACAAAGCCACCGCTCTCCACGCCGACTGGGTTGACGAATTCAGAGGTTCATACGGCGAAATCAACTCCGATAATGTCACCGATATCCTCCACGCAGAGGTTGGCAAGGTTTTTGCAACCGTTCTCGAGCATGCGGGCGTTTTCAAACGCACTCCTGACGGAGAAGCAGCATTCATGAGATTTATTGAATCAATATAATGTAAATTATGCCTCATGGCATTAAATATGAAAGGAGATATCCAAATGAAAAAAATTCTCGCAATCCTTCTTGCCGCTGCTCTTCTTTTCAGCTTCGCAGCCTGCGGTAAAGAAGACACAACATCCGACGAAACAACAACCGCACCCGACACAACCGTTGCAGAGGACACAACCGCAGCAGAAGACGTTGACGCTCCCGTTGCTGACGACACAACCGCAGCAGATGCAGAAGCAACAACAGCTGAAGGTGAAACAGAAGCTTCAACAGAAGCAGTTTCAGGCGAAGCAACAACCGCTGAAGGCGAAACAACAACAGCCGCTGCTCCCGTTGCAGCTCCCCAGACAAAGGCTGAAATCCTTGCAGTTTACAACAAAGCAGTAAATTCCGCTTACGATGCAAAGGCAGGCTTCAACAAGGAGCGTTCAGCTGATAACGAAAAGCTTGAAACCAAAGGTGCTCTCGGTGCATTCAAAGACCTTGTTTATCAGTTCATGGGCATCGGTGCAGAAAACAAATACACCGAAAACGTAACAAAGGGCAACTGGGATTCAGACAAGAATCATCATTATCTCCGCAAGAGCACTCTCACAGAGGCTGACCTTACAAACGCAACCTGCAAGGAAAACGGCGGCAAATACACCATCGTTCTCGGCGTTAAGGGCGGCACAAGCAAGGGCTCTGAAACTGAAAAATATACAAATGCTCCCATTGATAAGTGCGGCATCTGCGTAGGCGATGAGGATAAGGGCTATTACGACCACAAGACAGGTCCCGTTATCTATGACGCACTTGACGATATCTACGGCAGCGCTATCATCAACGAAAGCTATGACAATGCAAAGGTAACCGCAGTTGTTGACGCTGCAACAGGTCACCTCGTAAGCCTTACCGTTGAATACGATATCACCTGCACAATTGACGTTGGTCTTGTCGGCTCCGGTAACGCAAGCGGTACAGCTCACATCGTCTACAAGAACTTCAAGTATTAATCTAAAATCACAAAACGGATTGTACCGGTCAGTGCCGGTACAATCCGTTTTTTCATTTAAAGGTTAATTTCAGATATGATTTTCATTGTTCTTTCCGCAGTTTCCTTAAGTGAACCTTCCTTGAAAGGCGACTCAAATCCCGCACCTTCAATCAGCTCACCGAGAGAAATTCCGCCTGTTTTCTTAAGGAATTCAACATATTTTTCAAGTGCATCATCAAAATTCTCTCTCGAAAGCCCGAGAAACGCAAGCGCAACGCATTGTGCAAGGCAGTAGTCGATATAATAAAACGGACTTTCATAAATGTGCATCTGATACTGCCAGCGTGTACCCTTTTCGAGGTAAGGAATGCCTTCAAAGGAAAGATAGGGTCTGTATTTTTCCTCAAGCTTTAGATATTCCGCCTTTCGCTCTGCGGGGGTAAGGTCGGGATTCCCGTAAACACAATGCTGGAATTCGTCAACGATTACGCCGTAAGGAATAAACGAAATCGCATCAACAATGTGCTTGTAGCGGTATTTCTCCGTACTTTCCCCGAAGAATTTATCCATATACTTATGACAAAGAAACTCCATGCTCATGCTGTGGCACTCGTGAGTTTCCATACCCGTCGGATAGTCGGGCTCGGCAAATTTGAACATATAATCCGCCGCAAGTGCGTGACCGAATTCGTGGGTGATAACGTCAATATCGCCGCTTGTGCCGTTGAAATTTGCAAGGATAAACGGCT
>JAFUNA010000027.1 GCA_017473165.1 Clostridia bacterium | reverse complement strand
GACGGCGTCCTCGACGTCCCGAATGCACCGTCAGGTGTATAACAAAATTTATTGCAAGCTTTCAGCTTGCACGGGTTGTCGAGTCGCCAACCCCTACACGCACATTTTAATATAATTGCGTCGCAGACCCTTAACTTTGCACTTTGCACTCTGCACTTTATCTTGTAGTGGTTTGCTTGTTGAGATGTGCTTGATTATCAAAACACGCACAGACCATTCGCCGACAAAAAAGGCTGAAAATCCGTTGAAAAAACGAAGCTTCAGCCGTCTGTCTTTTATGTTTTATGCCTTTTTCTTTGCTTTTCTGTTTGCGATTGCGTTTTCGATTTTGGGATAAACAACATCGTAAAGCTTTGCAAAAATGAAGTAGCCGATAACGGCATAGAGAATGCCGACAACAGCACCGACGATAACGTCTGTGGGATAGTGAACGCCGACATAGATTCTTGAAATACCCATAAGGAATGCGAAGATGAATGATGCGATTGCGGCACCCTTGTTCTTGAGAACCAATGTGATTGCCATTGCAAAGGTGAATGCCGATGAGGTGTGACCCGAGGGGAATGAGAGCGAAGTGGGCTTCATTCTTTCAACGATTTCGGGGAAGGCATAGCCTGCATTCCATTTTTCCGCAAGACCGGGGAATCTGTCGATTGACCAGTCGATTTTGCCGAAGAAGCCAACCCAGTCAAGGCTCTTTTCGCCGTTGGTGTAGGCAAGAACGTCTGCAGTTGCGTCTGCAAGTCTTGTGAGGTTATAGGGGCGGGGACGCTCCATGATGGGCTTGATGATTTCGTTATTGAGGATTGTCATAACGAGCAGTGCGCCGAGAGCAACAAGACCTGCCTTGCGGGTTTTCTTGAAGCAAAGCATTACAAGACCGAGAATGATAAAGAAAATGCCGTCGTCGCCGAGCGTTGTGATAACCTTCAGAATAACGTCAAGAACGCCGTTTCGGAGGGTTGTCTGGAAAAACTCAAAGATTGAAAGATCAAAATTAAGTATAGCTTCCAAAAAATGTCATCCTTTCGTTTTTTATTTTTTATATTATCGCTTTTATTTTCAAAAAAAGCAAGTGTTTATTAAAAACTTTTTTCAATTTTCGGCAATGACTGAATTATAAAGAGCAAATTTTCCAAAAATAAAAGTGAGAAGAGAGGTGAAAACATGGCAGAATTTTTTATCAATAACCCTGAAGTCCGTGCGGAATTTGAAAAGCTTTCGGTCGGAGTCAAAAATGCGATTATTGAATCGGGGGTTGAAATCAAATCCGTTGAGCAGCTCAAAAGAACGGCACGCAATATCGTAGACAATATGTAACGCATGTCGTAGACAATATGTAACGCAGCTATTGCAATTCGGGCAATCTTGGAGTATAATGGCATCATCTATAATTATGTATTGCGAGGATATGAAGTGAAAACACAGATTGTTGATATAAACAACGCATCGCTGCTCGATTCTTTTGTCGAGAGCCACGAAAACGGTCATTTTCTTCAGACCTCCCTGTGGGCAAGGGTCAAGGATGACTGGAAATGGTTCGGCGTAATCTGCAGAAACGACAGCGGCGAAATAACGGGCACGCTCGGCGTTTTGCTCCGCAAAATTTCAAAGCTGCCTTATCACATGATGTATGCTCCGAGAGGCCCCGTCTGCAATTTTGACGATAAGGAAACCTTTGCCGCACTCATTGCCGCCGCAAAGGAGGAGGGCAAAAAATATAACGCCTACGAGCTGAAAATCGACAAGGATGTTCCCGTTGACAACGAGGAATACAGAGCAATTGCTCTTTCACAGGGCTTCAAATTCAAAGAGCGTACAATCAATTTTGAGGATTTTCAGTGCAGATACGTTATAAGAATCCACCTCAACGGCAGAACCGAGGACGAGGTTTTTGCGGCGTTCCATTCCGACCACCGCAGAAAAATTAGAATTGCACTCAAAAATAATGTTGAAATCAAAATTCACGGCAGCGAAATGGCAGATGTTTTCTATTCGATTATGAAAGAAACCTGCGAAAGAGACGGCTTTGAGCTTCGCTCCGCTGCATATTTTGCCAAAATCCTTGACTGCTTCGGCGACAAGGCAAGACTCTATATGGCATACTACGAGGGCAGACCAATCGCAGGTGCAATTTCGGTTTTGTGGGGCGATAAGGTCTGGTATTTCTACGGAGCTTCGTCAAATTCGGACAGAAAGGTTATGCCCAACTACCTTCTCCAATGGGAGATGATCAAGTGGGCAATCGAAAATAACTGCCGCATCTATGATTTCAGGGGTGTTGCGGGCGTGATTGACGAAAGCAATCCGCTTTTCGGTCTTTACCGCTTCAAGCATCGCTTTGACGGCGATTATGTTGAATTTATGGGCGAAATGGATCTCATAACCAAGCCCGCAGCCGCAAAAATCGTTGCGGCATCACAGGAAATACTCAAAAAATTACGATAAAGGAGAATTGACATGATCAGAGTTACAGTATGGAACGAGGGCGTTCACGAAAAGCTCAGCAACGAGGTTGCGGGCGTTTATCCCGCAGGCATTCACGGCTGCATAAAGAATTTTCTTTCCTCACAGGAGGATATGACCGTACGCACCGCAACGCTTTCACAGCGTAAGTGCGGACTTTCCGATGAAGTGCTTGAAAACACCGATGTTCTTATCTGGTGGGGACACATGGCACACGACAAGGTTCCCGACAAGCTTGTTGAAAAAATACATAAGCGTGTGCTTGCGGGCATGGGTCTTGTTGTGCTCCATTCGGGACACCACTCAAAGATTTTCAGAGCTCTTATGGGCACAACCTGCAATCTCCGCTGGAGAGACGGCGACAGGGAAAGAATCTGGAACATCAATCCCACCCATCCCATTGCACAGGGCATTCCCGCCCATTTCAGCATTGATGTTGAAGAAATGTACGGCGAGCAGTTTGATATCCCCGAGCCCGACGAGCTTGTATTCCTCGGCTGGTTTGCGGGCGGTGAAGTTTTCCGCTCGGGCTGCTGCTGGAAGAGAGGACTCGGAAAGATTTTCTATTTCCAGCCGGGTCACGAAAGCAACCCCACCTTCCACAACGAATATGTTCAGAGAATTATCATAAACGCAGTCCGCTGGGCAAATCCCGCCTTTGCGGTCAAGGAGCCCGTTCAGTGCCCCCACAAGAAGGTTTCTCCCGAAGAAAGATATAAGGAGCGTCTTGTGAAATAATGGAATTCAAGGTAAAAAAATTAAGAGAAAACGCTAAAATACCATTCAGGGCAACTCCGGGCAGTGCAGGCATGGATTTATATGCCTGCATCGATGAGCCCATAACCCTTGCAGGCGGCGAAAAGGCGGTTATTCCGACGGGAATTGCAATTGAGCTTCCGTCTGCGGAGCTTGGTGCGTTTGTTTTTGCAAGAAGCGGTCTTGCAATCAAGCACGGCATCGGACTTCTCAACAGCGTGGGCGTAATCGACAGCGACTACAGGGGCGAAATCTGCGTAGGCGTTATCAATCAGCTCAAAGAGGCGTATACAATCAACCCCGACGAAAGAATAGCGCAGCTTGTAATCATGCCAGTGTCGCTCATAACTCCCGTTGAAGCCGATTCCCTTGACGACACCGAAAGGGGAGCAGGCGGCTTCGGAAGCACAGGTAAGGCATGATGTTGCACATCATGCGGTGATATATAGCTTTGCTGTGTTGTTTTCGGCAAAGTGAAACTTTGGTTTAAGAGTAGGGCGGAGGCTTGCTCCCGCCGATAATTTTTGTAAATTAAAGGATAATTTATATGAAGAAGATAGTTAGTTTAATTTGCGTTTTTGCAATGATTTTCTCAACAATGGGCATTGCGGTTTACGCAGGTGACGGTGAATTCAAGCCCTATGAGGACAGTAAATTTTATACATACGGCGATTACGATATCCACTACAGAGTTGTACCCGCAAAGGGCGAAATGAAGGGCAGAATCATGATGCTCCACGGCTTCCTTTGCTCAACCTACGCATGGAGAAACATGGCTCCGATTCTTGCCGATGCGGGCTATGAATGCGTGCTTGCCGACCTTCCCAACTTCGGCTTCAGCACAAGAGAATCCGACGATATGACAATCGTTGACCGTGAAATTCTTATCACCGAGCTTATGAAGAGCATTGCACCCGTGGATGAATGGATAATTGCGGGCCATTCAATGGGCGGCGGCGTTGCGGCTAATATCGCAATCGAGAATGATGTTGACGCACTTCTTCTCTACTGCCCCGCACCCCAGAGTGAATTCCCGAAGGAAATGGAAGGTCTTATGACCTCGGATATCATGAAAGGAATTATGAACGCCTTCTTTAAATACGGCACAAAGATTTCCTTCCTTGTCAAGCTTATAATCTATGCCGCAACAATGGACTGGGATTTTGCAATGAATTATGATGTGTCGGGCGTTACCGATGCCGTGCAGTATGACGGCTTCGGCGGCGGAATGTGCGAAATGATGTTCAACGTCAAGGCAACCGACCTTGCAAATGCCGATAAGGTCAAGTGCCCTGTTTTCCTTTGCCAGGCAAGCGAGGATATCATCATCAATGAAACGATGAAAACGCAGATGGGTGAAGCCTTCCCCGATGCAGAAACCTATCTTGTTGAGGGCGGCGGACATCAGTGCATTGAAAACAGAGCAGAGGAAATCTGCGAGGTTACGCTTGATTTTATTGCCAAAAACGTAAAATAATCAATCTGAAATAAAATGAATTCCCAGTGCATTCGGTGCGCTGTGCAGGCTTATCATGCAGCCCGTAAAGGCGGTTATAACCTGTCTGAAGCCTGCGTTTTCAAGCATTTTCCCGATTTCGGAAAGCTCGGCTTCGCCGACACCCGAATGATAGATAAATGCAACCGAAAAATCAATATTTTTGTGAGCTTTAAGCTGTTCGTCTGCGTATTGCAGCCGAACGGCTTTTGCTTTGCCCCGATATTTTTTTATGACCTCTATTTTGCCGTCAATCATGGCGGCACAGGGCTTGATTGAAAGCAGATTTGCACCCCATGCCGCCGCTGCGGAGCATCTGCCCGAGCGACGCAGAAAGTCAATGCTGTCAAGCAGATAAGATACTTTTATTTTCGGAATAAGAGAGGAAAGATTTGAATAAATTTCCTCCGCGCTCATTCCCTTGTCACGCATTTCGCAGCCCTTGACTGCGAGCAGGGAAATTCCGCCGCCGAGGCTTCGGGTATCCAGCGGATAAACGTCGGAAAGCCTTGAGGTTGCTATTTTTGCGTTTCTGTGGGTTGACGAAAGCTCCGAACAGAATGAAAGATGAACAACCGCCTTGTCTTCTTCAAGAAACGGAGTGAAAAAGTCGATGTATTCGCCCGGCGAAACCGCAGAGGTTTTGGGGATTTCGCCCGTTTCCTCAACATAGTCAAAAATCTGTGTTGCGGTTATGTCAACGCCGTCACGCAGGGCTCTGCCGCCGAAAATAACGCACATGGGCATGATTTTTATGCCGTATTTTTCGGCAATTTCCCTCGGAATATCGGCGGCACTGTCCGCAGTTATGACAACCTTTTTCATAATAATTCCTCCAAGTTTTTCTGATAGCTTTTCCTTATTTGGAAGAATTATACTTTATCTATCTCAACACCCACATAATAGTGTTCCAGAATTTCTCTCCACGAGCTGCCCTGACGTGCCATATAGTCCGCACCGTACTGGCTCATTCCGACTCCGTGACCGTGACCTTTTGTTGTGATAACGAATTTTTCGTCGGAATAATCAATGTCAAAACAAAGGCTTTTCAAACCGAAGATTTCACGGAATTTTGCGGAGCTTATTTCCGTTGACCCGAGCCGCACGGACATGGCATAGCCGCTGTCGGCTTCGGTTATTTCGCCGACCCATTTTTCGGCGTCGCCGCTTAAATTGACACCGCATTCCTTTGCCAGCTTTTTAAACTCGGATTCTTCAAAATATTTCTTTTCAGTGTAATCGGGCGAGAGCTTGTCGCTGGGGCTTGAAACGCTTGATAAATAAGAGATTTCGCTGCCCCACATTGTTTCTGCACTCTGGGTGTTTCCCGCACTTATCGAATGGTAAACCGCAAGTGCCGTTTCGCCGTTATAGGTCAGATAAAAGCCGAAAACCTCGTCAACGGCGGCTTCGATTTTCTTTTCGTATTCCTCAAATTTATCGCCCCATTTTTCTTTTCTCATTTCTTCGTCAATATAGCCCTGATGAGTGTCGGGGCTGTCGGTTATATCAGCATTTTTCAGCGAAGAATCTTTGTGTTTTTCGTTCTGTTCACGGGTCTTTTTTGCATATGTATAGCTTGCAACCGCCTGTGCCTTGAGAGCCTCGCTGTGGCAGAGGGCATCCATTTCCGCCGCAACGGAGCCTATGACATATTCCCGCAGTTTGATTTTTTCAACGTTGCCTGTTGATGACGACATAACGGATATGAATTCAACGCTTCCGTCAAGGATTTTTGCAGCTTTTTCGGTTGGCTGCGTTTCGGAAAAATCCCCGTCTTTTTCGCTGCCCATGGCGGCAACGGGGCAGAGAATAAGCGACAGAGCGATTATAATACAGGCAATAAGATTTGTTCTCATTTTATTCATCCTTTCTTGCTTGACTTTTAAAGCGTCAGAGTATATAATAAATTAATTATAAAATTATGATGGAGATATTGTTTTATTTTACAGGAAACGGAGGCGTATAATATGTCCACCATTATTGAATCGCACGTTGCGGAGCGTGACATTAAACAATTATGCGATGAAATTCGCAAATATAACCATATAGACCCTGCGGATTACGAGAAGTTCAACGTAAAAAGAGGCCTGAGAAATTCCGACGGCACAGGCGTTATGGCAGGCATAACGGGCGTTTGTACCGTTGAGGGCTACTATATCGACGACGGCGAAAAGGTGCCCAGAGAGGGTCACCTTTATTTCCGAGGCGTCAACATGGAGGATATCGTCAATGCCTGCATAAAAGAGGACAGATTCGGCTTTGAAGAGGTTGTTTATCTTCTTCTTTTCGGAACTCTTCCCACAAAGCAGCAGCTTGATAATTTCTGCAACATTCTTGCACAGTGCCGTGAGCTTCCCGATGATTTCATCGAGGATATGATTATGAAAGCTCCCTCACCCAACATCATGAACAAGCTTTCACGTTCGGTGCTTGCACTTTATTCATATGACGAAAATCCCGACGACACTTCAATCGAAAACGTGCTTCGTCAGTGCATACATCTTATCGCACAGATTCCCGCAATCATGGTTTATGCTTATCAGGTAAAACGCAGACACTATTACCGCAAGAGTATGTATATTCATCCCATGAAGCCCGAATTCAGAACCGCACAGACAATTCTTCGCTCAATCAGAGCCGACAAGCAGTTCACCGACCGTGAGGCAAAGCTTCTTGACATCTGTCTTATGCTTCATGCCGAGCACGGCGGCGGTAACAACTCAACCTTCACAAGCCGTGTTCTTACCTCGAGCGGCACGGATACCTATGCAACCATGGCGGCGAGCATCGGCTCGCTCAAGGGACCCAAGCACGGCGGTGCAAACATCAAGGTTTCCGAAATGGTTGAGCATATCAAAGAAGGCATCAATGACATAACCGACGAGGGTCAGGTTGCGGATTTCCTTCGCAAGATTATGCGTAAGGAAGCGGGCGACGGCTCGGGTCTTATCTACGGCATGGGTCATGCGGTTTATACCCTTTCAGACCCCAGAGCAAGAATTCTTCGTGCAAAGGCAGAGGAATTTGCAATGGGTACGGAGTTTGAGGATGAATTCAGACTTTTGAGCCTCATCGAACAGCTCACTCCCGAAATCTTCAACAGCCATAAAACCGTCAAAAAGGCAGCAATGTGTGCAAACGTTGACCTCTATTCGGGACTTGTCTATAAAATGCTTGATATTCCGCCCGACCTTTTCACCCCCATCTTCACAATTGCAAGAATTTCGGGCTGGTCGGCACACAGAATGGAAGAGCTCGTAAGCGGCGGAAAGATTATCAGACCCGCTTATAAGAACAATAATGTCAAGCATCCTTATATTTCCATTGACAACAGATAAGAGGTTATGAAAATGAAAAACAAATCAATCGCAAGCGGCTTCGGCATCGGCGTAATAATTATGGCGATTGCCGCGGTTGTTGCGCTTCCGATAAGAACGATGCAGTTTTTCACCGTTCTTGAAGGCGAAAGCGGATTTTACAGAGAGGCTGACTGGAGCGTATATCTTCTTTACGGTGTGCTTGCTCTTTCAATAGTTGCCATTCTGGTTTACGGAATATTCAGCCGTAAAAGGCTTTATTATTCTCTTGAGGTTTCCAAACGTCCGGGAATGGGCGTGATTTCAATGGCTGCCGCACTGGGAGTGCTGCTTGATGCGGCATTCTGCATCACCTCCGTAATGAAAATCGAGGAGATTTCGTCGGGTCTTTCAACTGCAAATTATGTTGAAGGCATGACACAGGGTGACGGCGTTATTCTTACCGCCGAAGCGGTTTTTGCGGTGTTTACTTCGATTTATCTTGTTGTACTCGGTTTTTCATATTTAAGCGGAAAAACCAACGGCTCGGAATACCGCCTTATTTCTCTTGCACCCGTTATCTGGTCGATTTTCAGACTTGTTTACCGTTTTAAGAGAACAATCAGCTTTGTAAGAGTTTCGGACCTTCTGTTTGAAATGATTATGATTTGCTTCATGATTATGTTTTTCTTCGCTTTTGCACAGGTTAATTCCCGTGTAGGCGGCAAGGGAAACGAATGGAAAATCGCAGCCTACGGAATTCCTGCGGCACTTCTTGCCCTTGTGTGCTTCATTCCCAGATTTATCGTAACAATCACGGGCAACGCACAGCTGCTTTATTCATATTCGGCAGCGGAATACTGCGATTTCGGAGTGGCACTTTTCATAATTTCAGCCGTTCTCACAAGAGTAACGGATAAGCTTCCCGAAGCAAAGAACGAGGAGTAATCAATGTTTCTTCAGAATGTTTTAATTGCAAGTGAGCAGGTTGCGATTCTTTATGTGCTTGTTGCCGTTGGTGCAATCTGCGACAAAATCGGAATTTATACCGAAAAAATTGCAAAAAGCTGCACGGATTTGCTTTTTTACGTTATAACTCCCGCAGTTATAATTCAGAGCTTCTGTACTCTCGAATATAATCCCGAAACGGCAAAAGGACTTTTCGTTGCCATGGCGTGCGGATTTATTCTTCACATTGTTTCGGCTCTGATTTCAACCGTTGTTTTCAATAAATGCAACATCGACGAGGGCTGCATTTACAAATATTCCTGTGCTTACGGAAACTGCGGCTATATGGCTCTGCCTCTTGCGGGTGCGGTGCTGGGCGAGGAGGGCGTATTCTACTGCTCTGCGGTTATCGTTGCCTTCAACGTTTTCAGCTTTACCCACGGTATTTACACAATAACCAAGGGCAAGGGCGGCGAAAAGGTCAAGTTCGATTTCAAAAAGCTGTTTTTCAATCCCGGTGTTATCTCCGTTATTATCGGACTTCCGCTTTTTCTTCTTTCGGTCAATCTGCCCGATGTCATTTCATCGCCGCTTAACTATGTTGCAAGCCTCAATACTCCCGTGGCGATGCTGATTTTCGGCACATATATTGCAAACACAAACTTTAAAAGCATATTCAAAAATTGGCGGATTTTTGCCGTTGCACTCGTAAAGCTCATAATTCTGCCGCTTCTTTTAATGGCAGGCTTCCGACTTGCGGGCATAACGGGCACGCTGCTTGCCGCACTTTCGATTTCTGCGGGTGCACCCACCGCCAACAACACGGTAATGTTTGCCGCAAAATACGACAGAAACATCGGTCTTGCATCCCAGACGGTTGCCGTTGTAAGCTTTATTTCGATAATAACCTTGCCTGTGATGATAGCTCTTGCACAGGCTGTGGGGTGACGGCTTGAATCTTCAAAAAATAATGGATAACATTTCACCCTTGTGGGGAATGTGTTCATTTGATAAAATAAAAGACGGGCTCATTGAGTGCAGGGCAAAAAACAGGCTGCCCGAAAATTCTAAAACAGTTATCGTTGCCTGCTTTCCGTATCTGCTTGATGAGTCGGTTTATGAAAACGGAAATGTTTCAAAATATGCGGTTGTGACCGATTATCACGCCGTTGCACTTGCAAGGCTCAAAACTGCGGTTGAGGAGCTTGAAGGGCTTTATCCGAACGAAAAATTTGCCTTTTTTGCGGATAATTCACCGATTCCCGAGGTGAGTGCAGCCTGTTACGCAGGGCTTGGAGTGAGGGGTGAAAACACCCTGCTCATAACCGAAAAATACGGCTCATATGTATTTATCGGCGAAATTGTTACCACCGCAGAGCTTGAATTTTCCGAAAGCGAAATAAAATCCTGTATAAAATGCGGAAAATGCAGAGAATTCTGCCCGTCGGGAGCAATTTCCGAAACGGGATTTGAAAGAAAGCTCTGTCTTTCCGAAATAACCCAGAAAAAAGGTGCTCTGACTCCCGAAGAAGAGCGTCTTATGAAAGAATGCGGCTGCGTTTGGGGCTGTGACATCTGTCAGGATGTGTGCCCGCTGAATAAGAATGCCGCAGCAACTCAAATTGAAGATTTTCTTTCTTCTCCCGAAGCCACCGTTTCACAGGGCTGTGAGCTTGAAGGCAGAGCCTACGAATGGCGGGGAAGAAAGGTTATTGAACGAAACATTTCAATTGTGAAAGGAGAAACAATATGAAACTTATCGTTGCCATTATTAACAATGACGATTGTCCCAGCGTGCTCAGCGAGCTTACTCACAAGGGCTTCGGTGCAACCCGACTTTCAACCTCGGGCGGCTTCCTCAAAGCGGGCAACTCAACCCTGCTTATCGGTACGGATGACGAAAAGGTTGACGAGGTTATCGATGTTATCAGCGAATTCTCACGCAAGCGTACCCAGATGGTTTCTCCCTCGCCCTCATTCATGACGGAGGGCTTCATCTCCAGAGCCGTTGAGGTTACCGTAGGCGGTGCAACGGTGTTTGTGCTGGATGTTGACAAGTTTATTAAACTGTAAGATTACCAAGGCTGTGTTTTAAATGAAAACAGAGAAATTCAATTTGGAAAACTCCGTTGAAAAATCCCTGTCGGCTGCGCTCAACACAAGGCGATTTCCCCACGCAGTCATTTATGAGGGCTCAACGGCGGAAGAAAGAATGGCTCTTGCAATGAAAACCGCAGCGGCACTTGTGTGCTCGGGCGGCGGGGAGGTGCCCTGCTTTGCCTGTGCAAACTGCCGTAAGGCTGCGGCGGATTCCCATGCGGATATCCTTGTTTATTCCGTTGAGGATAAGCCCAAGGCCTTCAAGGTTGATATTATCCGTGAGATAAGAGCCAAGGCATATATCGTGCCAAACGAAGCGGACAGAAAGGTCTTTATCCTTGAAAATGCCCACACAATGGGCGTTGAGGGTCAGAATGCAATTCTGAAGGTCCTTGAAGAGCCGCCGCAATATGTCAATTTTATTCTTCTTTGCTCATCGAAGTCGGGATTCCTGCCGACCGTGCTTTCCCGTGCGGCGGTCTATAATCTCGGACAGGCTTCGTCACAGGGAGCGGATATTCCCCGTGAAACCGTAGTCGAAACGGCAACAAAAATTGCCCTTGCTTCGGCGGCAATGAATGATTTTGAAATAGTCAAGGCAGCGGGAGCTTTTGAAAAAGACCGCTTGCTTTTGCAGGCTGTGCTTCCCGTTATTCAGGAAATTTATGCTGCAGCCCTGAGAATAAAATATTATGCCGAAGAAGAAAATTCCGAATTCGGCGAGGCGGCAAGAACGCTTGCTCACAAGCTCAGCCGCAATGCGTTGCTTGCGCTCATTGAGAGCACGGATTCTCTCATGGAATCCGCAAGGCTCAACGCAAATCACAATTTACTGGTAACCGCAGTCTGCACAAAGCTTCGCAGAGCGGCGGTTAACTGATACGGAGGTGCCATATGGCAGAAGTAATAGGTGTTCGTTTCAAGGAAGTGGGCAAGGTTTACTATTTTGACCCCGACGGACAGACTCTTAAAAAAGGGGACAGAGTAATCGTTGAAACCGTCAGAGGAATCGAGTGCGGCGAGGTTGCGATGGATAACCGTGAAATCGACGATGAAGAAATAGTAAAGCCCCTCAAAAAGCTTATCAGAACGGCAACCGAGGAAGATATTGAAAGATTAACCGAAAACAAGAAAAAAGAAAAGGAAGCATTCGCAATCTGCCAGCAGAAGATTGCTAATCACAAGCTTGAAATGAAGCTTGTTGACGTTGAATATACATTTGATGGCGGAAAGGTGCTTTTCTATTTCACGGCTGACGGCAGAGTTGATTTCAGAGAGCTTGTCAAGGACCTTGCGGGCGTTTTCAGAACAAGAATCGAGCTGCGTCAGATTGGCGTGCGTGACGAATCAAAGATGCTTGGCGGACTCGGAATCTGCGGCAGACCGTTTTGCTGCAGCAGCTTTCTGGGCGAATTCCAGCCTGTTTCAATCAAAATGGCAAAGGAACAGGGTCTTTCGCTCAATCCCACAAAAATCAGCGGAGCCTGCGGCAGACTTATGTGCTGCCTCAAATATGAGCAGAATGCCTACGAGCATCTTCTCAAAATCACTCCGAAGCCCGGTGCTATAGTTGAAACCGCCGAGGGTGCGGGAACGGTTGTTGATTTCAGCCTGCTTACGGGCAAGCTGAAGGTTCAGCTTCACAACAATCCCGATGCTCCGCCGAAATATTTCCACCGCAAAGAGGTAAAGCTTGTCCGTGATGCCAGAATCAAGGTCGCAAGGGAAGAAATTGAGGCTTTGAAGGGTATTGAAGGATAATTTAGCTTAAATTCCATATAAAAACCTCTTGCAATTTTGAAATTATGTGTTACAATGGTCTTGAAAAAATGTTAAGGAGGAAGAACATAATGGCATACTTCATTTCTGACGATTGCATCTCCTGCGGCGCTTGTGCAGCAGATTGCCCCGTTGGCGCTATTTCAGAAGGCGACGGCAAGTACGTTATCGACGCTGATGCTTGCATCGATTGCGGCGCTTGTGCAGATTCATGCCCTGTTGAAGCTCCCAAGGCTGAATAATTTTTGAAAAAAAGATGAACCGCTTTCCGTTTGGAGAGCGGTTTTTTCTTTTTTGCTTGCATTTTTACAAAATATGTATTATATTATTCTTATTAATCAAAGAGAGGTGCAAAAATGAAAAAGTTTTTAAGCGTATTTCTTTCAGTTGTTCTCATTTTTTCGGCAGTGTCAATCGGCGTTTCGGCTGCAAAGCCCGAAGCTGATTTAAAATTCGCCGTTGCTTCCGACCTTCACTACAACGTTCCCGTTGAAGAGCTTGAAGGCGAAATCGATGACGAAATATATTGGTACGCAAACCGCCGTGCAGCAATGGAGCCCGAAAGCAGCTGGATTATTGACGAATTCCTTAATCAGTGTGCAGAAAACGATGATATTGATTTTGTTCTTATTTCGGGCGATATCGCCGATAACGGCAAGTCGATTGCACAGGAGCATTATGATATGGCTGCAAAGTTTGCTGCTTTTGAAGAAAAATGCGGCAAGCAGATTTATGTTACCGTCGGCAACCACGATGCAGGCGTTGACTGCGAAACAGAGCTTGCGGACTTTAAGAAAATTTATGCAGATTTCGGCTATGACAAGGCTCTTGTTGTAAGCGAAACCGACTGCTCATACACAGCCGACCTCGGCGACAAATACAGACTCATCGCTCTCGACAGCACAGCTCCCGACAAATCAACCGCAGACGGAATGTCCGCAGAAAAGATGGATTGGGTTCGTGTTCAGGCACAGCAGGCAAAGAAGGACGGCAGATATCCCATCATGATGATGCACCACAATCTTCTTGACCATATGCCCATTCAGAGCATTTTCAGCCAGGATTTCATTGTAAAATTCCATTATTCAACCGCAGACCTTTTAGCAAACTGGGGCATCAAGCTTGTTTTCTCGGGTCATGAGCATTGCAGCGATGCCGCAACCTACACAAGCACTGCGGGCAATGTTATTTATGACTTCGCAACAACCTCGCTCACAATGTATCCTCTCCAGTACAGAACCTTCAAGCTTACCGATGAAACCATCACTTATAAGGACGAAACCGTTGACAAGATTGACACGGATTCTCTTACCGCATACACCGCAGGCTATGACGAAAATCAGATTGCTCTCATGAACGCAGGTCTTAACGACTATGCAAAGGGCTTCCTTAAGGCGGGCATCAAATACCGTCTTGGCCGTTCACTTTCAATGGAACAAATGGGTATTGCAGAGGATGCTTTCTATTATGACCTTGTCAATGTTGCGGTCGGCGGTCTTAATAAGCTTCTCAACGAGCCTCTTTACGGAGAGGGCGGAATTCAGCAGCTTGCGGCTGAATATAACATTGATATTCCCGACAGTCGCTATAAGAACGGCTGGGACGTTGTGACAGAGCTTGTTGCCGCTCACTACGAGGGCGAAGAAAGCTTTGATTTCTCAACAAAGGAAGTAACGATTTTCCTTCGACTTGTTGCACTTCTTCTCAAGGATGACCTTGCAACCGTTGCCGACGAAGTTTTCTTTGATGCGGCAAATGAGCTTTTTGCACATTTCGGCACGGATTCGGCAATAACCGACCTCACAAAGCTTGCAACAAAGGTTTTCGGCGGTGTAACTCCCGTTGAATATTTCCTTATCGCATTCGTTTCTCCTCTTGTTTATAACTTTGCCGTTGACAATGACGGAGTTAATGACAACAGAGGAAGCCTTCCCGGCTACGGCGTTGTAAGCGTTGAGCAGAATTCCTATAACATTCTTGACAGAATTCACACAACCCTCAACAACGTTATGAAATACATAACAATGTTCCTTCAGATTGTTCTGAAAATTTTCATCAAATAAATTCAGATAACGGTTAATTCGGCTTGGTTTCAAAAATCAAGCCGGATTTTTTGTTTATTGTTTACATTTAGTTTTAAATTTCATAATTTTTTATATGTTTATTACAGTTGACGATTTTACTATAATATTATATAATAATAAGCTAAAGTAGTATATTTATTTTTATAATATATTTTCAGATGCCGGCATTTGCGGCAAAAGGAGTTCAATACAATGATAAAAAACAGCGAATTAAGGGTTATGCCGACCGTGGCTTTGAGAGGTCTGGTAGTATTCCCCGAAATGTTTATCCATTTTGATGTGGGCAGGGAAAAATCAATCAACGCCCTCAAAAAAGCGATGGATACCGACCAGGAAATTTTTCTTGTTACACAAAAGGATATATCCGTTGATGACCCCGATTACAGCGAGCTTTATGAAATCGGCGTTATCGCAACCGTAAAGCAGGTGCTCAAGCTTCCCGGAAAAAGCGGAAACGTGCGTGTTGCCGTTGAGGGAATCTGCAGGGCAAGGCTTGTTGAGGGCATCAACGCAGGCACAGGCAATTTCCTTAAGGCGATGGTTTTCCCGATTAATGAGCCCGAGGTCAAAAGCGACAGCGTTGACTACGCAAAGGCTCTTGTACGTCATTCAAAGGATTTGTTTGCGGAGTATTCCGACTGTGCACCCCAGATGCCCGCCGACGTTGTAACGGGCGTTATGCAGAAAAGCGAGCCCGGTCCTCTTGCCGATTACATTGCAGGCAACATCATGCTTGAATATGAGGACAGACAGACCGTGCTTTCAACAATCAATCCGTTAAGACGCCTTGAAGAAATGTGCGTTATCCTTGTCAATGAAGGCAACCTTCTTTCAATCGAAGCGGATATCAGCGACAAGGTGCAGGAGCAGATTGACAAGGGTCAGCGTGAATACTATCTGCGTGAGCAGATGAAGGTTATTTCCGCAGAGCTTGGCGGCGGAGTGTCGCAGGAAGAGGAGCTTGACCGATTCAGAGAAACAATTTTCAATCTTGATGTTTCCGATGAAATCAAGGAAAAGCTTTTCAAGGAATGCGACAGACTTGAGAAATATTCACCCCAGTCACCCGAGGCTGCCGTCAGCAGAAACTATATCGAAACCTGCCTTTCACTTCCGTGGAATAATTTGAGTGAAGAAAATACGGATATTGCCAAATCCAGAAAAATACTTGAAGCCGACCACTACGGTCTTGAAAAAATCAAGAAAAGAATTCTTGAATATCTTGCCGTGCGTGTGCTTGCACCCGAAATCAAGGGTCAGATAATATGCCTTGTAGGCCCTCCGGGTGTCGGTAAAACCTCGGTTGCACAGTCGATTGCAAGGGCAACAGGCAGAGAATATGTCCGCATTTCTCTCGGCGGTGTCAAGGACGAGGCCGAAATCAGAGGCCACAGAAAAACATATATAGGCTCGATGCCCGGCAGAATCATAAATGCAATGCAGCAGGCAGGCACAAGCAACCCCCTTGTGCTTCTTGACGAGGTTGACAAGCTTTCGTCAGACTATAAGGGCGATCCCACCTCGGCACTTCTCGAGGTTCTTGACCCCGAGCAGAATTCAACCTTCAGAGATCACTATATCGAGCTGCCCTTCGATTTGAGCAGGGTAATGTTTATAACAACCGCAAACGTTGAGGCGAATATTCCCGACCCCTTGCGTGACAGAATGGAAATCATTGAGCTCGGCAGCTACACGAGCGAAGAAAAGTTCCAGATTGCCAAAAAGCATCTTATTCCGAAGCAGATTAAGCGTCACGGTCTTACATCGGGTAAATTGAGAATAACCGACAAGGCAATCCGTCTTGTTATCGAGGGCTATACAAGAGAAGCGGGTGTGCGTGCTCTTGAGCAGAAAATCGCCGCAATCTGCAGAAAATCCGCAATGGAAATCGTTGAGGGCAATGCAGAAAAAATCTCCGTTAAGCCCGAAAATATAGAGGAACTTCTCGGCACAAGAAAATACAAAGCCGACACAATCATCCGTGAAAACGAAGTAGGCGTTGTCAACGGACTTGCATGGACATCCGTGGGCGGCGATATGCTTGAAATTGAGTCAGCCGTGCTTAAGGGTACGGGCAAGCTTGAGCTTACAGGCTCGCTCGGCGACGTTATGCAGGAAAGTGCGAAGGCGGCGGTCAGCTATATCCGCTCCAAAGCGGACAATCTGCCCATCAACGGCAGTTTCTATAAAGAATCCGACATTCACATTCATGTTCCCGAAGGTGCAACTCCCAAGGACGGACCTTCGGCGGGCGTAACAATCGCAACGTCGCTTGTTTCCGCTCTTTCGGGTATCAAGGTCAGAAAAGACGTTGCCATGACGGGTGAAATCACACTCCGAGGCAGAGTTCTTCCCATCGGCGGACTCAAAGAGAAGTCCATGGCGGCTTACAGGGCAGGCATCAAAACCGTTGTTATTCCCTATGACAACATAGCCGACCTTGACGAGGTTGACCCCGTTGTTAAAGAGGCTATAACCTTCAAGCCTGTCAAAACCGTTGAGGCTGTTTGGGATATCGCTCTCGAAAAGGATGAAGCGAATTCCGAAAAGAGCGTTAAACACGTTGAAACAAGAAAAACCAACCGTGCATCAATTGCACAGTAAAGGAAAGTAAAAATGAGATTTGATAAAGTAGATTTTGCGGCGGCTTACGGAACGTCAAAGCAGCTTCCTCCGTCAAGAGAAGCGGAAATCGTTTTTTCGGGACGTTCAAACGTGGGCAAATCATCGTTGATAAACAAGGTTTTTAACCGTAAAAACCTTGCAAGAGTCAGCTCCGTTCCGGGAAAAACAATAACAATCAATTTCTTCAAGGGTGACGGAGTTTATTTTGTTGACCTGCCGGGCTACGGCTACGCAAAGCGTGAACAGAGCGAAAAGAAACGCTGGGCGGAGCTTATGGAGGGCTATTTTCATTCAGGCAGAAACATTGCCCTTGTTATTCAGCTTATCGATATGCGTCACGCACCTACCGCCGACGATATGATGATGCTCAATTTCTTAAGAGAATGCGAAATCCCCTTTGCCATTGCCCTCACGAAATGCGATAAGCTCAACAAAACGGAAACCGAAAAACGCCGTGCGGAGCTTGCACGGGAGCTTAAGGATTATGCGGATATAACAGCTGTTGAATTTTCGGCGGTCAAGGGCACGGGTGTTGAAGCAATTAAGGCGGCAATAGAAGCGGCTGTAAAATAGGAAGGATGTTTTAAAATGTACGTTTCGGACTGCATTTCGGTGAATGAAAAAGGTCACCTTACAATCGGCGGCTGCGATACTGCTTCACTTGCGGAGCAATACGGCACGCCTGCATATATATTTGACGAAAACGAAATAAGAACCAATCTCCGTTCGTTCAAAAAATCAATTGACGAAAACTACGGCGGCAACGGACTTGTATGCTATGCCAGCAAGGCGTTCTGCTGCAAGGAGATGCACAGAATCTGCAAGCAGGAGGGTGTAGGAATCGACGTTGTTTCGGGCGGTGAGCTTTATACCGCACTTTCCGTTGATTTCCCTGCGGAAAACATTGTTTTTCACGGCAACAACAAAACTTATGCGGAGCTTGAAGCGGCGGTTGAAAGCGGAGTGGGCAGAATTATTGTCGATAACGTTTACGAGCTTGAAACTCTCAACAAAATTGCCGAAAAGCACGGCAAGGTTGCTGGCATAATGTTCAGAATCAAGCCCGGAATTGATGCACACACCCATGAATTCATCATGACGGGTCAGATTGACTCAAAATTCGGCTTTGCCCTTGAAACAGGTGAGGCAATGGAGGCTGTCAGACTTGCGGCAGGCATGAAAAATGTCAAACTCCGCGGACTTCACTGCCATATCGGCTCACAGATTTTTGACATTGACCCCTTTGAGCTTGCGGCAAAGGTTATGCTTGAGCTTTTCAAGACCGTAAAAGACGAAACGGGTCTTGAACTTGAGGAGCTCAATCTCGGCGGCGGCTTCGGAATCAAATATCTTGAAAGCGACTGCCCCCGACCTTACGGTGACTATATGAACAGCGTCGCAAAGGTTGTTAAGGAGCATTCCGCAAAGCTCGGTCTTAAAACACCGTTCATTCTCATTGAGCCGGGCCGTTCAATCGTCGGTGCAGCAGGCATAACTCTTTATACCGTCGGTGCGGTCAAGGAAATTCCGAATATCAGAACCTACGTTTCCGTTGACGGCGGAATGAGCGATAATCCCCGCTATGCTCTTTATCAGTCGGACTATGAAATAGTTTGTGCAAACAAGGCGAATGAGAACAGAACGGAAATTGTTACCGTTGCGGGCAAATGCTGCGAAAGCGGGGACCTTATTCAGGAAAACACAAAGCTTCAGGCAGTTGAGGCGGGTGATATTCTTGCCGTGCTTTCAACGGGAGCTTATAACTATTCCATGGCATCAAACTATAACCGAATTCCCCGCCTTCCCGTTGTTATGGTCAAAGACGGCGAATCAAGAATAGTTGTCAAAAGAGAAACCTATGAGCAGGTTGCATCCTGCGATGTTTGATGTTTGAATTAAAAGAAAACAGGAATAATAATAAAAATGATTTAAGGAAGTGACACAATGCCTCAGGTCAGAATGTTAGCGGAGCAGGTGCGACTGGTTTCGGAGCAGACCGACAGATTCAAAACAGGACGCATTTCCGTTTCCATGGCTCTGCCCATGGATGAAAGAATGGCTGCAAACTCGCTGCTTATATATCTTCTTAAACGATCCTGCAAGAAATATCCCGATTTTTCGCTTCTCAACGGAAAGCTTGATGAGCTTTACGGTGCGGCACTTTCGGCGGGAGTTACCAAAATCGGTGAATCACAGGTGCTTTCACTTTCGCTGACCTGCCTTGACGACCGCTTTGCGTTGACCGACGAGAGCATTGTTGAGCAGTGTGCGGAGCTTCTTGCAAACATGATTTTCAAGCCCAACTGCAAAAGCGGCAGCTTCGGTGCTGAAAATCTTGCAGCCGAGAAAAGACTTCTCATTCAGAGAATCGAAGAGGAGCTCAACGACAAGCGTACCTATGCTTTCAATAAGTGCATCGAATATATGTGTGCAAACGAAGCATACGGCAAGGATAAATACGGCACAATCGAGGAAATTCAGAGCGTGAAGATGGCGGATGTCTATTCCGCATGGAAAAATCTTCTTTCAACCGCCGTTTTCCAGATTACCGTTGTCGGCGGCTCGGGAATGGATAAGATTGCCGATGTTTTTGCAAAGCATTTTGCAAAAATCGAGCGTAATCCCGTAAAGCCCGAAACCGTGTTTATTCAGAGAGGCAGACACTTCAACCGCTATGAGGAAACCTATCCCGTAAATCAGGGCAAGCTTGTTATCGGCTTCAGAGCGGGAATGCAGAGCAGCCGTGACAACATTCATGCAATAACCGTCATGAACGATATTTTCGGCATGGGCACATATTCAAAGCTCTTTATGAATGTCCGTGAAAAATTGAGCCTTGCGTATTATTGCTGGTCAAGACTGATTGCAAGCAAGGGTCTTGTGCTTGTTGAGGGCGGAATTGATACCGATAAGGAAAAGAAGGTGTCCGCCGAAATCCTTGCACAGCTTTCCGATTTAAGAAACGGAAAAACCGACCCCGAGGTGCTTGATTCCTCAAAGCGTTCTTTAAAAGAAAGATATACCTTCACAACCCCCGAGGGCATCTGCTCATGGTATGCCGCACAGGTTCTGGAGGATGAAATAGCAACGCCCGAAAGTATGGTGGAGGGCATTGAAACAGTAACAATGGAGCAGGTCTGTGCTGCGGCAAAGAAGCTTTCCATTGACTCGATTTTCATGCTTATGGCAAAAACGGAGGAGGCAGCGGAAGATGAAAATTAAGCAGATAACCAACGAAAAGCTCGGCGAAACCGTTTTCTGTGCAAAGCATCCTTCGGGGCTTGAAATCAGAGTGCTTCCCAAGGAGGGCTACACCTCCGCTTATGCGGTTTTCGGCGTGAAATACGGTTCAATCGATACCGCAGTTCAGAATGATAACGGAGAATTTGAAACAATTCCCGAGGGCACCGCTCATTTCCTTGAGCATAAGCTGTTCGAAAGCGAAGATCTGAATGCCTTTGAACGCTTTGCAAAAACAGGTGCAAGTGCAAATGCCTACACAAGCTTTGAAAAAACGGCTTATCTTTTCAAAGGCTCCGAAAATATAGGCGAATCTCTTGAAATTCTGTTGGATTTCGTTCAGAATCCTTATTTTACGCAGCAGACTGTTGAAAAAGAGCAGGGGATTATCGGTCAGGAAATCAGAATGTATCAGGATTTGCCCGACTGGCAGGTTATGTTCAACCTTCTCAAGGCTCTCTACAGCAGCCATCCCGTCAGAATTGACATTGCGGGCACGCAGGAGTCAATCGCAAAGATTGATGCCGATTTGCTTTACAGACTTTATAAAAATTTCTATAATCCCGCAAACATGGTTTTGAGCGTTGTGGGCGAAATTGAACCCGACGAGGTTTTTGCAATCGTTGACAGATGTATCAAAAAGGATGCCGAAAGCAAAATCGTCGAAAGAAAGTTTGAAAAAGAAAGTGCAAAGCCCGTGCGTGAATATATTGAGGAAAAGCTTTCCGTTGCACAAAAGCAGTTCCTTCTCGGCTTCAAAGAAGATATTTCCGAGCCTCTTTTCTCGCTTGAGGATGAAATTGCATCGCAGGTTATGCTTGAGGCAATCATGGGCAAATCTTCACCGCTTTTCAAAAAGCTTCTTGATGAGGAGCTCATTGACATGGGCTTCGGCTCGGAGCTTTTCAACGGCTTCGGTTTTTCGTGCGTTATGATGGGCGGCACAAGCTCTGACCCGCAGAAAACCGCACAGATTCTCCATTCCGAAATCAAACGCATTCAGCAGGAGGGCGTTGACCCCGCAGCGTTTGAACGTGCAAAGCGTAAATATTACGGCAGATACGTTATGAGCTATAACGATATCGATGACACGGCAAATCTTATGATGAACCTTCATTTCAACGGATATGAGCCCTTTGCGGAGCTTGAAGCCTGCAAAAAGCTGACGATTGAAAAGGTCAACAGCCGTCTTTCCGCTCTGCGTGATGATGCCTGTGCACTTTCGGTTATCTGCCCCATATCCTGACTGTCAAAAGGAAAGAAGGAATAACAAATGTCTGACTACACGGTAGTTTATTTCAAAGGAATTGAAAAAGGCTTCAGCGTTCCGAGCGTGCTTGCGGATTTTAATTTGTTCGGCATGGATGTTGAAATCAAGTTTTACGGTGCGATAATCGCATTCGGATTTCTGCTTGCGGTGCTTTTCGGCGGAAGAATGGCTTATAAATGGAAAATGAGCCTCGATAAAATGGTAGACGTTCTTATTTACGGAACTCTTGCCGCAATCGTTGGTGCAAGACTTTACTATGTTTTCTCAAAATGGGATTACTACAGTGCAAATCTTTCCGAAATTCCCAAAATATGGAACGGCGGACTTGCAATCTACGGCGGAATCATCGGCGGACTCATTGCCGCATATTTCGTTTGCAAAATAAGAAAGATGAATTACTGGAATCTGCTCGATATTGCCACCATGAGCCTTCTGATAGGTCAGGGCATCGGCAGATGGGGAAATTTCACAAATCAGGAAGCCTTTGGTGTCAACACAGACAAGCCATGGGGAATGTGGAGCGAAAAAATCGCTTCAGATATCATGTCAAACCAGTCGCTCTATGCCGAAAAAGGCTTTACGGTTGACCCGAATCAGTTTGTTCACCCGACCTTCCTTTATGAGTCAATTTGGTGTCTTTTAGGTGTGCTTGTGCTTTATCTTATCTGCACAAAGGCAAGAAAATTCAGCGGACAGATTGCTCTCTGCTACGGCATCTGGTACGGACTCGAAAGAACGGTTGTTGAGGGTCTGCGTACCGACAGCCTTTATATCGCAGGCACAACAATCCGTGTTTCGCAGGCACTTTCCGCTGTACTTGTTGTTGTCTGTGCGGTGCTTCTCACAGTTCTTCTTATAAAATTCACAAAGAATCCCAAGCCCATTGACGGCGTGGATTTCTTCCTTGAAGAGGAGCTTAAGAAAAAGGCAGAGGAAGCCAAAAACGCCGAAAAAACGGAAGAAAACAGGGAAACAGCAGATATAAATAATAATGTAATAAAAGAGGAGGAGTGATTCCCATGGCAAAGCTTATTGACGGCAAGGCAATCCGTGAGTTCAATCTTGACAAGATTTCCGAGCAGGTTGCCGGGCTTAAAGAAGACGGAATTCTGCCCACTTTGGCGGTTATAATTGTGGGCACAGACCCCGCATCAAGAATTTATGTCAACAACAAAAAAGCGGCTTGCGAAAGAACGGGAATGCGTTCTCTTGAATTCGCTCTGCCCGAGGAAACAACAACCAAAGAGCTGCTTGAGCTTATTGATAAGCTGAATGCGGACAAAACCGTCAACGGAATTCTCTGTCAGCTTCCCGTGCCAAAGCACATCGATAAAAACAAGGTGCTTGAAAGAATTCTGCCCGAAAAGGACGTTGACTGCTTCCATCCCGAAAACGTTGGTAAGCTCTGCATCGGCAACGGCGGACTTGTTCCCTGCACCCCCATGGGCATGGTGAAAATGCTCGAATACGAGGGCATTGACCCCACAGGTATGCACTGCGTAATCATCGGCAGAAGCGATATCGTCGGCAAGCCCATGGCGATGCTCATGCTTGCGAGAAACGCAACCGTAACCGTCTGCCACTCAAAAACAAAGAATCTTGCCGAAATCACAAAGCAGGCGGATATCCTTGTTGCGGCGGTAGGTATTGCAAAATTTGTTAAGGCTGATATGGTAAAGGACGGTGCAATCGTTCTCGATGTCGGCATGGACAGAGATGAAAACGGCAAGCTTTGCGGCGACGTTGATTTTGATGCTGTCAAGGAAAAGGCATCGATGATAACACCCGTTCCCGGCGGAGTAGGTCCCATGACAATCGCTATGCTCATGAGAAACACTCTTGCCGCGGCTGAAATGCAGAATAAATAATTTTAAGGAGGATATACATATGGAAAAAAGAAAACTTTACAGAAGCAAAACCGACAAAAAGCTTTTGGGCGTGCTCGGCGGATTTGCAAAATACTTCAATATTGATGCAACCGTATTGAGAATTATTTACGTTCTTCTCTCACTTTTTGTTCTCGGTTGCCCGATTATTATTTATCTTGTAGTTGCTCTCATTATTCCCGAAGAGCCCGATACTCCCGATTATCAGGAAGGCAGCTACGAGCCCTATAACAACAATCAAAATTAATTTTAAAAATCAGCAAAAAACATTTGACAACACTTGATTGTTGTGCTATAATCTCATATGCCGCATATTCGGGGCGGGTGAGTTATGCCCAAAAACGGACGAAGTCTGTGCCTCCGGTAACCCAATTATAAGAGTTACGAGAATAGCGAGTCTTAAAGAAAAGGAATGAATTCCGATGTACGCAATTATTGAAACAGGCGGCAAGCAGTACAAGGTTGAAGCCGGCGATGTAATTTACATCGAAAAGCTTGGCGCTGAAGAAGCAAGCGAATACACCTTTGACAAGGTTATCGCTGTCGGAACCGACGACGGTATCACCGTTGGTGCTCCCTATGTTGCAGGAGCAAGCGTTTCCGCAAAGATTGTCAAGAACGGTAAGGCAAAGAAAGTTATCGTTATGACCTACAAGCCCAAGAAGAACTCAAAGAGAAAGATGGGCCACAGACAGCCTTACACAAAGGTTGAAATCTCTGCTATCAACGCATAAGCAGTTGCCCTATGATAAGGGTCAAATTCTTTGTCGGTAACAGACAGCTTAAAGGCTTTAAAATCAGCGGTCATGCAGACTTTGCCGAAAACGGTGAAGATATTGTCTGTGCTTCGGTTTCCTCGGCGGCGTATATGGCAGCCAACACGGTAACCGATATAATCGGAGCCGATGCAGATGCAGCGGCAGATGACGGCACAATGACATTGACGCTGAATGAGCCGAACGAAAGAGCCGAAACGGTTCTTAAGGGACTGGAGCTTCACTTAAAAGAGCTTTCAAAACAGTATCCCGAAAACATCAAAATAATCTACGGAGGTGTAAAGAATGCTTAAGATAAACATTCAGCTTTTTGCTCATAAAAAAGGTATGGGTTCAACCCGTAACGGCCGTGATTCAGAATCAAAGAGACTCGGCGCAAAGAGAGCTGACGGACAGTTTGTTCTTGCAGGTAACATCCTTGTAAGACAGAGAGGTACACACATCCATCCCGGCAACAACGTTGGTAAGGGTTCAGATGATACTCTCTTCGCTCTCATTGACGGAACTGTTAAGTTCGAGCGTATGGGCAAAGACCGCAAGAAGGTCAGCGTTTACGCAGTTGAGCAGTAATTTACAGTAAAAATCAAGGACACAGTCAATCGACTGTGTCCTTTTTTATTTAACTGTTACAACAAACTGAACGGTGTGATTGTTCCATTCTGCAGTTACAAAAGTCTGTCCTTGTGCAACGGGTTTTATGAATCTGCCGTTGGTACTGATTATGTTTTCATCATATCCACTCAGTGTAATACCGCTGGGTATTTTTTTGCTTTCGAGTGTGCTGTCAAATTTGTAAACATCAATAAAACAGCCGTAGTCTGATTGGGAAATTATAAGCTCGTGAGGGTCAGTTGAAATACCGATACAATCTGAATACCACAAAGGCTTTTGGGCTTCGGCAATGGTTTTGGCGTTTTGATTGTCATAATCCGAAAGATCGGCATTATTGGTAAGAGAAATTTCAACTTTGTGCATTCTTGTATTCCAGAGTCCCCATTCATTTCCGTAAGCATATGCAATGAAAATCTCATCTTCGAGCCGGATATGTCCGTTGGGTCTGGACGAAATTCCGCTGTTATGGCAAGTTGCTGATATGTTTGTTTTGAGTGAACATGATTCTGCGAATGTCAGACCGTCGTTTGACATATAGATTCCTACGGAGCTTTCGTCGGTGAATCTGTCAACGGTATTTATTGCGATGAATTTACCGTAATCTTCAATATATTTAATGTCTGCTGAATCGCTTGCTCCGTCTTTATGTGTAATAGCAACTCCTTGATACTGAAGCGATGCAGGCCAGTTTTCGCTTGATACATCCGCCGTTGCAACTCTTGTCTGGTTGAGTTCGCCGTCACGCCATGTGAAATATATATACAGAGTATCATCCATAAGGACAAAACTCGGTTCACCTGCGCCGAAAGTCGATGGGTCACCGTCATAATCAATCATAGGTTGAGGTTTACCGCCCCAACCGTTGCCGTTCCACTTTTCATAAGGACCTTCGGGCCTAAATGAACGGGCGATAAAAACATTGTTGTCTATGCCGTCTTCGTTTGTGGTTGAGGTGTAACCGATATAATAATAGTCGCCGATTTTGATAACACCGGGGTCACAGCATGATAAATAATCAAGTGAATCGGGTGTAGGACAGAGGACCCTGAGTTCATCTGTCCAGTTTTCACCGCCGTCGGGAGAATGACGGTAAGTTATCCAGTCCCATTCATCAAGTCTGCCGGGAGCGGCGAAAAATGCGTCAATACTTCCGTCGGCATTATATATAAGAGACGGGCCGTATCTGTAGCCGAAATCAACGCGTTCGGTTGTTTGATAAATATCTTCTCCTGTATCCGGAGCAATAACTTTGATAAACTTTGATTCATCGGGTTCAACAATGATTGGGGTGTCGCAGTATACTCTGTTTTCAAGGGGAGTATATTGAACAGACGGCAATTGCAGAATTCCCAATGCAATCAGAATAGCAGAGAAAAAACGAATAATATCAATCATTTTGAAGTCCTCCTATTTCAATACTTCTTTCAGATACATACCTGTATATGATTTTTCACATTTTGCAACTTCTTCGGGAGTACCCTGAGCAACGATTTCTCCGCCGCCGTTGCCGCCCTCGGGACCGAGGTCGATGATATGGTCGGCAACCTTGATAACGTCAAGATTGTGTTCAATAACAATAACCGTATTCCCCTTATCCACGAACTTCTGAAGAACATCAATCAGCCTGTGAACATCGGCGGTGTGAAGTCCCGTTGTGGGCTCGTCGAGAATATAAACCGTCTTGCCCGTTGACTGCCTTGAAAGCTCCGTTGCAAGCTTGACTCGCTGTGCTTCGCCGCCCGAAAGGGTTGTTGCAGGCTGACCGATTTTGACATATCCGAGACCAACATCATAAAGCGTTTTTATTTTGCGGTGGATTTTCGGAATGCTCTCAAAGAAATTCATGCCTTCCTCAACCGTCATATCAAGAATATCGCTGATGCTCTTGCCCTTGTAGTGAACTTCAAGGGTTTCACGGTTATATCTCTTGCCCTTGCAGACCTCGCAGGGTACATAGATATCGCTCATAAAGTGCATCTCGATTTTAACAATGCCGTCGCCCTGGCAGGCTTCGCAGCGTCCGCCCTTGACGTTGAACGAAAAACGGTTGGGCTTGTAGCCTTTCTTTTTTGCATCGGTGGTTGATGAAAAAAGATCACGGATATCGGTGAAAACTCCCGTGTAGGTTGCGGGATTTGAGCGTGGAGTTCTGCCGATGGGTGACTGGTCAATGTCGATAACCTTGTCAAGATATTCAACGCCTGTGATGCTGTCATGGTCACCGGCGATTTTTTTTGCACCGTTGAGCTCGGTTACAAGATGCTTGTTGAGAATTTCATTGACAAGCGACGATTTGCCCGAGCCCGAAACGCCTGTTACGCAGATGAACTTGCCGAGAGGAAAATCAACATCAATGTTTTTTAGATTGTTCTCTCTCGCACCGTGAACGGTGAGCATTTTGCCGCTGCCCTCCCTGCGTTTTTCGGGAACGGGAATGAACTTCTTGCCGCTCAAATACTGACCCGTAACGGATTTTTCGCAGTTTTTGATATCCTCAACGCTGCCGCAGCAGACAATTTCACCGCCGTGAATGCCGGCACCCGGACCGACGTCAACAATATAGTCGGCGGAGTTCATGGTTTCCTCGTCATGCTCAACAACAATGAGTGTGTTGCCGATATCACGGAGATGCTGCAGAGTTTTGAGAAGCTTTGCGTTGTCACGCTGATGAAGTCCGATGCTGGGCTCGTCAAGAATATACAGAACACCCATGAGTGACGAGCCGATTTGCGTTGCAAGGCGGATTCTCTGTGCTTCGCCGCCCGAAAGAGTAGCGGATGAGCGGGCAAGGGTAAGATAATCAAGACCTACGCTTGAAAGGAACATGAGTCTGTCCTTGATTTCCTTGACAATCTGCTCTGCAATCATGCTGTCACGCTCGGAGAGAGTGAGATTATTCAGAAATTCGATTTCTTCGTTGATGGGCTTATTTACAAACTCGTCAATATTGATTCCGCCCACGGTTACGCCAAGGGATTCTTTTTTGAGCCTTGCACCGCCGCATTCGGGGCACTTGACGGTTGACATATAGCCCTCGATTTCATTGCGTGAGTATTCGCTGGTTGTTTCTTTATAGCGTCTTTCAAGGTTGTTGATTACACCCTCAAAATCGGTCATATATGTGCCGCTGCCGTATTCGCTGCGGCGTTCAAGTTTTATTTTTTTGCCGCCCGTACCGTAGAAAATTACATCCTTTGCTTTTTTTGAAAGGTCTTTGAACGGAGTGTCAAGGGAGAAATTATAGGCGTTTGCGATGCCCTCGTAATACATCTGTGCGATAGTGCCGCCGTCGGATGACGACCAGCCGCTTGCCTTGATTGCACCCTCACGGATTGAAAGCTTTTCATCGGGAACAACCATTTTGGGGTCTACCTGCATGAATACGCTCAAGCCCGAGCATTTGGGACAGGCACCGAAGGGGTTGTTGAATGAGAATGAGCGGGGTTCAAGCTCCTCGATGCTCACACCGTGCTCGGGGCAGGCATAGTTGAGCGAATAGAGCTGCTCTTCGCCGTCGATAACGTCAACGAGCAAAAGACCTTCGGTTAAATTTGTTGCGGTTTCGATTGAATCTGCAAGGCGTGAACGGATTCCGTCTTTTATGATAAGACGGTCAACAATGACCTCGATGTTGTGCTTGATGTTCTTTTCGAGCTTGATTTCCTCCGAAAGGTCGTAGGTTATGCCGTCAATACGCACTCTTGCATAGCCGCCCTTGCGTATAGAGTCAAGCTCCTTGACGTATTCACCCTTCTTGCCTCTTGCGATGGGTGCCATAATCTGAATTCGGGTGCCTTCGGGCAGAGAAAGCACCTGCTTTGTGATATCGTCAACCGTCTGCCTGCTGATTTCCCTGCCGCATTCGGGGCAATGCGGAATACCTACACGGGCGTAAAGCAGACGCAGATAGTCATAAATTTCCGTAACCGTGCCGACGGTTGAACGGGGATTTTTTGAGGTTGTTTTCTGGTCGATTGAAATAGCAGGGGAGAGTCCCTCAATGCTGTCAACGGCGGGCTTTTCCATCTGACCGAGAAACTGGCGTGCGTATGACGAGAGGGATTCAACATATCTTCGCTGACCCTCTGCATAGATTGTATCAAAGGCAAGGGAGGATTTACCCGAGCCCGAAAGTCCCGTGAAAACAACCAGCTTGTCACGGGGGATTGTTATATCAACGTTTTTGAGGTTGTGCTCTCTGGCACCTTTGACCGTCAGATTTTTTGTTGCCATTTTATTTACCTCTTCTTAATTTCTCTATTCTGTCACGAAGGTAAGCAGCGTGCTCAAATTCAAGAATTTTTGCCGCCGCCTTCATTTCGGCGGTGAGCTTGACAATCATTTCTTCTCTTTCCTTCCTGCTCATCTTCGAAATTGATTTTTCTTCATCGCTCTTGGACGAAATTTCGATTATGTCATAAACATCTTTGACGATGGTTTTTGGTGTTATACCGTTTTCTTCGTTATATTTCATCTGCTTCTGACGGCGGCGTTCGGTTTCGGTTATTGCACGCTCCATGGAGGGGGTTACGCAGTCTGCGTACATAATAACAGTACCCTCTGCGTTTCGTGCCGCACGTCCGATTGTCTGGATAAGCGATGTTTCGGAACGCAGGAAGCCTTCCTTGTCCGCATCAAGGATTGCAACCAGCGAAACCTCGGGAATATCAAGACCTTCACGAAGAAGGTTGATTCCGATAAGCACGTCGAAATCGCCAAGACGCAGACCTCTGATTATTTCCATTCGCTCCATTGTGTCAACATCGTGGTGCATATAGCGGACTTTTATGTCAAGATTTTCAAGGTAATCCGTCAAATCCTCCGCCATGCGTTTGGTGAGAGTTGTAACAAGCACACGCTCGCCCTTGGCTGTTCTTTCGTTGATTTCGGAAACAAGGTCGTCAATCTGACCGTCGGTGGGACGCACTGAAATTTCGGGGTCAAGAAGTCCTGTGGGACGGATAACCTGCTCTGCAATGTGTGAACTCTTTTCTTTTTCAAAGTCGCCGGGCGTTGCGCTGACGAAGATTTTCTGCCCCGTACGCTCATAGAATTCGTCAAAGGTGAGGGGACGGTTGTCATATGCGGAGGGCAGACGGAAGCCGAAATTGATGAGGCTTTCTTTTCTTGCTCTGTCGCCGCCGTACATTGCCCTTACCTGCGGCAGGGTAACATGAGATTCGTCAACAAAAAGCAGAAAATCATCGGGAAAATAGTTAAGCAGAGTAAACGGTGCGGAGCCTGCGGGTCTGCCCGACATGATTCGTGAATAGTTTTCAATGCCCTTGCAGAAGCCTGTTTCACGCAGCATCTCAATGTCATACTCCGTACGCTGACGGATTCTCTGTGCTTCAAGAAGCTTGCCGTTTTCTTCAAAATATTTAACTCTGTCAAGCATTTCGCCGTAGATGCTTGAAATGGATTTTTCCATTTTGTCGGGTGCGATAACATAGTGGGATGCTGGATAAATTGCAGCGTGGGAAAGCACGCTTTTTACCTGACCCGTAAGAGCGTTGATTTCGCTGATTCTGTCAATTTCATCGCCGAAAAACTCAACTCTTATTCCGTTTTCGTTTGAATAAACAGGAAAAATCTCAACAACATCGCCTCTGACACGGAATTTGTTACGGCTGAAGTCGATGTCATTTCTCTCATACTGAATTGAAACAAGCTTTTCAATCAGCTCGTCACGGCTTTTCTCCATACCCGTACGCAGCGAAATAACCATGCTGCGGTAGTCAATGGGGTCGCCGAGCGTGTATATGCAGGAAACGCTGGCAACGATGATAACGTCACGTCTTTCCGAAAGAGCGGAGGTTGCGGAGTGGCGGAGCTTATCAATTTCATCGTTGACGGCGGAATCTTTTTCGATATATGTGTCCGTTGTCGGAATATATGCCTCGGGCTGATAATAATCATAGTATGAAACAAAATATTCAACGGCGTTTTCGGGGAAGAATTCTCTGAATTCGGTGCAGAGCTGTGCCGCAAGGGTTTTGTTGTGAGCGAGCACAAGGGTGGGGCGGTTGACCTTTTCGATTATGTTTGCCATGGTGAAGGTTTTGCCCGAGCCCGTAACGCCCATGAGAGTCTGCTCGCCGAAGCCTTTATTCAGTCCGTCAACAAGCTCGGCAATAGCCTGCGGCTGGTCGCCCATGGGTTTATATTTTGAATGAAGCACAAACTTATCCATAAAAAATTCCTCCGAAAGTTATGAACAAATGTTCATAAAAATTATATCACAAATAATTTTAAATGTAAACCTTTTATTATAATTTTATTGTGATTGCAACAAGTTTCATAAACAAAAAACTCCGTAATGCTTTATTTGTTGACATTTTATACAAATAGTGGTATTATATCGTTAATATAAACTTGTTATTGCGGCATTGCATCTCATGTTTTGAAATGGAGTGTTTTATTTGAAAGGTATCATTCTGGCAGGCGGCTCGGGAACAAGACTCTATCCGCTCACAATGGTAACCAGTAAACAGCTTTTGCCTGTTTACGATAAACCTATGATATATTATCCCCTGTCAACGCTCATGCTTGCAGGAATCCGTGAAATACTTATAATATCAACACCAACCGACACACCCCGATTCAAGGAGCTTCTCGGCAACGGCAGACAGTTCGGAATAAGCCTTTCCTATGCCGTTCAGGAAAGTCCCGACGGATTGGCACAGGCATTCATCATCGGCGAAAAATTTATCGGTGACGATGACGTTGCAATGGTGCTCGGCGACAATATTTTCTATGGCAACGGTCTGGGACATATGCTCCGCCAGGCTGCAAAAAACAAAAACAGAGCAACCATATTCGGCTATTATGTTGACAATCCCCAGGCATTCGGCGTTGTTGAATTTGATGAAAACGGAATTCCCGTTTCAATTGAAGAGAAGCCCGAACAGCCCAAGTCCAACTATGCGGTAACGGGACTTTATTTCTACGATAACCGTGTTGTTGAATATGCAAAATCCCTTAAGCCCTCAAAAAGAGGCGAGCTTGAGATAACCGACATCAATCAGATGTATCTCCGAAACGGCGACCTTGATATCAAGCTCATGGGCAGAGGCTTTGCGTGGCTTGACACAGGTACGGTTGAGAGCCTTATGGATGCCGCAAACTTTATCAGAACCGTTGAAAAGCTTCAGGGAATCAAGATTTCGGCTCCCGAAGAGATTGCATACAATATGCGCTGGATAAGCCGTGAAGCATTGCTTCGCTCTGCGGAAAAATACGGCAAATCCTCTTACGGACAGCATCTTAAGTCTGTTGCGGAAGGAAAAATTCTTTACACAGGCGGAAAACCCGGCGAAAGACCTTGCTGGGGTGCGGAGGGAAACTTGAATTATGAAGCTGACTGAAACAGCGATTGAGGGAGTTTATGAAATTGAGCCGCAGGTTTTCGGCGATAACCGAGGCTGGTTTTATGAATCCTATTCAAAAGAAAAGCTTGAAAAGCTTGGAATAAAAGCCGATTTTGTTCAGGATAACCGCTCTTTTTCGGCAACGAAGGGAACATTGAGAGGTCTGCATTGCCAGACCGACCCCAAGGCACAGTCAAAGCTCATAACCTGTTTGCAGGGAGCAATTCTTGACGTTGCGGTTGATATCCGAAAGGGCTCGCCCACTTATATGAAGTGGATAGCCGTTGAGCTTAACGCCGAAAACAAAAAAATGTTATTTATTCCCAAGGGCTGTCTGCACGGATTTTTGACCTTGACCGAAAATGTTGAGGTGTCTTATAAGGTGGATGAATATTATTCCCCCGAAAATGACAGAAGTATCTGTTTCTGCGACCCCGAAATCGGAGTTGAGTGGGGAGAAGATAATCCCGTACTTTCCGAAAAAGACAAAAAAGCGCCGCTTCTCAAAGACAGCGACGTTAAGTTTGAATTTTAAAATTTTCCTGTATAGAAAGCTTTGTTTCTGTCCATACTAACTGTGAAAAGCAAGTAAGGAGTTGAAACGAATGCTTGATAAAATTTCACTGGGCCTTGTAATCATCGGTGCTCTCAACTGGGGCGGCATTGGTCTGTTTCAGTTTGACCTCGTGGCGTGGATTTTCGGAGGACAGGGAGCAATTCTCAGCAGAATTGTTTATACGCTTGTTGCCCTTGCGGGTATCTGGTGCATTTCCCTGCTTTTCAGAGATACCGAAGCTGCAGTTACAACCGGCTCTGACGAGATTCAGTAAAACAAAAACCGCTGACTTCTGAAAGTCGGCGGCTTTTTTCTATTTCTTCACAACAACCGTAACAACATCCGTTGACAAATCCGCAACGCAGCTTTGTCTTGGAATATCATACCGTTGATTTCTGACGGTTGATTTTATGATTTCCCATCCGTCAAAGGTTTCTTTTAACAAAACAAGCAATTCTGCGGTTTTCATGTTAACCTCGAATTGAGGGATAAGCTCTTCGCCGCTTTCTTTGTTGATTTCGGTAATCTCGGAATTGATTATCAGACAAACAATGCCGTTTTTTCTTGTACCGATGCAGATTTCTTTCAGCTTGTTTTTGAAGGATTCAACGGAATCGATGTGTTCAAGAGCCGAAACGGCAATTATTAAATCATAGAAATTTTCTTTTATCAAAAAATCGTCAATGGATGAAACAATTCCGTTGATTTCGCTTTCAACATCGTATTCAATGCTGTTTTTCTTTAGTTCATCGATTGCAAAATCAAGAATATCAATGCAATCAATTCTACACTTGTTTTTAAATTCTTTTGCAACGGGAATGCAGTTTCTTCCCACACCGCAGCCCAAATCAAGAACATTGATTTCATTGTAATCTTTGAAATGTTCAAATAAATCCGTAACGGTTTTTACGGGCTTTTGCAGCTAGCTTCCGCTTTCAAAAAGCTTTGCGGTGGAATAAACCTCAATGTGTGACTGCTTTTCGGCTTCTCTGATTTCTTTAAGATTTTTGGTGTTCATTTCTTCTTCCTCAATCTCTCGCAAAGCTCTCTGTCGGGGGTTACCCACATGGTATTATATGTGTGATAAATAACCTTTCCGGGTTTTGCACCGACGGGCTTTTTGAGTGAACGCACTTCCGTATAGTCAACCGCAACCTGTGAGGATTCCCTGCCGCCGCTGTGATATGCCGCAAGAATTGCCGCCTGACGGCAGGTTTGCTCTGGGATTATATCGCCGTTGCCGATAACAACAACGTGAGAGCCGGGGATTTTTTGTGTATGAAACCATGAATCATCCTTTGCAGCTGTCTTGAAAGTAAGCAAATCATTCTGAACATTGTTTCTGCCAACAAGAATTGTGTAGCCGTCGTCTGAAACATATTCCATAGGCGGCATGGGCTTTGGCTTTTTTGATTTATCGTTTTTGGCACGCTTGAGATATCCCTGCTCATAAAGCTCGTTGCGGATTTCCGCAAGCTCGGTATATCCGTCGGCACGGTTAACGGAATCGATAACCGATTCAAGATAGGCAAGCTCCTGCTCGCTCTGCTCAATCAGCTCGCCGAGCATCTGCTCCGCCGTTTTCGCCTTGCGGTATTCCTTGAAATATTTCTGTGCATTTGCGGAGGGAGAAAGTGCGGGGTCGGCTGGAATTCTGATAACCTCGTTGTTATCATAGAAATTTTCAAGGTCATAGAAAAGTGAGCCTTTTTCGAGTCTGTACTGATTTGCGAGAATCAGCTCTGCATTGATGCGAAGCTTGTCTTTGTCGGCACATGCTTCAAGCTCCGCCTGCCTGCTCTGCAGCTTTCTTGCAGCTCTTGCGGCTGCATTGTTGAGGAGCTTGAGCAAAGACTGGCTTCTCTGCTTTGTACGCTCAAAACGGTCTTTTTCATAATAAAAATCGTCAAGCAGCTGTGAAAAGCTTTCAAAAGTTTTTGCAGTAACCGCAAAACCGTATTGGGTGATATCCGTGAAGGTGAAGTCGTAGGGCTTTATGTTTTCACGAAGGAGCATGGTGGGCGATGCCTTGCCGCTGATAAGAGTGTCACGGATTTCCGTGAGCTTATTCAGCAGCCTTTGCTCATTTATTTCGTTCATTTCCCATGCACCGATGTCGCCGCCGCAGGTGTATGCGGCGATTTCACGGCTGATAAGCGGAGAAACGCCCTGTATTGTTTCAAGAATTGCTCCCGAAAGACGCTTGCCTCTGCAGTTTTTGATTGTTTCAACAATCGATTCGGGGTAGGCTTCTGTGAGCATGATTTTGTTTTGCTGCGGGGGAATTTCATATCTGAAAGAAGGGAGAATCTGACGCACGGAGGATTGAGTGAAATCAACCCTTTTGACTGCATCAACAATGTTTCCTTCGGAATTTACGAGAATGATGTTGCTGTGCTTTGCCATGATTTCAACGCACAGCGTAAATGTTACCGCATCGCCGATTTCATTTGTACCTGCAAGGTCGATAAATATAACCCTGTCGTGACCTAATTGGCGGATGTCGGTTATAACCGCACCTGTCAGATGCTTTCTGAAAAGCATGCAGAGCATGGGCGGCGTTGCGGGATTTTCGGGTGCGTTTGCCGTAAGATGAAGCCTCGGGCTGTTGGCGGATGCCGAAACAAGCAGCCTGTATGCGCCCTCACGTGAACGCAGATGAAACACCAGTTCGTCTTTTGACGGCTGGTGTATTTTTTCTATACGGCTTCCGATAATATATTGCGAAAGCTCTTGTTTGAGTAAATTTAAAGTAATTCCGTCAAGGGGCATAGCTTTTTCCTCGTCTTATAAAAATGCCTTCCCCTTGAGGGGAAGGGGGACCGCTTGCGGTGGATGAGGTGTTGTTTTCGGTTGCCTCATCAAGGAGAAGCCTTTCAGCGGTAATAGTTAACAGGTGAGTTCTGCGGAATAATTTCAACCTCGCAGTCAAATTCCGCTTTGATTTTGTCTGCAAGCACAGAAACAACGGGATTTTCTGTTTCAAAGTGACCTGCGGAAATGAGAGTCAGACCCATATCCTTTGCGGCAAGAAATTCGTGATGCTTGACCTCGCCTGTTATGAATGCGTCACATTTTGCGGCAACCTCAAAGCAGAAATCTCCGCCTGCACCGCCGCAAAGAGCAACGGTTTTTATTTTTTTGCCGCCGTCTGCAACCGCAGCACAGGTTGAAAGCTTTTCAGCAACAAGCTTTGCAAGGTTTTCGGCATCGGTTTCGCAGATTTCTGCAATTCTTATCATTGCCGTTTCGCCGCATTCGGAAAAATCGGAAACATTATCAAAGCCCAAAGCAGCGGCAAGTGCATCGTTAACACCGCCTTTTGCAATGTCAAGCGAGGTGTGTGCACAGATTGCGGAAATACCGTTTTTGGCAAGCATATAAGCAGGATTTCCGTCAAGAAAATTCTTTGCAGGTCTGAAAATAACGGGATGATGGCTGACAATAAGGTCAATTCCGTTTTTTGCGGCATAATCAACCGCATCGGCTGTTATGTCAAGCACAACGCCGATTTTTTTAACTTCTTTTGAAGGCTCGCCAACAAGCAAACCGCTGTTATCCCATTCGCTTTGTGCATCAAAGGGTGCAATGCTCTGGAGAAAATCAAAAATATCCTTAACCGTCGGTCTGCATTTCATTTATCGTTGCCTCCAATTCCGTTATAACCTTTTCAAGATATTCCGCATCCTCTGCCGTGCCGTGATTTTTAGCGGCATCGAGCTTTGTTTTCAGCCTTGAAGCCGTGTTTTCAAGCATAAGCCGAGCTTCGGGTTTTCTGCATTTTGATAGCTCGCCCGAATATATGTAAGAAATAGGTTTTTTGATGATTTTGCCTGTGTATTCCGCCGCCATTGCACAGTAAAGTTTGCCTCCGTCGGTGCAGGCATCTTCAAAAAGGATTTCAAAGCCGTTCCGAACAAAAAATCTGCGGATATCCTCGCTGTGGGACTGTGGCTGAACGATTAATCGTTTTGATTCATCCTTGAGCCAATGAGTGCGTGAAACAAGCTCCTCCATGAGAGTGCCGCCCATTCCGCACATAATAAAATCCTGCGCTTCGTCGGGGCTGATTTCGTCAAAACCGTCGGAAAGCCGCAGGGTGATTTTGTTTTCAATGCCGTAAAGCTCAACCGTTTTTCGGGCATTATCAAGCGGACCCTTGCGTACATCGCAGGCAAGAGCCGAGGGACAGATGTTGTTTAAAACCAGCCAGGCGGGAAGATAGGCGTGGTCTGTGCCGATATCGGCGGCAATTTTGCCGCTTCGCACCATCTTCGCCGCCATGAGCATTCTTTCGGAAAGCTTAAGCATTCTTTGCGAGGAAATCGTTGATGTCTGCGATAAGCTCGTCAGCGTTTACGCCGTGAACCATGCAAGCCTGTGCAACGGTTTCGTTTCTTGCGGAGGGGCAGCCGAGGCAATGCATTCCCATGTTAAGGAAGAAGGGTGCAATTTCACGGTTAGCGTCAAGAATTTCGCCGATTTTCATATCTTTTGTGATTTCTTTCATTTCAAAAAACATCCTTTCATGTTAAGTACTGTTATTATATCACATTTTAAAATTAATATCAATACCGATAAATATTTGACAACCGTATATATAATGATGTAAAATAAAATGTCAGTGAAATCTGAAAAGGATGTAACAACCGATGAAAACATTTGATTTGATAATAGTCGGCGGATGCTCTGCGGGTCTTGCGGCTGCGATAAACGCAAAAAGGCTTCATCCCGAAATGAGCGTTGCCGTAATTGAAAAGCTACCGAGAATAGGCAAAAAACTGCTTGCAACGGGCAATGGAAAATGCAATCTCACAAATGAATATGCACTCAACCACGAGTATGTTAACAGGGATTTTGCACAGGCTGCTTTTGATGCATATCCGCCGCAGAAGATTGTTGAGTTTTTCGGGTCAACGGGCTTGCTTTGCTATGCAGATTCGGAGGGAAGAGTCTACCCCGAAAGCAACACGGCGGCATCGGTTGTTGACGCACTCCGTTTTGAAATTGAACGTCTTGAAATTGATGTTTTCTGCGAAACTCCCGTAACGGATATCAAGAAAAAATCAAACGGATTTTTGATAAACAATGAGTTTGAATGCAAAAAGCTGATAATTACAACAGGCGGAAAATCATCACCGCCGCAGGGCTCTGACGGCAGCGGCTTTTTGCTTGCAAAGCAGCTGGGTCATTCGGTAACAAAACTGTATCCCGCACTTGTGCCGATTTGTGCTTCGCCCGAAATAACAAAGCCCATGAAGGGTGTCAGAGTCAGAAACGTCACATTGACACTTAAGGGTGAGAAAAAAATAGCACAAACAAGGGGAGAAATACTTTTTACGGACTACGGACTCTCCGGAATAGCGGCAATGGAGCTTGCATCACAGGCACAGAAATATATCGATAATGTAAAGGAAAAACCCTTTACTTATATCGATTTTATGCCCGATATGTCCTATGACGACCTGGTTGAATATCTCAAAAACCTTTGTAAAATAAAGAGGTTCTGCAAAATTGACAATCTGCTGACGGGATTTCTTCCCAAGGCAGTCGGAATTGCGATTTGTAAAGCTGCTAAACTTTACAATGCCGAAATGCGGATTGATGAGCTGAAAGAAAAAGATTTCAGACAGACAGCTCAAAAAATCAAAAGCTTTCCGCTTGAAGTGAGCGGAACAAAGGGCTTTGCCAATGCACAGGTGACGAGCGGCGGCATAAAAGTCGGTGAAATCGACCTGAAAACAATGCAGTCAAAAATTTGCCCGAATTTATATTTTGCAGGCGAAATAATTGACGTTGACGGCGGCTGCGGAGGATTTAATCTTCAATGGGCGTGGGCATCGGGAATGCTTGCAGGTGAGGTAAAATAAATGATAAAAATTAACGAAATAAAGCTTCCTCTTGACAGCGACGAGAGTGCACTCCGCAGAGCTGCGGCAAAGGCACTCCGTTGCAAGGAGGATAAAATCAAATCGCTTCAGATAACAAAAAAAGCGGTTGATTCAAGAAAAAAAGATAACATTTTTTTTGTTTATAACGTCAGTGTTGAGGTTGATTCCGATGAAAACGCCGTTGTTGCCCATGCGAAAAATCCGAAGGTTGAAACAGGTGTGCCTTATCGCTATGAGATGCCCGAAATCCGAAGAACAAGCACTCTGCGACCCGTTATTGCGGGCTTCGGTCCTGCGGGATTTTATGCGGCACTCATTCTTGCACGTGCGGGACTCAAGCCTCTTGTCCTTGAAAGAGGTGCGGATGTTGACACAAGAACCAAGGATGTAAACGGCTTCTGGACAACCCGAAAGCTCAACCCCGAAAGCAACGTTCAGTTCGGTGAGGGCGGAGCGGGAACTTTTTCCGACGGCAAGCTGACAACGGGTATAAAAGACCCTCTTTGCCGCAAGGTTGTTGAGGAGCTGATTGCTCACGGAGCACCGCCCGAAATCGGTTATTCCTCAACTCCGCATATCGGTACGGACAGGCTCGGAGCGGTTGTCAAAGCGTTCAGAGAAGAAATTATTTCTCTTGGCGGCGAGGTCAGATTCGGTTGGAAATTAACGGATCTGATTATTGCAAACGGCGTTGTGCAGGGAATAACCTGTAAAAATCCCGAGGGCGGATTTGAGGATATCGAAACCGATACTCTTTTACTCTGCATCGGTCACTCCGCAAGAGATACCGTTGAAATGCTCTATAAAAAGGGTATAAATATTATTCAGAAGCCGTTCTCTGTCGGTGTGCGTATCGAGCATCCCAGAGAGATGATTGACAAAGCACAGTACGGCTCGTTTGCGGGTCATCCCGCACTCGGTGCGGCAAACTATAAGCTTGCCTGCCATCCCGACCACGGCAGGGGAGCGTACACCTTCTGTATGTGTCCCGGCGGCACGGTTGTTGCGGCGGCATCGGAGGAGGGTCATGTCGTTGTTAACGGCATGAGCGAATATGCCCGTGACGGCGAAAACTCAAACGCAGCCCTGCTTGTCGGAATTGAGCCCGAGCATTTCGGCAGCGACCATCCTCTTGCAGGTATTGAACTCCAGAGAAAAATCGAGAAAACCGCATTTGAGCTTGGCGGCGGTGACTACAGCGCACCCTGCCAGACAATCGGAGATTTTCTTAATAACACTCCATCCAAAAAGCTCTCTTATGTCAAGCCGACCTGTGCAACGGGCGTAACTCCCGGCGATATCCGCAAGGTTTTGCCCGAAAAGGTGACTGAAACAATGGCACAGGCGATTGTTAAAATGGACAGAAGCCTTAACGGCTTTGCACTTCCTGACGGTGTGCTGACCGCTCCCGAAACCCGTTCCTCCGCACCTGTCAGAATTCTCCGTGACGAGCTTTATCAGTCGAATATAAGAGGTCTTTATCCGTGCGGCGAGGGTGCGGGCTATGCGGGCGGAATTGTTTCCGCAGCGGTTGACGGAATACGCTGTGCCCACGCAGTTCTTATTGACGAAAGTGATGAATGGTAATGAAGCTTGAAAAATTAACCGATGAACAGCTTGCAAAGCGTATGTCAAAATATATTTCTTTGATTCAGAGCATAACCGTCAGAGCCGAATATTATTCGCTGGGCAGATGCTCCGAGGCGGAAATGAACGAGCTGACCGCAGATTTTCTGAAAGTCCGTGACGGAATACGGGAGGATTCAACTTATCTGAATTATAACAGGGACAAAAAAGGCAGCAAGCTGCTTTGGGATAAATATTTTCCGTCTGTCAGCGAGGCGTCTGCATGGGGACTTTATGCCGAGCCCGAAAAAGGCTTCGGAAAAGATTTTTTCAAAGGTCTTGAAGAAGCCGAAAACCGTTTGACAAAATATTATTCACATGATTATTGGCGGATTATCGCCGAGGAGTGAAAGTTAAAGTAAAAGCAAGGTGCTGACGTGCCTTGCTTTTTTCTTTTAGCTTTGTGTTTATCATAATTTCCCGTTCCGCATTCATATAATTGACCGATAAAACTTTTTTCGGGGGAATTATAATGGACTATGATTTTCAGATGCCGCCAAGGACGGAAAGGGACGAATACCGCAGCAGATTTAAGTTTGCCGATGAGGATGTGCCCAAAAGAAGCGGAACATCCAAAGCCAAAGAAAAAACAAAAACTGATTATCTTATCAGGCTGATTCTGCTCCAGACGGTGCTGTGTGTTCTCGTTGCGGGCGGAGTTTTTGCCGCTTCAAAAATCAGCCCGTCAACATTTGAAAGAATGAAAGCCGATTACGGCAGAATCATGCAGAATGATATGTCTGCAGGCGAAATTGTTGAGCAGATTAAAGATGCGGCAGAGTTTGTTTTCAAGCCTGCCGAAACGGCAGAGCCTGCAATGGCTGAACCCGAAATCGAAACCGAAAAAGCAACGCAGACCGCCGAAATTTCGGAAGAAATAACCCTTGATTCCTATGAGGTGACAAGCGATGAAACAGGCGAAACCGTTGCGGTCGGCGAGCTTGTGCAAAACGGCTCGGGCGGCGGAGATATGGAGCATAAAGAGGCGGCAAAGGGAACTTCGTTTGCACCGTATTATGTCAGCGTTGCCCCTGTTCTGCCTGTTGAAAATGCGAGGATAACCTCACGCTTCGGCTACAGAACAAATCCCGTTTCGGGAAACTACGGCTTTCATACGGGTCTTGACCTTGCGGTGGCAGAGGGTACTCCCGTTGCGGCAGCGTTTTACGGAAAAATTGTTGAAACAGGCAGCAGCGATGTCTGGGGAAACTATATTCTTATGGAGCATTCCGAAAAGCTTCGCACCTACTATTGCCATCTTTCCGAAATCTATGTTGAAGAGGGAGCCGTTATCCGTCAGGGCGAAACAATAGGATTGGTCGGCTCAACGGGCTGGTCAACGGGTCCGCATCTTCATTTTGAGGTAAGGATAAACGGAATAAGGGTCAATCCCGAGCCTCTGCTTTATCCCGAAAATGCCGATGAAGCTTGATTTCGGCAAAACGGAGTTAAAAATTGATGTAACCTTTGCGGCGGCAGTAACCTTAACGCTGATTCTTGATGAAAGCGGAATCGGAGCACTTGCACTTTTCTGCTGCATTATTCACGAATTCGGGCATATAGTCTGCCTTCTGCTGCTTGGAGAAAAGCCGAAGTCCGTAACCCTTTCTTTCTACGGGATAAAGCTTGAAAGAAGCGGTGAATATTGGGGCAGAGCAAGGGAAACGGCGGTTTATGCATCGGGTCCCGTGATGAATTTTTTAATGGCGTTGTTAATGCTGCAGTTCGGAGAAAAAACGAAAAACGCCCTGATGTTGAGCCTGCTTATCGGAGCGTTTAATCTTATCCCGTGCCGACCTCTTGACGGCGGGAATCTGCTTTTTCTTTGGCTTGGGGGACGAATGAGCGAGGAAAAAGCGGATAAACTTTGCTTTGCAATATCATGCGTAACCGTTGCACCTCTGGCGACTGCGGGAATGGCGGTTTTGCCGAAAACGGGAAACGCAACCCTTCTCGGAGTGTCGCTTTATCTTTCTGCGGCAATTTTTTTGGATAAAAAAGAAAAGGATAGGGTTAAACTGTAGATTTTTTCATATTTATATGTTATTATAATCGGGATATGAATTTGAACAGGAGATAATTTATGTATCCCAAGAAAATCGAAAAGTTTTTGCTTAAGGTGCAGAAACCCGGCAGATATACGGGCGGCGAGCTCAACAGCGTTGTCAAGGATAAGAATTCCGTTGACATACGCTATGCTTTCTGCTTCCCCGATACCTATGAAATCGGAATGTCCCATCTGGGCATGAAAATACTCTATTCCCTTGTCAATTCGAGGGATGATGCATGGTGCGAAAGAGTTTTTGCACCCGGCACGGATATGGAGCAGGTAATGCGTGAAAACGATATTCCTCTCTATGCCCTCGAAAGCGGCGATGCAATAAAAGACTTTGACATTCTCGGCTTTACGCTGCAGTATGAGCTCTGCTACACCAATGTTCTGAATATGCTTGACCTTGCGGGGCTTCCCGTGAGGTCAAAGGACAGAACCGCTCTGACTCCCATTGTCATTGCGGGCGGTGCGTGCGTTTGTAACGGTGAGCCGATGGCGGATTTCTTTGACATAACCCTTCCCGGCGACGGCGAAGAAGTGACAATGGAGCTTATTGACCTTCTCAAAGAATACAAGGCAAAGGGTGCAACAAAGCAGGAATTCCTTGCCGCTGCAGCACAGATTAAGGGTGTATATGTGCCCTCGCTTTATGAGGTTGAATATAACGGGGATAACACGGTCAAATCCGTAACTCCGACCTGCGGAGCACCCGAAAAGGTTGAAAAACGTAACGTTGCCGACCTTGACAAAATGTTTTCACCGACAGAATTCGTTGTTCCGTTTCTTGAGGTTGTTCATGACAGAACAACGGTTGAAATTTTCAGAGGATGTATAAGAGGCTGCCGATTCTGTCAGGCGGGCTTTCTCAACAGACCCTTAAGACGCAAATCTCCCGAAGCCGTTGAGGCTCAATGCAGAGCAATCTGCGAAAGCACGGGCTATGACGAAATTTCGCTTTGCTCTTTGAGCACGAGTGACTACAAGGGTCTTGGAAAGCTTATAACCAATATGCTTCCGTGGACAATCGACGAAAAAATCAACATTGCCCTGCCTTCGCTGCGAGTTGATAACTTCCCCAAGGAGCTTATGGAAAAGCTCAATGCCGTTCGCCGCAGCGGACTCACCTTTGCTCCCGAGGCGGGTACACAGCGACTTCGTGACGTTATCAACAAAAATATCACGGAAGAAGAAGTCCTCAAAACTGCCGCACAGGCTTTTGCGGGCGGCTGGACTGCCGTCAAGCTTTATTTCATGATTGGCCTGCCCACCGAAACCGAGGAGGATATCAGGGGAATTGCCGACCTTGCACAGGCGGTTGTTGACGAATATTATAAAAATCCCGATAAGCCCAAGGGCAAGAGCGTCAGCGTAAGCATAAGCCTTGCGTCCCTTGTTCCAAAGCCGTTCACTCCGTTCCAATGGGAGCCCCAGGATAAGCCCGATGTGCTTGTTGATAAGCAGAATTTTCTTGTTTCCTGCGTAACAACACGCAAGGTCAACGTTTCACGCCATGTGCCCTGGACAAGCTTCCTTGAGGGCGTTTTTGCAAGAGGTGACAGACGCCTCGGCAACGTTATCGAAACCGCATGGAGAAAGGGCTGCAAAATGGACGGCTGGGCAGAGCATCTTAAGCCCGAGCTCTGGGAAGAAAGCTTTGCCGAAAACGGAATTGACCCCTATTTCTATACCGCCAGACGCAGGGAATTTGACGAAATTCTTCCCTGGGACCATATGGACTACGGCGTAACAAAGAATTTCCTTATAAAAGAAAACGAGAAGGCTCATAAAGCCGAAACAACCGCCTGCTGCCGTGAAAAATGTGCGGGCTGCGGTGCAAACAAGCTCAACGGAGGTGTGTGCGATGAAATCAGTAAGACTGTGGTTTAAAAAAGGCGGTCTTGCCGTCTACATTTCCCACCTCGACATGAACCGCTGCATGACAAGGGCGGTACGCAGAGCGGAAATTCCCCTTTGGTATACAGAGGGCTTTAACCCTCACCCCTACATGACATTTCTCATGCCCCTTCCTCTCGGACAGGAGGGAAAAAGAGAGCCTCTTGATATAAGAATTGAGCAGGATATGAGTTTTGACGAAATCAAATCAAAGCTCAATTCCGTCATGCCCGACGGCATCGAAATTGTTGACGTGCTTGAGCCTGTCAACAAGCCCAACGAAATTGCGGCGGCTGAATATGAAATAACCGTTGAGTTTGCAACCGAGGGTGAGGCTGAAGGCTTTGCCGCAGGTGCACAGAGCATTATCGACGGCGGAATTCTCAACGCCGAAAAACGCAGCAAGAGGGGAATAAAAACCGTTAACCTCTGTGAAATGGTGCGTTCATTCTCGATTGAAGCCGAGAAAAATTTCTGCAAAATCAAAACAATTCTTGCGGCGGGCAACAGCGTTAATCTTAATGCGGATTTGCTTCTCAACGCACTTTTTGCCGAATTTGCGGCGGAATATGAGAAAACTTCCATAACAAGAACACGTCTTTTGCGTGAGGATTTAAGTGATTTTAGATAAAAATACAACAATTTCATAAAAACGCAAAAAAATGCTTGCATTCCGTTAAATCTTGTGATATCATATTATTCGCATTTGTGCCGTCATTAGAGTAATTGCGCTCAAAGACGAGATTTAATGCCAATAACATTAAAAAGGGTGTTCCTCTTTCTGTGTAACAGTTACGAACATCTGAAAAAATCGGAGGAAATTAACAATGGATGCACTCAAGTTAATCGCTCAGGATTCTCTGAAATCCGAAGTTCCCGCAATCGAAGTCGGTGATACCGTTAAGGTTCACGTAAAGATTCGTGAAGGCGACAAAGAAAGAATTCAGGTTTTCGAAGGAACCGTTATCGCTCGCAAGGGTTCAGGCGTTTCCGAAACCTTCACAGTTCGCCGTGTTTCCTACGGCGTTGGCGTTGAAAGAGTATTCCCTCTTCATTCCCCCAACGTTGCTAAAGTTGAAACAGTAAGACACGGTCGCGTTCGCAGAAGCAAGCTCTACTACCTCAGAGACAGAGTTGGTAAGGCTGCAAAGGTTAAGGAACAGATCAGATAATCAGATGAGGGTGTAACAATTTGCGTTGTTACACCTTTTTTCCTTGTTTCTTTTAATTAATTACATCTTTATGAAAGGAGAACATCATGCGCAGAATTGAAGAATTCTGGATAGAATTTTATCCCCCTGCCGTTGAGGATGACGAGCCGAAAACCTCGGGTCTGCTTTCGCTTATTTATGACGTTGCGGATTCGATTAAAGGTGCGGTTATAGTTGTGTTCCTTGTTTTTGCGCTGATGTTCCGTGCAATCGGAGTTGACGGTGATTCAATGTTCCCGACCCTCAATGACGGCGACTGGGTTGCCATTTCGGGAGTGACGGTGAACGTTGAACGTGGCGACATTGTTGTTCTGACCCAGCCGTGGGAAAGAAATGTTCCGATTATCAAAAGAGTTATAGCCGTCGGCGGAGATGTTGTTGATATTGATTTTGATTCCCACGAGGTTTTCGTTAACGGAATGAAAATCGATGAACCATATATTTCAGAGCCCACTTCGGTGAATTACGATGTGCAGTTTCCGCTTACGGTTGACGAAGGAAAGCTTTTCGTAATGGGCGACAACAGAAATGTTTCCCTTGACAGCCGCTCGAGTAAAATCGGTTTGATTGACGAGAGATATGTTTTCGGCAAAGCCCTCGGAAGAATTTATCCCACGGGCGAATGGGAAATTTACGATAATTAAGGAGTGACCGAAATGGAGAAAAAAGATAACGCAAAAAAAGCAGGTGGCATTTTTGATTTTGTGTCAATAATTGCTCTTGCCATTGTTGCGGTTGCACTTTCTTTTACCTTTATTTTCAGAACGATAACCGTTGTCGGCAGCTCAATGTATCCCACCCTCAGAAACGGTGACAGAATAATTCTTACGGCATTTTATACAGAGCCCGAATACGGCGATATTGTTGTAACAAGCCAGCCCTGCGAGGACCCCATTCCCGATGTGCTTGTCAAAAGAGTTATTGCAACCGAAGGACAGACGGTTGACATCGACTTCAATCAGGGCATCGTTTATGTTGACGGTGCTGCACTTGATGAGCCGTATATAGCGGAGCTTACAAGGGACAGAGAGGATTTTACTGGTCCTGTTGTTGTGCCCGAGGGTCATATTTTTGCAATGGGTGACAACAGAAACGCTTCAACCGACAGCCGTGATGACCGTGTTGGCTTTATCAGAGAAGAATATATACTCGGAAAGGCACTTTTCAGAATGCTGCCTTTCGGACAGTTCAAAATAGGTTAAAATTATGAATGAGAATATGATTGTCCAATGGTTTCCGGGCCATATGGCTAAAACCAGAAGACTTATAAAAGAGAGTCTTTCTCTTGTTGATGCGGTTTGTGAAATCGTTGATGCAAGAATTCCCGAAAGCAGCAGAAATCCCGAGCTTGACGAAATTGTCGGCTCAAAGCCCAGAATCGTTTTGCTCAACAAATGTGACCTTGCAGACCCCAACGCAACGGCAAGAAAAATAAAAGAGCTTGCCGAAAAGGGCGTCACCGCATTGCCCGTTGACTGCAGAAGCGGCAAGGGTCTTGATAAATTTCAGCCTGCGGTCAGGGAAGTTTTGAAAGAAAAAATAAGAATAAACACCGAAAAAGGTATGGCGGGCAAGGCTCTGCGTGTCATGGTTGTGGGTATTCCCAACACGGGAAAATCCTCTTTCATCAACAGAATGGCGGGCAAAAACCGTGCAAAGGTTGCGGACAAGCCCGGTGTAACAAGAAGCAACCAATGGTTTGCAATCGGCTCGGGCATTGAACTGCTTGACACTCCGGGTGTACTCTGGTCGAAATTCGAAGACCCCGAGGTCGGCTTTAAGCTTGCCTTTATCGGCTCCGTTAAGGATGAAATTCTCGACAGCCAGGAAATTGCGGTGCGTCTGCTTGTTGTGCTTCAAAGGAATTATCCCGACAGGCTGACCGAAAGATATAAGGTAACGGATTTTGAAGACCTTGAGCCCTATGAGCTTCTTGAGCTTATCGGTAAAAAAAGAGGAATGCTCATCAAGGGCGGCGAAATCGACACCGAAAGAGCGGCGGTTGCTCTGCTTGACGAATACAGAAGCGGAAAACTCGGGAAATTGACCCTTGATTAATAAATGGGAGTTGTTAATATGAGAAAGAAAATGGCGATTTTTCTTGCCGTAATAGTTGTTCTCGATGTCATTGCTCTTGGCGTAATGTTTTTCACAAGAGGGGATTCACGCCCCGATATCAGTGCCGATGCAAGACCCGGTGAAGAGCCGTCAACAACACAGCAGCAGGAGCTTTTTTCAAGAGTGAGCTTTGTTGCGGTCGGCGATAATCTTATTCACGACACGATCTATGAGCAGGCGGCTGCAAGGTCGAGCGGCGGCTATGATTTCAGCTTTGCCTATGAAAAAATTGCCCATAAAATAGAAGAGCCCGACGTTGCAATCCTTAACCAGGAAACAATTATTTCAACCGAGCACAATGTTTCAAGCTATCCCATGTTCAATTCACCCGTTGAGGTCGGCGAAGAAATGCTTGAAATCGGCTTTGACGTTTTCAACATTGCAACCAACCATTCCATTGACTGCGGCGAAAAGGGTCTTATTTCGGCAATCAATTTCTGGAAAGATAAGAATGTTATAACAACAGGTGCTTACCTTAACGAAGAGGAATTCAATAATATTCCCGTCAGCGAGGTAAACGGAGTTAAGATTGCTTATCTCGGACTTACGGAATCAACAAACGGTCTTTCGCTTCCGAGCGATACAGAGGTTGTGCTTGTTCTTGCAGAGGACGAATACCGTATTCAGTCAAGCATAATGAAAGCCAAGGAAATGGCGGATATTGTAATCGTTAATGCTCATTGGGGCAACGAATATACTCACGAGCCAACCGATGCACAGCGTACCCTTGCCGAAAAAATGGCGTCATGGGGTGCGGATGTTATCATCGGACACCATCCCCATGTAATTCAGCCCATTGAGTACATTACAAATCCCGACGGAAGAACAACCCTTGTTGCATATTCACTCGGCAACTTCATTTCCGCACAGAACAGAGGACCCAGAATGCTCGGCGGAATGCTGAATTTTGAAATAGTGAAGAACAACACAACAGGTGCGATTGCCTTTGAAAACACAAAGTTTTCGGGCGTTGTGACCCATTACGGCTACGGCTATTCCAACATCAGAGTTTATCCTCTTGAGGATTACACCGAGGAGCTTGCTTCAAAGCACGGCGTTTTAAGCAAGACCTCATCCTTCAGCCTGCAGTATCTCAAGGATATTGTAAATGAAGTAATCGACAAACAGTTTCTTTAATAATTTCTGACCGCATTGCATTTTGCCCTGCGGTCTTTTATCTTTGGAGGTAAATATGGATTTTGAGTTTGAATTTGCGGCAAAATCAAAGGGCTATTCGGCGGTTTGCGGTGTTGACGAGGCGGGCAGAGGACCTCTTGCGGGGCCTGTATTTGCTGCGGCGGTAATTCTGCCCGAAAACTGCGAAATTGAGGGTCTGAACGACTCAAAAAAGATTTCGGAGAAGAAAAGGGATGCTCTTTTTGACGTGATTAAAGAAAAAGCAATCAGCTGGAGCGTTGCAAGCGTTGACGAAAAAACAATTGACGAAATCAACATTCTGCAGGCGACATATCTCGCCATGCGTAAGGCGGTTGAGGGTCTTGACGTGCCTGCGGATTACGCACTAATAGACGGCAACAGAATGCCTCCGCTTGAAATTGAGGGCGAAACAATTGTAAAGGGAGATGCAAAAAGCCCTTCGATTGCTGCGGCTTCGATTCTTGCCAAAGTCAGCAGGGACAGATTCATGCTTGAGCTTGATGAAAAATATCCGCAGTATCAGTTTGCAAAGCATAAGGGCTACGGCACAAAGCTCCACTATGAAATGCTGACCGAGCACGGAATTTCCGACTGTCACAGAATGTCATTCCTCAAATCCTTTACGGGTGAAAAGAAATGATTAAGAACAAGGTCGGTGCGTGGGGAGAGGTTTATGCCGCAAGATATCTGCGTGACAACGGCTTCAAAATTATAACCGCAAACTATGTCTGCCGTTTCGGTGAGCTTGATCTGGTTGCGTCAAAGAAAGGAATTCTTTCTTTTATTGAGGTCAAAACCCGAAACGAGAGCACGGAGATAAGACCCATGGAAGCCGTTGATGACGGCAAGCAGGAAAGGGTCAGAATGGCAGCGAAAAGCTTTCTCAATTTTACGAAGATGAGCGGTGGAATGCGTTTTGACGTTATTGAGGTTTATCTTGATGATAACTTCAAAATGACGGGCATAAACTATATTGAAAATGCGTTTTGAGGTGATTAAATGAACATTTTTGACCTTCATTGCGACACGGCGGGGGAGTGCTTCAACCGAAAAATGCCCTTGTGTGACGGAAATCTGCACATAAACCTGTGTAAAGGTGAACAGCTTGACAAATGGGTACAGCTTTTTGCAATCTGGATACCCGATGAGCTGCGTAGCAAAGCCGCTCTTGAATATTTTGAAAATGTCTTGCTGAACTTTAAAAACGAAACATCTGAAAACAACGATAAAATCCAACTGTGTCAACGTGTTTCGGATTTGGATAACGCTCTGAACAATAAAAAATGTGCCGCAATTCTGACCTGTGAAGGCGGGTCGCCTTTTGCGGAAAAAGACGGTATTCTTATCGCAAAAGAACACTGTGTAAAGCTGATAACCTTGACATGGAATGCGGAGAATGAACTCGGTTACGGTTGTCAGTCGGGTGTTGATTCGGGGCTTAAACCCGTCGGAAAAGAGCTTTTGAAGCAGATGGAAAAGCACAGAATCGCTGCCGATGTTTCCCATCTCAACAGAGCTGGATTTTATGATGCGATTTCAAGCGGCGCAAGGGTGATTGCATCTCACTCAAACTCCGAAGACGTGCTTCTGAAAACACGCAAAGACAGCGAGGATAAATTTTTCTCCTGCCGCAGGAGTCTTAACGATGAGCAGATAAAACTGCTGATTGAATGCGGCGGATTAATCGGAATCAATTTCTGCAAAAGCTTTCTCGGCGATGAGGGCGACGACGGCTTTGAGGCCGTTTACCGTCATATGGCTCATATTCTTGATTTGGGCGGCGAAAATGCTCTTGCAATCGGCTCGGATTTTGACGGCTGTGAAATCAATCCCGAGCTTGCAGGAATTGACAAAATTCCCGCTTTACGTGGATTTCTTGCTCGAAAGGGCATAAATAATTTGATTCTTGATAAAATTTTCTTTGAAAATTCAAATAATTTCTTTAAAAATATTTTACAAAGCTGAATTTATGTGATATAATATTTCGAAAACTTTTTCTAAAGAGAGTGATTTTATGAATTATGTAAGCACAAGAGATACTTCCGTCAAGGTTTCCGCTTCGCAGGCAATAACCAAGGGTATTTCATCGGAGGGCGGTCTTTTTGTCCCCGAAAATCTTCCCAAGGTTTCACTTGCCGAAATCGAAAAGCTTGCGGGTCTTGATTATATCGGCAGAGCAAAGTCAATACTTTCTCTGTTCCTCACCGACTTCACCGAGGCTGAAGTTGATTCCTGCGTTAAGGGTGCATATGAAACAGGTTTTTCAAGCGAAAAGGTTGCACCTCTCGCAAAAATCGAAGACGGCGTACATATTCTTGAGCTTTTCAAGGGTCCCACCTGTGCATTCAAGGATATGGCACTCCAGATTCTTCCCAGACTTCTCACCGTTTCCAGCGGTAAGGCTGCAAAGGGTACAAAAATCGTTATTCTTGTTGCAACCTCGGGCGATACCGGCAAGGCTGCTCTTGAAGGCTTCAAGGATGTTGAAAACACACAGATTCTTGTTTTCTATCCCAGCGACGGCGTAAGCCCCATGCAGAAGCTCCAGATGTGCACACAGGAGGGCAATAACGTTGCCGTTTGTGCAATTGAAGGCAACTTCGACGATGCACAGAGCGGCGTCAAGAGAATTTTCACCGACAAGGCAATCGGCGAAAAGCTTGCCGAAAATTCAATGGCATTTTCATCCGCAAACTCAATCAACTGGGGCAGACTTTGCCCGCAGATTGTTTATTATTTCTCCGCTTATGCCGACCTTCTCGCAGAAGGTGAAATCAAGGCGGGCGACGAAATCAATATTGTTGTTCCCACGGGTAACTTCGGCAATATTCTTGCTGCATACTATGCAAAGGAAATGGGTCTTCCTGTCAAGAAGCTCATCTGTGCATCAAACAGCAACTCCGTTCTCACCGAATTTCTCACAACGGGTGTATACAACAGAAACCGTGAATTCTTCACAACAATCTCACCCTCGATGGACATTCTTATCTCCAGTAACCTTGAAAGACTTCTTTATTCAATGGCGGGCAGCGAAAACGTTACCGCATGGATGAAGCAGCTTTCCGAAAACGGTAAGTATGAGGTTGATGCTGCAACTCTTGCAAAGATTGAGGCTGAATTTGCCGCAGGCTGCTGCAATGATGATGAAACAAAAGCAACGATTGCAAAGGTTTTCAAGGATAAGAATTATCTTTGCGATACTCATACAGCGGTTGCCGTTAAGGTATACTATGACTACAAAGAAAAAACAGGCGATGCAACTCCCGCAGTTATCGCTTCAACCGCAAGCCCCTTCAAATTCAGTGCAGCCGTGCTTGAAGCCGTTGAAGGCAAAACAGACGGTCTTGACGAATTTGAAATGGTTGAGCGTCTTGCAGAGGTAACGGGAAAATGCTGCCCCGAGCAGCTTGCAAATCTTCGCAACAAGGCTGTAAGATTTGACGGCTGCTGCTCAAAGGACAGCATGGACGGCGTTGTGTTCAATATGCTCGGTATCTGATTTTAAAATCAGTCGCCGCAGCCGCAGGGCTTGTCAACCGCACAGTCGTTGAGCTTGAAGGTTGAGCACTGTGTTTCGCCGCTTTTGCAGGCGGAGGAATTGCCCACTTCGATTGTGCCTGCGGTGCAGGCGGTCTGACCCTTGTGGTAAACGCAGTTTTTCGCAAAACAGGTAATTGCGCCGATTTCTCTGTCCATTGTGATTCTCTCCTTTCGGTTATTGGCGGAAGGCTCCGCAATGATATTATTATCTGTTTGCTTCAAATTATTTTTGGAAAGGATATGTTTATGGCTCTGTTTGCAATCGGCGACCCTCATCTTTCAATCGCAACGGGCAAGTCGATGAATATTTTCGGCGGCTGGACCGACTATGAGCAGCGGCTTGAAAAAAACTGGCGGCGGCTCGTAACGGATGATGATACCGTTGTGCTTGCGGGCGACATATCCTGGTGCATGAATCTTGAGGAAGGTCTTGCGGACTTCAGATTTCTCGACTCTTTGCCCGGCAGAAAAATAATTCTTAAGGGCAATCACGATTACTGGTGGGCAACCAAGAAAAAATCCGACGAATTTTTTGAAAAGCATTCGCTCACAACTCTCAACATACTCCATAACAATGCTTATACGGCAGGAGATTTCGCAATCTGCGGAACAAGAGGCTGGTTTTTTGATGCCGAAAGCGATGCGGACAAAAAGGTTGTTCTGCGTGAGGCTGGCAGGCTGAAAATGTCCATTCAGGCGGCAAAGGAAACAGGGCTTGAGCCTGTTGTTTTTCTTCACTATCCGCCGCTGAATTTAACGCAGAAATGCGACGAGATTTACAACGTTCTTGTTGAAGAAAAAATAAGCCGCTGCTATTACGGTCATCTGCATTCATATTCTCATGCGGGAGCCTTCAACGGAGTGAGCGACGGCATAAGATTTTCCCTTGTTTCAAGCGACTTTCTGGCGTTTTGCCCCGCTTTGGTGTACTGATTGTTGTCAATATCACCAAAAGAACGGCGAAAAAAACAGAAAAATTAACTAAACATAAGAAAATACAAATATATATAGAAATTTCTGAAATTATTTGTTATAATCATGTGGTTAAATAATCCATCAATGGAGGAATACTAAAATGAGCTTAGTATCAGCAAACAAAACAGAAACAAACACCTATTCAGTTGAAATCGCTATTGCGGCAGAAGATTTCAGAGCTGCAATCCAGCAGGCTTATCTCAAGCAGAGAAAGTCAATCCAGATTCCCGGCTTCCGTAAGGGTAAGGCTCCCCTTATGATGATTGAAAAGCTTTACGGCAAGGAAGTATTTTTCGAAGATGCACTTGACATCGTTTTCCCCAAGGCAGTAGAGGCTGCTTATGACGAGGCAGGCATCATTCCCGTTGACCAGCCCAGAGATTTTGATGTTAAGACAATGAGCAAAGAAGAAGGCGTTGTTATGACCTTCAACGTTACCGTTAAGCCCGAAATCACCGTTAAGGCTTACAAGGGTCTTACCGCTGAAAAGGCAGACTCAAAGGTAACAAAGGAGGAAATCGACCACGAAATCGAGCATATGCTTGAAAGAGGCGCAAGAATGGTTGACGTTGATGACAGAGCTGCAAAGGACGGCGACATCACCGTTATCGATTTTGAAGGCTTTGTTGACGGCGTTGCATTTGACGGCGGCAAGGCAGAAAAATACAGCCTCACAATCGGCTCCGGCTCATTCATTCCCGGCTTTGAAGAGCAGATTATCGGTCACTCAATCGGCGAAGAGTTTGACGTTAACGTAACCTTCCCCGCAGAGTATGCTCCCGAGCTTGCTTCAAAGGATGCTGTTTTCAAGATTAAGCTTCACGAAATCAAGGTTAAGGAGCTTCCCGAGCTTGATGACGAATTCGCAAAGGATATGGGCGAATACGAAACAGTTGATGAGCTTAAGAAAGGTATTGAAGAAGACCTTCTCAACAGAAAGCAGGAGAGTGCACAGCGTGCATTTGAAGATGCTGTTATTGATGCTCTTTGCCAGAACGTTGAGGGTGAAATTCCCGAATGCATGTATGAAAACAAGACCAAGGAAAATATTGACAGCTTTGCACAGAGAATCGGTCAGCAGGGTATCGACCTTGACACATACCTCATGTATATGGGCATGGACAAGGCAATCTTTGAAAGCCAGATGAGAGAGCGTGCAGTTGCAGACGTTAAGATTGACCTTGCAGTTGAAAAGATTATCGAGCTTGAAGGCATCAAGGCATCAGACGAAGCTATCGCAGAAGAATACAACAAGATGGCTGAAATGTATCAGATTGACCTTGAAAAGCTTAAGGAGCTTATCTCCGAAGAAACAGTTGCTGCTGAAATTGCAAAGCAGGAGGCTGTTAAGGTTGTAATCGATTCCGCAAAGGCAAAGAAGCCTGCTGCAAAGAGAACAACCAAGAAAAAGGAAGTTGCAGAAGGCGAAGAAAAGGCTGAAGAAGAAAAGCCCGCAAAGAAGCCCGCTGCAAAGAAAACAACAAAGAAGGCAGCAGAAAAGAAGGAAGAAGCTGCTGAATAATTTAACGGTTGTTGAATAAGTTCAGGGGAATTAAACTATACTTTAAATATAAGTTTTCTGGAATAAACCGGCAGCCGCCGGTTTATTCGCTATCTATTTGCGGAGAAAGGATTGAATTAATATGGCATTGGTACCTTATGTTGTTGAACAGACAAACAGAGGAGAACGTTCCTACGATATTTTTTCTCGTCTTCTTAATGACAGAATTATCGTTCTCTCCGACGAAGTTAATGATGCAACCGCAAGCATTGTTGTTGCACAGCTTCTCTATCTTGAAGGACAGGATCCCGAAAAGGACATCAGCCTTTATATCAACAGCCCCGGCGGCTCCGTTACCGCAGGCATGGCAATCTATGACACAATGCAGTACATCAAGTGCGATGTTTCCACAATCTGCATGGGTATAGCGGCATCAATGGGAGCATTCCTGCTTTCATCGGGTGCAAAGGGCAAGAGATATGCTCTTCCCAACAGCGAAATCATGATTCATCAGCCTCTCGGCGGTGCACGCGGTCAGGCAACCGAAATTAAGATTGTTGCAGACCATATCCTCAAAACCAGAGAAAGACTCAACAGAATTCTTTCGCAGAACACAGGCAGACCCATTGAGGAAATCGCAAGAGATACCGAGAGAGATAATTACCTCACAGCACAGGAAGCCATGGAATACGGTCTGGTTGATAAGGTAATAGAAAAAAGATAAATTTCACCCATTAGGAGGCAATCATGCCCAGAGATGATGAAAGAAGAGAGAAAACGTTCGTTTCCTGTTCCTTCTGCCACAAAACGCAGGATCAGGTTGACAAGCTTATCGCAGGACCGAACGTTTATATCTGCAACGAGTGCATTGATCTTTGCTGCTCGATAATTGAGTCAGAGCCTTCGCACAAACGCAAGGATTTTGACACAAGCAATCTCCCCAAGCCCAAAGAAATCAAGGCGATGCTTGACGAATATGTTATCGGACAGGATGCGGCAAAAATTGCATTGAGCGTTGCGGTTTATAACCACTACAAAAGAATAGAAAGCAAGGGCAATACCGACGTTGAGATTCAGAAGAGCAACATCCTTCTTCTCGGTCCTACGGGTGTCGGCAAAACAATGCTTGCCCAGACTCTTGCAAGAATACTCGATGTTCCCTTTGCAATTGCGGACGCAACAACCCTCACCGAGGCAGGCTATGTCGGCGAGGACGTTGAAAATATTCTTCTGCGTATTATTCAGGCTGCAGATTTCGATATCGAGCGTGCCGAAAGAGGAATTATCTATGTTGACGAAATCGACAAGATTGCACGCAAGAGCGAAAATCCCTCAATAACAAGGGATGTCAGCGGCGAAGGCGTTCAGCAGGCACTCCTTAAGATTATTGAAGGAACGGTTGCAAACGTTCCTCCCCAGGGCGGCAGAAAGCATCCCCAGCAGGAGTTTATCCAGATTGACACATCAAACATTCTCTTCATATGCGGCGGTGCTTTTGACGGAATTGAAAAAATCGTTGAAAAGCGTTCCGAGGGTTCAACTCTCGGCTTCGGTGCACAGATAAAGAGCAAATCCGAGGCTGCAAAAGAGGATATGATGGCAAAGGTTATTCAGCAGGACCTTGTAAAATTCGGAATTATTCCCGAGCTTGTGGGCAGACTTCCTGTTGTAACCTCGCTCAAGGAGCTTGACAGAGATTCGCTTGTAAAAATTCTCACAACTCCCAAAAACGCAATCGTCAAGCAGTATGCCGAGCTTTTCAAGCTTGACGATGTTGAGCTTGAATTTGATGACGGTGCACTTGAAGCAATTGCCGACAAGGCTCTTGAAAAGAAAACGGGTGCAAGAGGACTCCGCTCGATTATCGAAGGCGTTCTTATGCCTGTTATGTATGAAATTCCTTCCGACCACACGGTTGAAAGAGTCTGCATAACCGAGGCTTGCGTAAAAGACGGAGTTGCTCCGCTCATTGAACGCAACCCCAACAGAAAAAAGCTGACTCCTCCGCCCAAGGTCACAAAACCAAAATCAAAAAACGCTGGTTAAACAAAAATGGTGTATCTTTTTTGATACACCATTTTCTTTTATTACACGTCAAAATACCCAATCGATAAATTTTTTGATTCCGACAGCAATTGGTATAAACAGCAAAGCGGGAATTATCAGAAAAGCCGAAAAAGTAAGACTGCCTGCAACAACAACTGCCGCCGCAATAAAAACAGATACGGTAAAAATCAAGGTGATGATTGTTGTTAACATTTATATGCACTCCTTTTTGTTTTTCAATAATATAGTAAAGTTTTTTCAAAACGGTTAGGTATATTTTTTGATATTTTGTCAGAAATTTTTCTTTTTACTTGATTTAAAACAAACTGTGTTATATAATAATTTAGTTAGTGTTACTAAATCCGCTTTTTTCATAAACATTGCGGGTGAAAGGGTGTTGAAATTGAAAAAAATCGGTTTTGATAATGATTTATATATCAGCCGTCAGTCGGAGCAGATAAGAAAGCGTATAAACGAATTCGGCGGAAAGCTCTATCTTGAATTCGGCGGAAAGCTTTTTGACGATTATCATGCGTCACGAGTGCTTCCGGGCTTTGCTCCCGACAGCAAGCTCCAGATGCTCAAAAGCATAGCAGAAAACGTTGAGGTTGTAATCGTAATCAATTCGGCGGATATCGAAAGCAATAAGATTCGCCGTGATTTGGGTATAACCTACGATGCCGATGTTTTGCGCCTTATCGATGCCTACAGAGGGGCGGGACTCTATGTCGGAAGCGTTGTGCTTGCACAGTACAAGGCACAGCCCTCTGCGGATGCCTTCAAATCAAAGCTCGAAAAGCTTGGCGTCAAGGTGTTTATCCATTACAGCATTGAGGGCTATCCCTATAACGTTGCACATATCGTAAGCGATGACGGTTTCGGCAAAAATGAGTTTATCGAAACAACAAGACCCCTTGTTGTTATCACCGCGCCGGGTCCCGGCAGCGGAAAAATGTCAACATGCCTTTCACAGCTTTATCATGAAAATCAGAGGGGCAACAAGGCGGGCTACGCAAAGTTTGAAACCTTCCCTGTCTGGAATCTTCCTCTCAAACACCCCGTAAATCTTGCCTATGAGGCTGCAACGGCAGACCTTAACGACGTTAATATGATTGACCCCTATCATCTCGAGGCTTACGGCACAACAACCGTAAACTACAACAGAGATGTTGAGGTTTTCCCTGTTCTTAATGCTATTTTTGAGAAAATTGAGGGCGTAAGCCCCTACAAATCACCCACGGATATGGGTGTCAACATGGCTGGCTATGCAATCTGTGATGATGAAGCGGTAAAATATGCTTCAAAGCAGGAAATTGTCCGCAGATATTTTGCCGCTCTTTGCGATTTAAAAACGGGCACAGGCAAGCAGGAGGCGGTTGATAAGATTGTCAGCCTTATGAATCAGGCGGGTGTCAGCGTTGATGACAGAAAGGTTATCAAGGCTTCAATGGACAGAAGTGCCGAAACCGAAGGTCAGCCTGCGGTTGCAATTGAGCTTCCCGACGGAAGAATCGTAACGGGCAAAACCTCAAACCTTCTCGGTGCTTCAAGTGCGGCGTTGCTCAATGCGGCAAAGGCGATTGCGGGGCTTCCCGATGACCTTCTGATGATTGCACCCTCCATTATTGAGCCCATTCAGGAGCTTAAAACGGGAATTCTCAAGGGTCACAATCCCAGACTTCATTCCGATGAAACCCTTATTGCTCTTTCAATGAGTGCAAACACAAATCCCGTTGCAAAGAAGGCTCTTGATGCAATTGAAGGGCTTGCGGGCTGTGAGGCACATTCAACTGTAATGCTTTCGCAGGTTGACCTTGATGTTTACAGAAAAATCGGAATTAACCTCACCTGTGAGCCGAGATATCAGACCAAAAAGCTCTATCATAAATAAAAATTGCAGGCAACCCGTCAAGGCTGCCTGTTTTTTATACCATAACTGTTACAAATGTAACGTTTACGGTTGTGCGTGTTAAAGTATATAATGTAAATAAGTAACAAAAATCAAGGCAGAATAATTTTTATAAACACATGAGGAGGTTTTTCCCCTATGGGCAAAAAAATAATTGTTGCAGGTCTCGGTCACGGCGGAATTGCTGCGGCTGCACAGCTTTCAAAAGCGGGCTACGACGTAACCGTTTACGAGAAGAAAAAGGAAGGAACTCTCGGCTACGACTGGACTGATATTTTTGCTCCCGATGCGCTGGGCATTGCGGGCATGGAGATGCCGCCCGAGGATAAGTTTGAATACAAAGAAGACATGACCTTCTTCAGCCCTTCACAGTCAAAGGGTCTGCGTCAGCATGTGCCGCAGGATAAGCTTGAAATCAAGATGGAACGCAGGGATATTTATGAGCATTTCATTAACCACGCTCTTGAATGCGGCGTAAAAATTGTTTATGAATGCGAGGTAAAGGGTCCCGTTGTTCTCGGCAACCGTGTTGTAGGTATAAAAACGAGCGAAGGCGATGTTTACGGCGACCTTGTTATCGATGCCTGCGGACTTAATTCGCCCGTCAGACGAAATCTTCCCGAGTCATTTATGATTGACAAGGATGTTGAAAGAAACGAAAAAATCACAATCTACAGAGCTTTTTATAACGTTGCAACCGAAGAACCTGTTGAGGCGAAGTTCAAGGTAATGCTTTTCGAGGGCGGAATAAAGGGCGTTAACTGGGTTGCCTCCGAGGATGACCACACCGACCTGCTCATAGGCAGATTTGAAGAATTCGATATGGATCACGTCAACGAATTTGCAGAGCATCTGCGTAAAACCAACCCCAGACTCGGCACGGAGGTTCAGCGTGGCGGACAGTTTGTTGAAATTCCCGTTCGTCAGCCTATGGCAGTTATGGTTGCCGACGGCTATGCGGCAATCGGCGACAGCGCATTCATGACAGTTCCTCTTATCGGCTCGGGAATCGCAAACAGTCTTAAAGCATCAAAGGTGCTTGCGGATACCGTTATAAAGGATAAACACAACGCATTTACCGCTGATACGCTCTGGAATTATCAGACGGGCTATTACAAAATCCTCGGCAACGGACTTGCACCCCTTGCGGCGGCAAAGCTTCTGCTTTTGAGCCTGACTCCCGAAGAAATTGACTATTTCTTTGAAAAGGAAATTCTCACAGAGGACTTAATGACAATCGGTGCGGACTTTACGGGTCTTGGCAGCGTCAAAGTTGACCCTGCAGACATGATAAACAAGGCAAAGCAGGTTTGCAGCGATATGGAGCTGCTCAAAAAGATTATTGCCTGCGGTGTCAGAATGGGCCGTGTTTCCGCTGCCTGTGCAATGATGCCCAAAAAGTGGAACGCCAAAAGAGTTGCATCGTGGTCAAAGGTATATAATTATTGTTTTAAATAAAATTATGCAGCCCTTTCGTGTTGACACGGGTCTGTGTGTATGATATAATATACATAGATACTCGAGGTAAACGAAAGGGTGATTTGTATGATGAAAAAGCTTTTGTGTGTTGCAGTTGTAATAATCGTCGGTGTTTTCGGCTTTTTCTTTGTTCGTGACAATATCGGCGTTTCGGCCCAAAAGCTTGAAGCAGATGCAAGAAAATCACAGCAAATAAATGAAGACTGGGCTGTTTCAAAGTCTTGCTCCGATAAGATTGCAGCAATGCTTTTTTATCCCGAAAGCCTTGATGACCATGTGTTTTCGGTCTATGCCAAAGATGAATCGCTCAGCTTCGGCTATTTCTTCAAGGCGGGCGGCGGAATATTTACGGATGATGGTGTTGCAGAGTTTAAATTTAACAGCGCCGCAGCCTATGTGTCCATGAATAAAATTAACATTTCAAAAATTGAAGTTTTTTATAATGACAGAACGGAAATAATCGAAATTGACAGTCAAAAGCCGTTTGCTTTTGCATTGCCGGACGGTGCAATTGATGCAAATTTCTATGACTCAAACGGAAACCGAGTAAAAATAATTGAAAGCTGACAGGGTGATAAGAATGTTCAGAGAAATGAGAAGATTCAAGCAGGCTCTTTCAAAAGAGGATTGCATAAAAATACTTGAAGGTCAGAATACGGGTGTGCTTGCGGTTAACGGTGATGACGGATATCCCTATACCGTGCCCATGAGCTATATTTATGCAGACGGAAAAATTTATTTTCATTCTGCAAAGAGCGGACACAAGAACGATGCAATAATGAGAAATCCCAAGATTTCGTTTTGTGTTACGGAAACGGATGTTATTCTGCCCAAGGATTTCACAAGCAGCTTCAGAAGCGTTATTGCCTTTGGCAAAGCAAGAATAATTGAATCCGACGAAGAAAAGCGTGCGGTTATGGAGAGCTACACAAAGAAATATTCGCCCCATGAGCCGCAGGAAAATGCAGACAAAAAAATAGCCGCTCGTTTTGCGGCGGTTGCGATAATCGAAATGCAAATCCAACATCTTTCGGGTAAAGAATCAATGGATTTGGTAAAGATGAGATAGAATAAAGAAATCCCACCGATTGCTCGGTGGGAATTTTTTATATAATTCTGAATGTTTTAACCTCGAACGGCTTGATTGCGAATTCGAATTCGTTGCCGCTTTGTGCAACTTCTTCCTTGTCCTCTTCAATCATGTTGGTTTCGATAACCTTGTCAAAACCGAATGCCCAGTTGAGTGTAACATTGCATCTTCTCTGCTCCTGCTCAACAACGCGCACGATATAGCCTCTGCCGTCCTGTGCCTTCTTGACGGCGTCAACCATAACATTCTTCTCACTCAATGAAAGGAAGATGTCGCCTGATGCGATTTTGCCCTCTGTTGCCTCTGCATTGTAAACCGCAACGGGAGGAACATTGAAAGCATGAGCCATCTGTACGGTGTCATTTCTCCAGTCATCGGCATGGGGATGGAATGCGTACTTGAATGTGTTGATACCGTGGTCGCCTGTTCTGTCGGGGCAGGTGGGTGCACGCAGGAGAGTTATTCTCATGTGGCTGTTATGGATATCGTAGCCGTATTTGCAGTCATTGATAATACTGCAGCCGTAGCCGCCCTCGGAAAGGTCAGCCCATTTGTGTGCGGCAACCTCAAAGCGGGTGAGGTCAAAGCTTGTGTTCCAATGAGTGGGACGCTTGATTGCACCGTGAGCGATTTCGTAAGTAGCATCTGTATCGATAACGGAAACGTCAAAGCCTGCCTTGAGCACCTTGTCACTTTCGTGCCAGTCAACGGTTGTGTCAAAAACAACGCTTTCGCCGTTCTGATAAAGCGTGATATCCTGTGTGATAACCGATTTATTGAAGCTTCTCTTTATGCGGATAACACCTCTGACGGCGTTCTGCTCAACAACCTCGATGCTGTCAGCTTCAAGAAGCTCCCACATCTTTTTCTGATAGTTGAGCTCAAGATTCCATGCGGTTTCGTGAACGCACTTGTCAAGTGAAATTGTGAGAATATTGCCTCTGCCGTCAAGGCTTTCACGCTCGTTGAGCTTATCATAAATGCTTGTGATAATTCCGTTTTCGTCAAATTCAACACGGAGAACGGCGTTTTCAAGAAGGTTTGTTTCAGCTTCGACGGGGGAATAGATGCATTCGCCTTCGTGGAGCTTAAATGTCTTGCAGCTCATTTCGTCAAGCTCGTCGGGAAGGAACATGAACTTGCCGTCGATATATGCACAGGGGAGCGAAAGACCGTCATCGGTTGAAACATACATTCCCTCGGGAACGCCCTCGACCGTGATGGGCTCATAGCTCTTTGCACTTGTGAGATTCCAGACGGTAATGCTGTTTTTGTCTGCGGTAACCGCACCGCCCAGAGCGTTGAGAGCACCGTTATAGATATCTTCGCCGATTTTGTTCATGACGGCGTAATCCCTGCGGCAATCCTCGAATACTTCGTGGATTGACGAGCCGGGAAGAATATCGTGGAACTGGTTTGTCATAAGGATTCTCCAGCCCTTTTCGATTTCCTCCTTGGGATATTCCTTGCCGAGAAGCTTTTCGGCAAAAACAGAAAGCATTTCAGCTCTTGTGAAAAGGAATTCACCCTTTCTGTTGTTCTTCTTAACGAACGCCTGGCTTGTGAATGTTCCTCTGTGGTTTTCATAGAACATTTCGCCGTTCCATACGGGCAGCTCGTTCTCAATGCCGTGATATGACTCAAAGAATTCGTCAACGTGACCTATTTCGGTTTTGGGCAGACCGGGGAAATTCTGAAGGCGTCTGCCTCTTTCAAGCATATTTCTTGTGGGACCGCCGCCGCCGTCGCCGTAGCCGTACATACTCATTGAAACGTTAAGCTCATTTTTGTTGTTGCATTCGTTGTCAACGGTCATGATTTCCTCAACGTTGTAATGGCAGTTGTAGGCGGGACGCATAAGGTGGGCGTTGACTCTGTCGCCGTTGTTGCCCTGCCACATAAACATGCTGTAGGGGAATTTGTTTGTGTCGTTATAGCTGAGCTTTGAGGTTATGAAATTCTCCATGCCGCAGCCCTTGATAATCTGGGGAAGTGCCCAAGTGAAGCCGAAGCAGTCGGGCAGCCAGTAGGTTTTTGAAACCTTGCCGAATTCGTTTTTGAAGAATTCAGTGCCGTAAAGCACCTGACGGATAAGAGCTTCGCCCGATGCGATGTTTGTGTCTGCCTCAACCCAGACGTTACCGCAGATATCCCACTGATTTGCGGCAACCTTTTCCTTGATTTTTTCATAGATTTCGGGATAGTGGTCCTTCATCATCTGATAAAGAACCGCCTGGCTCTGACCGAAGGTCATCTCGGGATAAACGTCCATAAGAGAAGTAACATTCATGAATGTTCTTGCACTCTTGCGGATGCTTTCCTGAATTCTCCAGAGCCATGCAACGTCAATGTGGCTGTGACCCGTGAGAATAACCTTGCTCTGTGCGGACCAGTTTATTGATGCAATTTTTGCAAGATAATATTTTCTTGCCTCATGGATTGACTTTCTGACTCTTGCTTCGTCAAAATCATAGTCAACCATGTGCATACTGTCGTCAACAGCGGCATAAACCTTTGCGTTTATGTGCTCGTCTTTGATGTAGTCAAGTGCCTGGAATGCAACCTCGAGGTCAATATAGTAGCCCTCGCATTCCTTGTCGGCAACAAAAATACAGGTTTCGCCGAAACGGCATTCCTGATGCTTTGCGCCCTCCATTGCGGCATCGCAGAAGCTCATTGAATCAACCGTTGCTTCGATTTCAAAGGTAAGCACCTCGCCCGCCTTGTGAACGCCGAGAGCGACCTCTGTTCTGTCGGGCAGACTGTCCCTTGAAGCACAGCCCGAAACATAGTGACCGTTGCACTTAACAAGAGCTTCGCCGCCGACCTGAAATTTTGCACGCAGCTCAAGACCGTCCATTTCTTCGGGAACGGTTACGCTTGCCTTGAAGAAATGAGCTGAATCGTAGCCTGCGTACCAGATATCGCCGCTTTTGATTTCGCTTTTGAAATCCTCCATTTCGTATCTGTCGCCAAGGAACATACCTCTTGTGTATTCCCATGTGCCGATATCTTTTTTGAAGAGGATGCAGTAATTCTTAAGCTGCTTGAACATATCGTCTTTGAGTATGTGCGGTTTTATTGTATGCAAATTTATTGCCCCTTTCCTTTAATAATTAATTTTATAGTATCAAATTTATATTCGAAAATCAATGAAAAAAACCGCCGAAAATATCAGCGGTTTTTTGGTAATATTTACTTTTATTCTTTGGGAAGACCTTCCTTATCGTACATACAGGCAGCTTCTATAAGAATTTCAATTCCTGCCGCAATTGCATCCTCACGAAGATTTTCAACGTTGTCAAGTCTTGTGTGATAATATCTGGGGGGAGTGGGGTCCATTGCCGCAAAGCCTGTTGCGGGAATACCCTTCTGCGTGAATGCGGCAGCGTCGGATGCACCGATATAAACCGATTCAAAGTGAAGGTCATAGCCGCAGTTTGCACCCGCATTTTTAACAAGATGCTTAACGCCCCAATGGTGCTTTACCGTGCCGCTCATATCTCTGTCGTAAACCGCCATTGTTTCAAGGTCACGGAAGGTGTCGCAGGCAATAACGCAGGTTTCGATATCCTTAAGCTCTTTTTCGTGAGCCTTGACATATGCCTTTGCACCGCGGAGACCTGCTTCCTCGGAGCCGGAGCACATGATAACAAGCTCGGTGTTTTCAAATCTTGTGTCTGTATCCTCCATTGCCTTTGCAACTGCGATTGCACCGTAGCAGCCCGAAAGGTTATCGGATGCACCGGGAACGCTCTTTACGGGATTCTGGAAAAGAAGGAAGCCGAGCTGGAAGGGGATGAAAACACAGCCGACAACAAAGCCGAGAATCATGAGCCAGCGGGGCTCTGCGGCTTCAAGAGCACCGTTTGTTCCCGCACAGATAACGCCGATAATGCCGATGATGAGGTCGGCAATAAGACCCACAACTGCGGGGATGAGAACAAGCTTCATGCCTACTCCGCCGAGAAGATAGTTGAGAGTCCATTCAAACTGGCTGTCGGAGTGACCGACAATGATTATGCGTTTTTTAACTTCACCCTTGGGCGCTCTTTTGGCAATAACGTTATGGCTGGGATGACCGATGAAAAGGGGGTCGATAAACTGCTTATACATAACGAATTCCAGAAGCAGAGGAATAAATCCGAGAACAACGAGAATAACGGAAACAATGGGGCTGACGAAAGCGTATGTAAAAACGCTTGCAACCGCACAGGCAACGGTGAAGGGGATAAAGCCCATGAATGCCTGACGGTGAACCTTGAATTCTTCAATCTGAACATCCTCGCAGGATTTTGAAAGCTCTTTTGCCATTAATTCCTGTGCCTTGAGCTCTTCGGGTGAGCCGGGCTTGCGGGGACCGATTTCGTTGCAGATTCTTGTAATGTTTTTGACGGCGAACTTTGCCAGTCTTTTGGGGTCGAAATTTTTGCTGTATTCGAGTGCGATTTTCATGAATATTCCTCCCTTAAGTGTTTACTTTAATAGAATAACACGCAAAAGCGGCAAAAGTCAATAAAAACGATACAGAAATGTTAAATTTGTTCAAAAAATAAAGGTCGGTATTGGGCGGAACATCATAAGGAAGTTAAGGTTTTTATCGCTTCTTTTCCGTTAATACATTATGAAAAAATCCCGTAATACACAAAGTATTGCGGGATTTTTGTCATTTCGTCTGAACGAAAAATAACCTGATAAAAACTGCTTCGCACCTTAAAAAGAGATAGTTTGGATATAGAACAAGGCAAAAAGCGCAGAAATCCTTGACGGATTTCGAGCATTTTTAACGCAGTTATATGCCAAAATATCCTTTTTAAGGCTTAAATTCCTTATGATGTGCCGCCCTTGAACCGACCCTTAAATTATTTGTCAAGACTGTAAACACCGGAACCCATAACAACATATTCAACATCCTTGACCCTGAAATATTTTTTGACGGGCTCGTTGAAAACGCAGTAGTCGCTGACGTTATAGTTTTCAAGTCCTATTGTTCTTATTTTATAAGAATAGGCGTTGCAGATGAAAAGCTTGTTATCGTAAACGCTGATGTCAACGGGATGGCAGAACGCCTTTTCCTTGGGGCTGCCGATGCGGAATTCGATTCTGTTGTGCTTTACCGAATAGTTGATAATTGCGTTTGACTCGGGAACAACAAACCATAAATCCGTTCCGTTTGCAGCAGGCGAGCAGGCGGGAGTGTCAAAATACTCAACCTTTGCTTCGGAAAGCTCCATGCCTGTGTTATCAATGATTTTCAGCGTTCCGTCGGGATATGAAACCGCCCTTGTGCTGTTTGTTATGTCAACAACCGTGCAGGTAACAAAATCCCCGAGCTGCCTTGCGATGTCGGCACCGTTTTCACCGAATTTGGCACTTATGTATGAAAGCACGGGAATTTTTTCAAATATATCAATTTCCTGGTTGTAAGTATAAAACGCAACGGCTTCTTCGCCGTCGGGCAAGGTTTCCCTGCAGGCATAAACAAAGCCGCGTTCAGTCGGAATTATGTCAAGTAAATCTGCGTTAAAAAGCTTTTGCAACGTTCTTTCCTCCATGGAAAAATAAACCCCGCCAAGCCGTATGCAGCCGATTGTAACCTGCTCTCATAGCAGGTGGGTGCCGCCCGATGCTTTCACGCTCCCTTCGTCCGCCAAAGCCTCAAGAGCTTCGGCGGGAGGTCTGCAATCCGCCACCGGAGCAAGGCTCCCGTTTAGTGTGTGTTGGGTTACATATTGACTGCAAATTTTTCGCACAAGGCAGGGAATTTAATCTACATTTTTATTATTGTTTTACAAACTGTAATTATTCTTCTTCCTCGAAATCGAACATTTCGGCAAGTCTTTCTTCAAATGCCTGACCCACTTCGTTGAATTCCTCGTCGTTTTCGATGGGACAGAGATAGGTTTCGCCGTTTTCTTCTTCAACCTTGAGAATTATGAGCTCGTTGTCATCCTCGGTTATTTTGTCGGGCGATTCGGGCAGGGGAAGAAGTGCAACGTATCTGCCTGTGTCCATTTCGATTCTGTCAAGCTCTTCAAAAATGTGTTCTTTGCCTTCTTCGTCAACGATGCTGACGATATCGGGAGTATATTCTTCATTATTCATGGGATTTCTGTTCCTTTCAATTACTACGTTTATATTTTAACTCCAACTTTGCTTTTAGTCAATAGAAAATCGATATAGGTAAAAAATATCTAAAAGTTTTCAACTTTTTCGAAAAAAACTATTGACAAGTGCCAAAGCGTGTGGTATATTATAGTCGAGGAAAGGAACTGAAGGAAAACAAAAAAGACCTCAAATCGGGTGACGAGAAAGCCTGATGAAAAAGACAACCGAAAAAGAAAAATCGAAAAAGAGAAAATAAAAAAATTTGCAAATGATTTTTCGGAGTTGAAAAAGATTAACAGCAAAAATTAATCAATCTTCAATTCGTTAAAGTTCGTAAAGCTTTTTCACAAAGGTCTGAACAGGTTATTCCTAAAGTTAAATCCCTCTTGACCATATATTTGAAAGTCAGAAGTCAAAAATGTGGCAAAGTGAATAAAAGAAAGGCGGCGATACCCGATGTACTCAGCAGAACATCAGCTTGCAGCCGCAGAATCCGATAAGTAACAAAAGCGGAAATTAACGGTGAAATCAGTCAAAATAAATTAATTGACATAAGGGAACCGATTAAGCCGCAAAGCATGACGGAATTGATTCGTTAAAAATCGGAATGCGGCTGTGAGCGGGAAAAACTAAATATTAATTTATTTTGACCGTGCAAAAATGTACGGTCTTAATTTTTTGTTGACAAAAGCTGCCGGAGTTTTATAATTGAATTGCAAAGGAAGTGATGAAAATGGTTGATACAGTTAAAGAAAAGCTTGCAAAGCTCGGTGTTCCGTCGGCGTTGGAAATTTGCGGAAAAAGAGCAGAAACCGTTGAGGAATGGGAGAAAATCCGACCCGAGATTATGAAAACCATGCTCGAATGCGAATACGGCTATCTTCCCGAAAATCCCGAAGATGTCAGCTTCGAAATAAAAAATATTGATGAGCGTTTCTGTGCCTCAAAGGCAACTTTTATTGAGCTTGAGATAACAAGCACGGTTTACGGCGAAAAATTCACGTTCCCCGTTAACTATGTTTATCCGTCAAAGGGCGAAAAAATCAAAACCTTTGTGCACATTAATTTCAGACCTCCCGTGCCCGATAAATATATGCCCACCGAGGAAATAATCGACAACGGCTTTGCCTGTGCATCGTTCTGCTATCAAGACGTAACAAGCGACGACGGCGACTTCACAAACGGATTTGCAGGCTTGGTATATAAGGATTGCGAGCGTTCGGATTATTCGCCCGGCAAGATTGCAATGTGGGCGTGGGCTGCGATGAGGGTTATGGATTTTCTGCAGACCCGTGACGAGGTTGACAAGGAAAACATCTGCGTGTGCGGTCATTCAAGGCTCGGCAAAACTGCACTTCTGACGGGTGCTGTTGACGAACGGTTTGCGGCTGTGCATTCAAACTGTGCAGGCTGCAGCGGTGATGCGCTCAACAGAGGAAAGCTCCCGAAAAGTGAAATAATCAGCAACATTCTTGACAGATTTGAATTCTGGTTCTGCAAGAATTACGAGTCATTCAGAGATAAGGATAACGAAACACCCTTTGACCAGCACTTCATGCACGCTCTGATTGCACCGAGAAGAGTGCACGTTGCCTCCGCTGAAAATGATCTCTGGGCGGGCCCCGAAAATCAGTTTCTCTGCTGTGCGGCGGCATCCGAGGTCTATGAGCTTTACGGCAAAAAGGGATTTGTTTTCGGAGAGGGCGATTTCCTCAACCCCGACAAATATCTCAATGACGGCAGCATAGGATTCTGCTACCGCAGGGGAACCCATTATTTCAGCCGTGATGACTGGCACGGATTGATGGATTTTATGAAAAAACAGTAATTATTTGTACCTCCGTAAAGATAATTTCTTTTCGGAGGTATTTATATTTTAAAAATATATATAAATTTCCTTGAAATATTCTTTTATAACTGTTATACTAAAGAGATTGAAAGGAATGATTGCATTTGAGACGCAAAAAGTGGATAGTTTCAAAAGGCAATAAGGATTTGGCGGCACAGATTGCACAGGAGTTGAGTGTCGACCCCTTTGCAGCCTTGCTTGTAACTTCCAGAGGCTTTGAAGATACAGAAGAAATATATGATTTTTTTGATACTGATGCACCGCTCACTCTTGACCCGCTTTCAATAGCGGACATGGAGAAGGCGGCGGAAAGAATAAATCGGGCGATTGACGATTTTGAGCTCATCTGCGTTTTTGGCGATTATGACGCAGACGGCGTAACCGCAACAACTCTGCTTTATTCTTATCTCGAAACAAGAGATGCCAATGTTATCAGCTATATCCCCGACAGAATAAACGAGGGCTACGGGCTGAATATCGGTGCAATTGAAGAGCTTGCGGAAAGAGGAGTCAAGCTCATCGTAACCGTTGACAACGGAGTTTCGGCGATTGACGAGGCAATCCGTGCAAAGGAGCTCGGCATGGAGCTTATCGTCACAGACCACCACAAGGTCGGCGATGTTTTGCCCGATGCCTATGCAATTGTCAATCCCCATCGTGCCGACTGCCCCAGCAATTTCAAGGAAATGTCGGGTGTCGGTGTTGCGTTCAAGCTGGTTTGTGCCCTTGAAGGCGATGACGGCGATATTCTGATTGAGGAATACGGCGATTTGGTCGCACTCGGCACAATCAGCGATGTTGTAACCCTTACGGGTGAAAACAGAGTTATGGTCCGCAGAGGACTCCGTCTTATAAACGAAAACCCCAGACCCGGCATAAACGCTCTTATGGAAGCGGCAGGTGTAGGGGACAAGCTTTTTAACGCATCAACCGCAGCCTTCACGGTCTGTCCGAGAATCAATGCGGCGGGCAGAATGGGCTCTGCACAAAAGGCTTTTGAGCTTCTCATAAGCAACGATGATGAAGAAGCTTTTGCGATTGCGGAGGATATAAACCACATGAACTCACTCCGCCAGAAAACCGAAACCGAGATTTTTTCGCAGGCAGCTGCGATTATAACCGAATCGGGCATGGCCAATGACAGAATTATTGTTGTTGACGGTGAGGGCTGGCATCAGGGTGTTATCGGAATTGTTGCCGCAAGAATAACCGAGCGTTACGGCAGACCGTGCGTTGTTATTTCCCGTGACGGAAACAACGCAAAGGGCTCGTGCAGAAGCATTGATGGCTTTTCGATTTACAATGCAATTGAAGCTGTTTCCGACTGCCTTGAGCATTTCGGCGGGCACACTCTTGCGGCAGGTGTAGGGCTCAAATCCTACAGAATCGAAGAATTCCGCCACAGAATAAATCTTTATGCGGCAGATAAGGAAATGCCGTTTGCGCTCCGTAAGGTTGACTGCAGACTGCTTCCGAATTCCATCGGGCTTGACATTCTTAACGGACTTTCGTCGCTTGAGCCCTTCGGTTCGGGAAATCCGCAGCCCTGTTTCGGTCTTTTCGGCGTGAGAATAGATGAAATTGCAAGCCTTTCCGAGGGCAGACACATACGCATGAGCATTTCAAAAAACAATTCAAGGCTCGGCGTTGTTTATTTCGGAATGCCCGAAAAAAGATTTCCTTACGAAAAAGGCGATATTGTTGACCTTGCGGTCAATCTTGACAGAAATGTTTATAACGGCGAAACCCGTGTTTCAACGATAATAAAGGACATAAGACCCGCATTGACCGATGAAGAAAAGGTACTTTCCGCAATATCGCTTTACGATAAATTCCTTCGGGGCGAAAATCTGACGGCAGAGGAAGCTCAAAAACTTCTGCCTGACAGAGAGCTTGAAGTGAATGTTTTCAAAAGCATCAAATCAAAACCGCTTAAAGACAGAAGCGTTGAAACTCTTTGCGTGCGTCTTGGCGACGACGGAGAGAATATGGCAAAAATAACTGCCGTTGTAGAAATCATGCTTGAAATGGGCATTCTTGAAGCGGATATTGACGAAAGAATTTATGTGCCCGCAAATCCTCCCAAGGTTAACCTTGAGGAGTCCGATATAATGAAACGAATCAGAAGCTTTAGGTGAACTTATGAAGAATTACCACAAAATCAGCACAAAAAATTTCACAACTCCCGAGGAGTGTATGGAAACTCTGCTCGAGCTTATCGGCAAGGAGTGCACGCAGGATGAAATCTGTGATATAAGAAAGGCATATAAAATTGCCTGCAGCGCACACGAGGGACAAAAGCGTCTTTCGGGCGAGCCTTATATTATGCATCCGCTCAGCGTTGCGTTGATTCTTGCAAGCCTGGGCATGGACGAGGCTTCCATTGTTGCGGCAATTCTTCATGATACGGTTGAAGACACAAGCATGACCCACGAAGAGGTTGAGAAGGAATTCGGTACAACCATAGCCGAGCTTGTTGAGGGCGTAACAAAAATCGGTAAAGTTCCCCTCCAGACAAAAGAGGAGCAGCAGGCGGAAAACATCCGCAAAATGCTTATCGCAATGTCAAGGGATATCCGTGTTATCATCATCAAGCTTGCCGACAGGCTCCACAACATGAGAACGCTCATGTTCAAGCCCGAGCAAAGGAGAAGGGAAATTGCCCTTGAAACAATTGAAATTTATGCTCCCATCGCTCACAGGCTCGGTATCCGCCCAATAAAAGAGGAGCTTGAAGACCTCTCAATCAGCTATCTTGACCCCGTTGCCTACAGCGAAATCGAGGAGTCACTTGAAAATCAGAGCCGAAAAAGAAACGAATTTCTTTCCGATATTCAGGAAAGAATCCGTGAAAGAATCGAAACTGTTGTTTCGGGTGCACAGGTTAGCGGACGAATCAAATCCGTTCACGGCATATACCGCAAAATGTATATGCAGAACAAGAACTTTGACCAGATTTATGATATCTATGCGGTGCGTATAATCGTTGACACGGTTATCGACTGCTATAACTGTCTGGGCGTTATTCACGATATGTTCAAGCCCATTCCCGGCAGATTCAAAGACTATATTTCAACCCCCAAGCCCAATATGTATCAGTCGCTCCACACAACCGTGCTCGGCAAGGAGGGAATTCCCTTTGAGGTTCAGATAAGAACATGGGATATGCACCATACCGCCGAATTCGGTATCGCAGCCCATTGGAAATATAAGCTCGGCATCAACGGCACGGCAAAGTTTGAGGAGCGTCTTTCGTGGATTCGCCAGCTTCTTGAAAGCCAGAGCGAAACCGAGGATGTTGAAGACATTGTTTCAACAATCAAAAGCGACCTTGTTCCAGAGGAAGTGTTTGTTTTCACTCCCAAGGGCGATGTTTTCAGCCTGCCTTCGGGTGCAACGGTAATCGACTTTGCCTATGCAATCCACTCCGCCGTCGGCAACAAGATGATAGGTGCGAAGGTTGACGGCAAAATCGTTCCGCTTGACTATAAGGTCAAAACAGGCGAAATTGTTGAGGTTATGACCTCGTCGCAGCAGGGCAAGGGTCCCAGCCGTGACTGGCTCAATATTGTCAAGACCAGCCAGGCACGCAGCAAAATCAGACAATGGTTCAAAAAGGAACGCAGAGAAGAAAATATTGCCGAGGGTAAGGCACAGATTGAGCGTGAATTCAAACGCAATTTCATCCGCCTTAACGAGGCTGAATATATTGAGTTTATCGAAAAAGCCGCTGAAAGACAGCATTGCAAGGATATTGACGATTTCTATGCGGCAATCGGCTACGGCGGAATTTCTCTTGTCCGTCTTATGCCCAGGTTCAAAGAGGACTATTCCAAGCTCAATAAGCCCGACGAGGCTGCAATCAAAATCGTTCAGCCCAAAAAGAGAACAAAGAGCAGTGAGGGCGTTGTTGTTGAGGGAATCGATAACTGTCTTATCAAATTTTCACGTTGCTGCAATCCTCTTCCCGGTGACGACATCATCGGCTTCATAACAAGAGGCTACGGTGTTTCGATTCATACAAGAAGCTGCACCAACGTTCCGAAGGATATCTCTCTTGCGGGCGAGCCCGAAAGATGGGTAACGGCTTACTGGGGCTCGGATATCAAAGAAGACTTCAAATGTACGCTTTCTCTTTTCTGCCTTAACAGAATCGGTATGCTTGCCGATATTTCGAGTATGCTTGCAAGCATGAGAATCATGATTAACGATTTGAGCACCCGTAACACCAAGGACGGCAGAGCAATAATCATGGTAACGGTTTCGGTTAACGGCGTTGAACATCTCAATTCTCTTGTTGCAAAGCTTTCAAAGGTTGAGGGCGTTCTCACAATCGAAAGAAGCGGTATCTAAAAGGTGATAATATGAGAGCTGTAATCCAGCGTGTAACAAAATCCTCCGTCACGGTTGACGGTGAAATAAAAGGCAGCGTCGGCAAGGGCTATAACGTTCTTCTGGGCGTTATGGACGGCGATACCGAGGCACAGGCGGAGCTGCTTGCCGCAAAAATCGCAAAGCTTCGTGTTTTTGAGGATGAGGCAGGAAAAATGAACAAAAGCGTAACCGACATAAACGGCGAAATCCTTGTTATTTCGCAGTTTACGCTTTGTGCCGATATCAAAAAAGGCAACCGACCCTCGTTTACCGATTCCGCAGCACCCGACGAAGCGAACAGGCTTTATGAATACTTTTGCTCAAAGCTTCTTGAAAACGGGGTTTCCAAGGTTGAAAAGGGCGTTTTTGCGGCGGATATGAAGGTCGAAATTCATAATGACGGTCCCGTTACAATCGTTATGGACACGGATATCTGGAATAAGAAATAAAGAAAAGGAAATAAGAATGAAGATTAAACACGTTGTGCTTGAACACGAAATTTTTTCCAATTGCTATCTGCTTGTTGACGAAAAAACAGGTGAGGGTGCGGTTGTTGACCCTGCGTGGTACGGCGACGCACTCAAAAAAGCAATCGGAGATACCAAAATCAAATATATACTTCTCACCCACGGACATTTTGACCACATTTTCGGTGTTCACGGCTTAAGGGAAGCAAGCGGAGCAAAGGTTGTTATCCACGAAAAGGATGCGGGACATCTGCTTGACCCCAAAAAGAGCCTTGCAGAGGACAATTTCCCCGAAACGCAGATTCCCGTTGAGGCGGATATGTTTGTCAAAGACGGCGATATTCTCACTCTCGGCGATGAAGAAATAAAGGTTATGCACACTCCCGGCCACACAATGGGAAGTGTCTGCTATATTTGTGAAAATGACCGTGTTATTTTGAGCGGCGATACTCTTTTCTGCATGACTGCGGGAAGAACGGATTTCCCCGACGGCAGCGACGAAATGATGATAGCTTCGCTTAAAAGACTTATCGCTCTTGAGGGCGATTATGTTGTTTATCCCGGTCACAACAGAATGACAACCCTTGAAAGCGAAAGAAAACGCAATTGGTATATCAGAAGGATGGTAAAATAAGTGATATTAAGAATTTTCGGGCATGATTTCCATTATGAATGTGAAAATCTTTGCAGGGTATATTTCCCCAACGAAAAAATTAATATAGTCTATGACGAATCGGGCGAGGATTCACGCACGGTTGTGACACGCTGCGCTCCGATTGACGGCGGAAATCTGATTTCAGTTGAAGCGGATATTGACGGCGTTTCACGCTCGGCACAGGCAGAGGTGAAGGCAGGCGAAAACGAGCTTCGTGACAAAAGCGAGCTCAAAACCGCACAGCTGATTTTTGCCCTTTTGTCCGAAATAACGGGCTACACTCCGCCGTGGGGCGTGCTGACGGGCGTAAGACCCTCAAAGCTCATGCTCCGTCTAATTGACCAAATGGGTGCGGAGGGTGCAAGACGTTATTTCACCGAGGATTTGCTTGTCAGCGAAGAAAAAACAAATCTTGCACAGACCGTTGCGGCTGCGGAAGAAAAGATAATTGCACTTTCGGAAAGAAATTCCTTCAGCCTCTATGTTGCAATTCCTTTCTGCCCTACCCGCTGCAGCTATTGTTCCTTTGTTTCGCATTCAATTGCAAATTCAAACGCAAAAAAGCTTTTGCCCGAATATCTTGATAAGCTTGCGGAAGAAATCAGAATAACGGGCGAAATCGCATCGGAGCTCGGTCTGAAGCTCGAAAGCGTTTATTTCGGCGGCGGCACTCCGGGTGTGCTTGAAGCTCCGCAGCTTGACCGACTTCTCTATGCGGTTGAGAATTCCTTTGACCTTTCAACAGTCAGGGAATATACCGTTGAAATCGGCAGACCCGACACCGTAACCCCCGAAAAATTGAGAATACTCCGCCTTCATAACGTTGGCAGAATAAGCATAAATCCCCAGACCTTCAATCAGAAAACCCTTGACCTCATCGGCAGAAACCATAAGGTTGAGCAGGCGGTCAAGGCATATCAGCTTGCAAAGGCATACGGCTTTGAGAGCATCAACATGGATTTGATTGCGGGGCTGCCCGAGGAAACTCTTGAGGATTTCAAGGCGAGCGTAGATACTGCAATTTCGCTTTCTCCCGAAAATATAACCGTGCATACCCTTGCTCTCAAACGCTCGTCGGAGCTTAATGCATCGGGTGCGGGCGTTTCTGGCGGCAACACGGCAAAGCAGATGCTTGAATATGCTTCAAAGCGTCTTTACGGCAGCAAATACGAGCCCTATTATATGTACCGCCAGAGCAAGTGCGTCGGCAATCTCGAAAACGTCGGCTGGTGCAAAAGCGGCAAGGACTGCCTTTATAATGTTTTCATGATGGAGGAGTGCCACACGGTAATTGCCGTCGGTGCGGGAGCGGTAACAAAGCTCTGCGACCCCGATTCAACAAACGTTGAACGCATTTTTAATTTTAAATATCCTTATGAATATATTTCCGGCTTTGATAAAATAACAGAACGCAAAAACGGAATAAAGAGCTTTTATTTGTCATAATAAATTTATGGGGTAACGAGAACAACCCGAACCTGCCCGAAAGCGAGTCTTTTCAGTGCTTTTCGGGGTTTCGGATTAGAAAGGCGTCAGCCTGTCGTCACCCTCAACCGCCAAAAATCATCTGAAAATTCTTCGCTTTCGGGTCGAAGATTTTTTGTCGAGAAAATTTTCAGATGGTTCAAGGCAAAAACGGAGCAAATCCTTGACGGATTTGCGAGTATTTTAACACAGAAACAGCGAAAATTATCCGACAAAAAACACGGTTCGGATTATTCTCGTTACCCCGGGGTGATGACAAATGAAAGAAAAATACACTTATAAAAAAATCAACAACATTGCACTTGCTCCCGCAGAATTCGTGAAAGCGTGCTCGGCGGCATACCATGAAAAGGTTGAGGAAACCGCAAGGGATATTTTTGCAGACAGAAGCAAAAAAATCGTGATGCTTGCGGGTCCGAGCTCATCGGGCAAAACAACAACCGCAAAGCTGCTTTCGCAAAAGCTCGAAGCAAAAGGCTCAAGGGCATACACCGTTTCTCTTGACGATTTCTACCATCCCCACAGCGTGGGATATCCTCTTGACGAAAACGGTGAGCCCGACTATGAATGCGTTGAGGCTCTTGATATTGAGCTGCTTCATATGTGCTTTGGCGAGCTTATCCGCAAAGGCAGAGCGGATTTGCCTGTTTTTGATTTCATGACGGGTGAGCGAAAAAATAATGCAAAAACAGTTGAACTTTCCGAAAACGATGTTATAATCGTTGAAGGTCTGCACGCACTCAATCCCGTGATAACCGATACGCTCAACGAAGAAAATCTCTATAAAATCTATGTCAGCGTTTCATCAAGAGTTTATGAGGATGACGGCAGTGTGCTTTTCTCAAAGCGTGACTTAAGGTTTATCCGCCGTATGGTGAGGGATTTCAGTTTCCGCTCAACATCGGTTGAAGAAACCTTTGATATATGGGAAAGAGTCATGAGGGGAGAGGATAAATATCTTTTCCCGTTTGAAAACAGGGCTGATATAAAGCTCGATTCCTTCCATCCCTGCGAATCCTGCGTGCTTTCGGGCAAGGCGATACCCCTGCTTGAGCACGTCAAAGACGGTGAATTTGCGGAAAAAGCAAATCTGCTGAAAAACAAGCTGGGTCTTTTCAGAAATATAAATTATTCGGTTCTTCCCGAAAATTCGCTTCTGCGTGAATTCACGGGCTGAAAATACGGGGCTGTGCCCGGTGTAAAGGAGAGTGAGCCATTTGGCTTCCCAAAAGAAACAGTCGGTCTTAAACGGCGCAATGATGCTCATGTTCGGCGTTGTGCTGGTTAAGCTTATAGGCGCATTGTTCAAAATTCCTCTTACGGATATGCTCGGTGCAACGGGCAGAGGCTATTTCAACTCTGCCTATGAGGTTTACACACCCATTTTTGCAATCTCCATGGCGGGGCTTCCCGTTGCGGTTTCAAGAATGGTTGCCGAAAACGTTGCACTCAACAAACACAGAGAAGCCAGAATGGTTTTCAATGTGTCAAAACGTATATTCATTCTCGTTGGCGTAATCGGCACGCTTGTGCTTCTTATTGCGGCATATCCTTATGCACATTTTGTTGCAGGCATCAAGAGCCTTCCTGCTGTTTTATGCGTTGCACCGTCAATATTCTTCTGCTGCTTTATGTCGGCATACAGAGGCTATTACGAGGGTCTGCGTAACATGACTCCCACGGCGGTTTCGCAGGTTATCGAGGCTCTCGGCAAGCTGCTTATAGGTCTTGCTCTTGCTAAAATCGTTATTTCAATCGGCATGAACCAGTATGAGGCGGGAATGCTTGCTTCGGGCAATGTTTCCGCAACGGTTTTCGGAAATTCCGTAACGAGCGACACCGAGGCTAACAGCGTTATTATTCCATGGGCTGCCGCAGGTGCGGTTTTCGGCGTAACAATCGGCTCGGTTGCAAGCACGCTTTTCCTTATGATTTGCCACAAGATTAAGGGCGACGGCTTCACAAGAGTTCAGCTTGTGAATTCTCCAAAATCTGCTCCTTCGGATGTTATTGCCAAGGAAATGATAAAAATTGCAATCCCCATGGTTATAAGTGCCCTTGTTCTTAACATAACGAATCTTGTTGACACAATGACAATTCAGTCAAGAATTTTATCGGCACTCAATGCGGATTTTGATACGGTTTTGCAGATGCACTCCGAATCCTTCAACGAAGCCGTAAGACTTTCAAGACTTAATCTTAACGATATAAAAGAAGTAAAGAGCTATCTCTGGGGAGCCTACGGCATGGCTCTTGACTTCAAGAATCTTGTTCCGACAATCACCATTCAGCTCGGCGTAAGTGCATTGCCCGCTCTTGCCGCAGCCTGGGCTGTCAAGGATAAGAAGTCAACAAAGTCAACCATTGAAACCGTTATCAGAATCGGAATGCTCATTGCTCTGCCCGCAGGTATCGGCATGGCTGCTCTTGCAGAGCCCATTCTCAATATTATCTATGCAAGAGGCTCAAGCTCCGACGCCGTTGCGGTTGTAACTCCCATTCTTGTTGCCTACGGACTTGCAACTCCCGTTATGGCAATTTCAACTCCCACAACCAATATGCTTCAGGCAATCGGCAGAACGGATATCCCCGTTAAGTCAGTTGTTGTGGGTGCAATCGTCAAGATTATCTGCAACTTTGTTCTTGTCGGTAATCCCAAAATCAACATTTACGGTGCGGTGGTCGGCACAATTCTTTTCTACGTTGTAATTGTTGTCTGCAATCTTACCTCACTTCTGCGTATTTCAAAGGTTAAGGTTAACTGGGCATCCGTTTTGCTGAAGCCCTTAATCTGTGCGGCTCTCTGCGGTGTTACTGCCTATGCAGCCAACGGACTTTTAACAACAATCTTCCCTTCAGACCCCTCGCAGAGCATTCTCAACATGGGAACGGTTTCAGCCGTAATTTCCATCGGTTTGGCGGTTGTTGTTTATGCAATTTCGCTTCTTCTTATCAAAGGAATCGCCCGTGAAGACGTAATTGTTTTGCCAAAAGGAGAAAAAATTGCAAAAACCCTTGAAAAATATGGACTTTTAGGTTAAAATAGAAAAAGCGTTTGATTAGGAGACGTTTCAAATGGCAGAATTTCAATTCAAAGAACGCTACGATGTTAATGACTTGGTGGAAATAATGAGAATTCTCCGTGCTCCCGGCGGATGTCCCTGGGATGCGGAGCAGACCCACGAAAGCATCAAGAAAAATCTTATCGAAGAAACCTACGAGGTAATCGAGGCAATCAATAAGAACGATAAGGAGCTTCTCTGCGAGGAGCTCGGCGACACACTCATGCAGGTTGTGTTTCATGCACAGATGGAAAAGGAAGCAGGAGTTTTTGATTTTGACGATGTTTCCGACGGTGTGTGCAAAAAGCTTATTGAACGCCACCCCCACGTTTTCGGTGAGGTTACGATTTCGGGCGTCGACGATGTGCTGACCAACTGGGATGCAATCAAAAGGAAATCCAAGGGTCAGAAAAGCACAACCGAGTCAATGCAGAGCGTGCCCCGTGAATTGCCCGCTTTGATGAGAGCAACAAAGCTCCAGAAAAAGGCTGCTGATGTCGGCTTTGACTGGAATGATGTTTCGGGTGCTCTCGACAAGCTCGAAGAAGAAATCGGCGAGCTGCGTGCGGCAATCGCAAACAAAGACAAGGAAAACATGACCGAGGAGCTGGGAGATATTCTTTTCTCCGCCGTCAATGTTTCAAGATTCATCAAGACCGATGCCGAGGAAGCTTTAACCGCTGCCTCCGACAAATTTCTTTCAAGATTCACAACAGTTGAAGCTCTTGCGAAGGAAAGGGATATCGACATGAAATCCGTCGGCATTGATGAGCTCGACAAGCTTTGGGACGAAGCCAAGGCAAAATAATAATTGTATATAAATACCAAAGGTATTTGTAAAATAAGAAAAGAAAAAAGATTGGAGTAAGAAAAATGAATAAGACAGAACTCGTAAACGCAATTGCCAAGAACGAAGGCATTGAAAAGAAGTGTGCTGAAAAGGCAGTTAACGCTGTTGTAGCAGCTATTTCCGACGCTCTTGCAGCAGGTGAAAAGGTTCAGCTCATCGGCTTTGGTACATTTGAAGTTCGTGAACGTGCTGAAAAGCAGGCTCGCAACCCCAGAACAGGCGAAACAATCACAGTTGCAGCAACAAAGGTTCCCGCTTTCAAGGCTGGCGCTGCTCTTAAGGAAAAGGTTTCAAAATAATTTTATTCGGTTAATCGGGGTTGCTTCGTGCAACCCCTGTTTTCTTACGGGAGGACAAAATGAGATTAGACAAATATCTTAAGGTATCAAGAATCATAAAAAGACGGACAGTTGCCAACGATGCCTGTGACGCAAAGCACGTTACGGTCAACGGCAAGGTTGCAAGGGCATCATATGATGTAAAGGTAGGCGACATAATCGAAATCACCTTCGGCGCAAATACAAACAAGTTTGAAGTGTTAAGCGTTTCCGAGCACGCAACAAAAGAGAGTGCTGCACTGATGTTCAGACAGCTCAATAACTGAAAAAGAATAAACAAGCCTTCCGAAGCATATTATTTATTAACGTATATGCCAAGGAGGTTTTTTATTATGGCAGAGGAAAGAAAATCGGGCATGCTGCCCCATAACATAGTACTTGAGGACAGGCGGCTGCTGACGGTTTCGGGCGTGTCCGACGTTGACAGCTTTGACGAGGAAACCGTTGTTGTTTTTACCGACAGGGGAGAGCTGACCGTGAGGGGAACAAATCTTCACATTAACCGCTTGAGCGTTGAGGTTGGTGAGCTGACAGTTGAGGGCGAAATTTCGGCACTCATTTATTCCGACGAAGCACCGAAGGGCGGCGGATTTTTCAGCAAGGTGTTCCGATAAATGGTTTATATTCAGGGGCTTGCCGAGCAGACACGGATTTTTCTTTTTGCTTTGGGATTCGGATTTCTGCTTGGAATTCTTTACGACGTTTTCCGCACAATCCGGCTTATTATTTCCGACTCACGGATTTTCGTGCTGATTATGGATTTGCTCTATTTTTCCGTGTGTGCGTTTCTGACCTTCTGTTTTCTGCTCGTCATGGACAGCGGAAAAATCAGACTCTATGTTGCTCTCGGTGAAATGCTTGGCTGGCTGATATATTATTTCTCTTTCGGTGCGATTGCAATGAAGCTGACCAATGCTGCAGTGAGCTTTTTCAGGCGGATGATTTCAGCTTTGTTTAAGCCTTTAAAACGCATTTTCGGCAGGATAATCCGAAAAATGGGAAAAATTAGCGAAAAAAGCAAAAAAATAATAAGAAAATCCGATAAAAAAACAAAATTTAGCTTGCAAAAGCATAAGAGTATAGTGTATAATCTTAACAGTTATATTAAAAATAGTGTTTTTGGAAATAAAGGAAACGGATAATGACTGCAATTAAGACAAAAAACAGAAAACACAGTATCATACTGGCGGTGCTTCTTTGTGCGCTGGTGTGCTATTTTGTTGCAACCTTAATCAGCCTTCAGTCAAAGGTTAATGCGGCTGAAGAAACTTATTCGGAGCTTTCAAGTCAGTGTGACAGAATAGAAGACGAAAACAATTCTCTTAAGGAAATTATCGCAAACGGAAACGAGGCAGATTATATCGAGCGCATTGCCAGAGAGCAATACGGATATGCAAAGCCCGAAGAAAGAGTTTATTACGATTCCGCACTGTCATAAAACCGAACTCGGTTTACAGAATAGATTTTAATTTTTTTACGGAAGGATCTTTATATTTTATGCAAATCGAAGAAGGCGCAATAGTAAGCGGAAAAGTAACGGGTTTAACGGATTTCGGAGCATTTGTTGAGCTTGAAGGCGGCAAAACAGGTATGATACATATTTCAGAGGTTGCTGCAAACTACGTTAAGGATATCAAGGAGCATCTTACCGTAGGTCAGGAAGTTAAAACAAAGGTAATTTCCGTTTCACCCGAAGGAAAAATCAGCCTTTCAATCAAAAGACTTGTTGAGCAGCCCAAAGAGCCTGACCAGAAGCCCCAAAGACCCATGAAGCCCAGAGGCGAAAGACGCTCTGCACCCAACGTATGGAACGGTCAGAAGAGCAATGCTCCCGCAGCGGGCGAAAAGCAGTCCTTTGAGGATATGATGGCTCGCTTCAAGCAGGTAAGCGATGAAAAGATGACCGACCTCAAAAGAGCAAGCGATTCAAAAAGAGGTGGCGGCGGCTACTCCCGCAGAGGTGCCAAACAATAAAAATTTCAAACGGGGGTATTTTTACCCCCGTTTCAGCATTTACGGAGTTTTTTATGCGTGAAATAAACGTTGAAAAAATAGAACAGCTTGTCCGTGACCTTTGCATAAAGGCGAATAAGCATCTTCCCCGTGACCTCGAGGAAAGAATATCATTCTGCTCGGGCTGCGAATGCGAGGAATTGCCCAAAAGCATAATGAAAACCCTTGAGGATAACATTGAAGCGGCAAGAGAGCTTGATATTCCCATCTGTCAGGACACGGGAATGGCGGTTGTTTTTGCTCAAATCGGACAGGATGTTCACCTTACGGGCGGCGGATTTGAAGAAGCGGTCAACAGGGGAGTCGCAAGGGGATATACCGAAGGATATCTTCGCTGCTCCGTTGTCAAAGACCCTCTCCGCAGAGTCAATACCGGCAACAATACTCCTGCGGTTATCCACACAAGAATTGTTGACGGCGACAAAATAAAAATCACCGTTGCCCCCAAGGGCTTCGGCAGCGAAAATATGAGCTGCCTCAAAATGTTTACCCCCTCCGCAACAAGGGAGGATATAATAAATTTCGTTGTCGGTGCAGCAAGACAGGCGGGCAGCAATCCATGCCCTCCGATGGTGCTTGGTGTCGGCATAGGCGGCACGTTTGAGCAATGTGCTCTGCTTGCCAAAACCGCACTTTGCAGAAATGTCAGCGAGCCTAACAGCGATGAATATTATCAGGCGATGGAAAGCGAAATTCTTGAAAAGGTTAACGCACTCGGCATCGGACCCCAGGGCTTCGGCGGAAAAACAACCGCCCTTGCCGTTGCAATCGAAGCAAGACCCACCCACATTGCGGGTCTGCCCGTTGCGGTCAATGTCGGCTGCCATGTTACCCGTCATGCGACAGAAACAATCTGAATGTGACTTATTTTTCATGTAATTATTATATTTTTATTAATTCTATTAAAAATTATTTAAAACCTCTTTACATTTTTTGTGCATTTGTGCTACAATATATACGAAGTCAAAGACTTCAATAGCTATATAAAGGGGATGACTACATGAAAATCACAATTACAGGTCGCAAGTGCTCACCAAGAGAATCCTTCAAAGAACATGCAGAGAAGAAGCTCGCAAAAATTGAGCGCTTTTTCGGCTCCGATGTGGAGGCGAAGGTTACGGTAACTGTAGAAAAGTCATCACAGTCCGTTGAAATCACCGTTAACAATAACGGCATGATTTTCAGATCTCAGGAAAGAGCCGAAAACATGAATGAAGCTCTTGACAAATGTGTTGACACCCTTATCAGGCAGATAAGAAAGAACAAGACCCGAATTGAAAAGAAGCTCCGTGCAGCAAGCTTTGACGCATTTGCGGGCGAAGCAGAGGTTTCGGAAGAGGTTGAGTTTGAGCTCGTCAGAAAAAAGACAGTCAGTCTCAAGCCCCAGTCTGTTGAAGAAGCAATTCTTCAGATGAACCTTCTTGACCATCAGTTTTATGTTTTCCTCAACGCAGAGGATAACGAGGTCAGCGTTGTTTATAAACGCAATGACTCAGGCTACGGTCTTATCTCACCTGAGATAGAATAAATCGCTTGAACCGATTAATAACTTCAGTTAATTATCGGCGGGAATCGCTTTCGGTTCCCGCTCAATTTATGTGAATATATTTTAGGAGTATCCCCATGAAAATTGATTTTGTAATACCCTGCCTTCTCGGCATGGAGTCGCTCATTGCGGGCGAGCTTCGTGACCTCGGGGCGGAAAACGTCAACGCTGAAAACGGACGAGTTCTTTTCAGCGGAGATGAAAATATTCTTGCGAGAGTCAACATCTGCTCACGCTTTGCGGAAAGAGTTCAGATTCTTGTCGGCACTTTTGAGGCAAGAAGCTTTGAGGAGCTTTTTCAGGGTGCAAAGGCACTTCCCTGGGAGGAGTGGATTGGCTCACTCGACGCATTCCCCGTTAAAGGGTATTCAATCAATTCAACCCTTTTCAGCACCCGTGACTGTCAGGCGATAATCAAAAAAGCGGTTGTTGAAAGGCTTAAGTCTAAATACAAAATCGAATGGTTTGAAGAAACGGGACCTGTGCATCAGATTCAGTTTTCAATCATGAAGGACAAGGTTTCGCTTCTGATCGATACCTCGGGCATGGGACTTCACAAAAGAGGCTACCGTCTTGACGCAAACGACGCTCCCATAAAAGAAACCCTTGCCGCTGCACTTTGCAGCCTGTCCCATCTCCGACCCTACCATAAATTATATGACCCCATGTGCGGCTCGGGAACGATTCTTATTGAAGGTGCAATGATGGCGGCAAATATTGCACCCGGACTCAACAGAAGATTTTCTGCCGAACGCTTCGGCGTTATTCCGAGAAACGTCTGGGAAGAGGAAAGAGAAAGAGCAAGAAGTCTTGAAAGACCCTGCGATGACTTTATGGCTTACGGCTCCGACGTTGATGCAAAGGCAATTGAAATTGCAAAGGCCAATGCTGAAAGAGCGGGCGTGGCGGATAAAATCAGCTTCAAGGTTGCCGATGTTGCAAAGTTTTCACCCGAAACCGAAAGAGGCACTCTTATCTGCAATCCGCCCTACGGCGAAAGACTGCTCGACCTTAAGGAATGCGAAGCAATCTATAATACCATGGGCAAGGTCTTTGAGCAGAAAAAAGGCTGGTCTTACAGCATAATCAGCCCCGATGAGGAATTTGAAAAAGCCTTCGGAAGAAAGGCTGACAAAAGAAGAAAGCTTTACAACGGCATGATCAAATGTCAGTTGTTTATGTATTACAAATAATTGATGAGGGGAAAAGTTATGAAACATATTTTTGTTATCAATCCTGCAGCAGGTCAGGGCAAGGCTTTGGATTTTATAAAGCCAAAAATTGAAGAAGTGTGCAAGAAATATCCGCTTGACTACGAAATTTACATCACCCAGAAGAGCGGTGAGGGAATTGATTTTGTCAAAAACCGTGCAGCCGGCGGCGAGGAGCTTCGCTTTTATGCTTGCGGCGGCGACGGCACTCTTTATGAGGTTGTCAACGGTGCTTACGGCTTCAAAAACGTTCAGGTTGCCGTTATCCCTCTCGGCTCGGGCAATGACTTCATCCGCCTTTTCGGCACAAAAGAGGATTTCATGAACCTTGACGATGTTGTTAACGGTGTTCCCGTTGAATTCGACCTTATCAAGTGCGGTGACGAAATTGCAATCAACCAGTGCTCAATGGGTATGGATGCCGAAGTTTGTGCTATGCAGGGCAAGCTCAAGAAGCTTCCGCTTGTAACAGGCGAGGGTGCATACTATCTCGGCTGCCTTTATGCAATTGCAAAGAAATTCAAGAACCGTTTCACCTACAGCATTGATGACGGTGAACCCATATCAGACGATTATCTTTTCTGCTTTATCGGAAATTCAAGATGGTACGGCGGCGGATTCATGGCTGCACCTCTTGCACTTCCCGAAGACGGATTGCTTGATTTTGTTCTTGTTAAAGCAAATATGAGCAGAGCAAAACTTCTTACACTTCTCAATAAATATAAGAGAGGCGAGCACCTTGACTGGGATATCACAACCTTCAAGAGAGGCAAAAAGCTTGTTATACACAGCGAAAATCCTGCGGCTGTTAATGTTGACGGTGAGTGTCAGTATGTAACCGATGCAAGCTTTGAAATTGTTGAAAAGGGCATGACATATGTTGTTCCCGCAAAGTCGAAGTTCCTTGCTGACAGAGAAAAAAGACTTGCACAGGCAAAATAAAATCTGAAAGGCAGACTGAAAATGAAGTATTGTTCATCGTGCGGAAATCCCATTGAAGATAATTCAAAATTCTGCTCGGTTTGCGGTGCGCCTTCCTCAACGGCTCAGGAAAGAAAAACCGAAAGAAATAAGGATAGCGATTTCCGAAGTAATATAGAGGATGCGTTTAATAATTTTAACAACACGCCGGAGACAACGGCGGATTATGCTCCCGATGATATTGAGAAAAACAAGATAATGGCGATTTTTGCATACCTCGGATTACTTTTTCTTATCCCGCTTTTTGCGGCAAAGGAATCACCATTTGCGAGATATCACACAAATCAGGGGATTTTGCTGTTTATTGTTCAGTTTATCGGAAGCGTGTGCGGAGCAATTCCGTTTATCGGTTGGCTCATTGCGGCAGCTGCCAATGTTTTCAGCGTTTTGCTGATTGTTCTGGGTATAATTAATGTTATTAAAGGTCAAGCAAAGGAACTCCCATTGATTGGGAAATACAGAATTTTGAAATAAAAAACGGGCTTACATCAAGTGCACATGCGCTCGGTGATAAGTCCTTTTGACTTTTTTGAAGGTGAAATAATGAGAAATTCAAACGAAATCAGATTCAATTCAAGCAAAACAATCCGAATTATGCAGGTCAGCGACCCGCAGGATATGAAATATGTACGCAAGGCTATGGTGAAAATGCTTGACGAGGCATATGACAAGCTCAAGCCCGACCTTGTTGTTTTTACGGGCGACAACATTCTCGGAAACCATCTGCTTGATGCCCGCTTCGGCAGCCGTCAGATTGCAAGCGGAAAGGCGGCAACTCTGCAGATTATGAAGGAGTCCATTCATCATATCTGTGCACCGCTTGAAAAGCGAAAAATTCCCTTTGCCATGATTTACGGCAACCATGACGACATGAACCTTGTTTCAAAGGATGAGCAGGCGGATATTTACCGCAGCTATTCCATGTGTCTGCCAATGAATACCCGCAACGGCAGAGTTGACTGCGATACATATAATATTCCGATTCTCGGCAGCGAAAGCGGCAAGCCTGTTTTCAATCTTTATATGATGGACTGTGCGTGGTACGACAAAAAAGAGGATAAATGCTATCAGGCGATTAAGCCCGAAACAATTGAATGGTACAGACAGACCTCTGCAAAGCTGACTGCCGAAAACGGCGGAAATCCTGTGCCATCGCTTCTTTTTGCACACATTCCTCTGCCCGAAATAACAAATCTCATTGAGCAATGCGGACAGAATGACATCGGTGCAATCAACACTCACAGACGAGGCTGGTGCAGACTCCGTCCCGACATAGCGAGGGGCTCAATGAAGGAATATCCGAGCATTCTTGAAGAGGATAACGGACTTTTTGATGCGGCGCTTGAATGCGGCGACGTCAGAGGAATTGTTTCGGGTCATGACCACACAAATTGCTTTGAGGGAAAATATAAGGGCATAGAATTCATTCAGACCTCCTGTGCATCCTTCCGCTGCTACGGCGATGAAAACCGAGGGGTAAGAGTTTTTGACATCAACGAATTCGAGCCCGAAAACTACATGACCTATTTCTTTAATTATGCCGACCTCTGCGGCAGAAGTGCGGTTTCAAAGGCACGATTTTTCTGGAATGCAGACGAAAGAGAGAAGCAGAAATTTGCCGTTATCGCAGGCACGGCTGCAACCGTTGCTGCAGGCGCAGCAGGAGCGTTTCTTAAGAAAAAATAAGGAGGTTATTCCATGAAAACCACCGCGGTAAAAACAACAAAGCTCGGCTTCAAGCTTTGGCTTTCGGTTGTCATTTTCGGTCTTATCGGGCAGATTGCCTGGATAGTCGAAAATATGTATTTTTCGAAATTTGTTCAGAATAACATTGAGCCCGAGGCATACGCAACAACAATAATGGTTGCTTTTTCCGCAATTGCGGCAACTCTTGCAACGGTTATCGGCGGTGCACTCTGCGACAAGCTCGGCAAGCGTAAGGCTGTTATCTGCTGGGGCTATATACTCTGGGGACTTTCCACCATGGCGTTTGCGTTTATTCCCATCGACTTTTCTCCCGACGCAAAATTAAAGCTCGTTGCAACGGTTATCATCATGGACTGCGTTATGTCTTTCATCGGTGCAACCGCAAACGATGCGGCATTCAACACATGGGTTTCCGATATTTCCGACACAACCAACAGAGGAAAAATCGACGTTGTTCTTGCAATTATGCCCGTTGCGGCAATGGGCGTTGTTTTTGTGGGACTTGATTCCCTTACAAGCACAAGTGAGCATTGGGGCGAATTCTTTATGATTCTCGGAGCGGTGCCCATTGTTGGCGGCTTGCTCGGATTTTTCATGCTCAAGGATGCTCCCCACGTTAAAAAGCAGGATACCTCGGGCTACTGGAGCAACGTTTTCTACAGCTTCAGACCTTCTGTTATAAAGGATAACAAAATGCTTTATGTCTGCCTTCTCGGCAGTATGTGCTCGGGTGCATCAATTCAGGTTTACCAGTCTTATCTCATTAACTTCGTTGAAAAAACTCTCGGTATAACCGACTACATAATTCCCCTTATCGTAATCGTTCTCGGCTCGGCGGTGCTTTCGGTTGTTATGGGCAATCTCATGGATAAATATGGCAAGGAGAAATTCTATTATCCCACAATTCTTGTCAATATCATCGGTGCGCTCATTGTTTACTGTCTTAAATTCGTTCTTGGCGACACAAACAAAATGCTTCCCCTTATCATGGTCGGCGGCATTATGGTTATGGGTGCGTCCCTTGTTATGGCGGGACTTTTCCTCGGTGCGTTCAGAGATTATATCCCCCACGGAAAAGAAGGCTCGTTTATGGGAATGAGAATGTTCCTTTTTGTGCTTGTGCCTATGCTTGTCGGTCCGGGCGTTGCACAGTTTACAATCAATACCGTTGACATGAGAACTGCAGAGGGCATGATTCTTTATCCGCCCGAGCTTTTCCTTGCGGGAGCAATCGTTGTTGCATTTGCGTTTATCCCTGCATATTTTGTTAAGAAAAACGACAAGGTAATCAGAGCAAAGCTCATTGCCGAAAAGGAGAATTCAAATGGCTAAAGAAAAAAGATTTGAAAAAGTATATTCACAGGATTTAGGGTCAATGCAGATTTACGTTGACAAAGAAACGGGAGTAAATTATCTGTTTACTGCAAACGGATATGCCGGCGGGCTTACCCCGCTGCTTGACCGTGAAGGTAAGCCTGTTATTTCACCAATAATCAATAAATGATTTCAAGGACAGCTTCGGCTGTCCCTTTTTTATATCAAAAATTACAAAAATCCCTTCAATTATTACATTCCGATTCAAAATCGATAATTATAATGTATTATTATAATATAAACAAGGCGATAAAATTTTGAGGAGGATTAATATGAAAAGAATTATATCGGTCATGGCAATTTTAGCAATTCTGTTTTCGGCTTTAGGTGCTTGCAAAGAAAAAACCGAACCCGAAACAACAACCGTACCAACATCAACAACTGCAGAATCCATAACAGAATATACAACCGCAGAAACAACTCAAGAGGAAATAACAACCGAATATGTAACAACTTCAAACCCCGAAACATCAACTGCAAAAGCTAAAACCGAAACAATAAGAGTGAAGAACGAAGAACATAGTTTTACTTTTGAAAAAACGGATTTTGAAAAAAACTATTCGGAAGAATTATTAATGGAAATTTTAAGACTTATCCCTATGGAATACGGCTGTGATGATTACAAAAACTGGAATGGCACACCAAATGAAATTCTTAATGATGCATATTTCGGTACTAGTGTTTGGCAGTGTGAAGGATTTGAATACAATAGCCTCGAATGGAATAACGGTGTAAAAGAGATGAAAAAGAATCCGTATGGCATAGGTTGGTGTGAATACTCTTTTACTGATATAGAAAAGATAAATTCTTATTTAAAGGATATATACGGTCCGAATGCAAGAACATTTAAGGTTGATGATTTTGAACGCTTTGACGAAGTGGTGACAAGCGAAAAAAGTATTTTTGAAAATTACGATTATAACTTCAGATATGTATATCTTCCTGATACGGAGCTTGTAGTCAGTTTCGCAAGAGAAATTTGCTTTAGTGGCGGCGAAGCAATCTATGTTTGCGATGTAAAAACGGTTGGCGAAACATATATTGTTAAAGCTGTTGCCGGATCTGAAGACATAAGAGAAAATGAGAATACCTTTGAAGGCAGACAAAAGGATGCTATCAAGATGTTCAATACTTATACATACGGAAAACTGTCTGAATATGTTTTTACAATAGGCAACGATGAAGAATGCGGATTATATATGAAAAGCGTTGATAAATCATATATCTTTCCCGATAATATGAAGATGAACTACAGGGTTACGGCTGATAATGTTAAAGTTGAAGCTAAAAATTATATTTCCGGAGAATGGGAAGTTATAGATACTCTTTCGGAAGGCGACGAGTTTTATTCATCAGGCTATTACTATGAAATGGGTTATGTAAGAATAGACACAGAAAAATACAGCGGCAGAGTTGAAAAGAAATATGTAACCGAAATCGAATAGAAAATATCCCCAATGAAAATCGATTTTTCATTGGGGATATATTTATTACATTATATAATTAAAGATTTGAGAGGGTTTCCATAACGTAGTTGCCGAAATCCTCGCAGGTTGCACCGTCTGCTCTGCCTGTAATCTTAAGCTTCTTTTCTTCATACATGCAGATGTCAAGTGCTCTTTCAAGCTTGTCTGCTTCAGCCTGCTTGCCGATGTGTGAAAGAAGCATAACCGCTGCACGGAGCATTGAGCAGGGGTCTGCATACTTGCCTCTGCCTTCTCTCATCATTCTGGGAGCGGAGCCGTGGATAGCTTCAAACATTGCATACTTCTTGCCGATGTTTGCGCTGCCCGCTGTGCCTACGCCGCCCTGGAACTCAGCAGCTTCGTCGGTGATGATATCGCCGTAAAGGTTGGGAAGAACGAAAACCTTGAAATCTGTTCTTCTCTTCTTGTCGATAAGCTTTGCGGTTGTGATGTCGATATACCATTCATCGGTTGTGATTTCGGGATATTCCTTGCCGATTTCCTTGCAGAGGTTAAGGAATTTGCCGTCTGTTGTCTTGATAACGTTAGCCTTCTGAATGATTGAAACTCTGTCCTTCTTGTTTCTTCTTGCATAGTCATATGCAAGTCTTGCAATTCTCTGTGTGCCCTCTGTTGTTGTAACAACGAAGTCCATTGCAAGGTCGTCTGTGATGTTAACGCCCTTTGAGCCGACCGCATAAGCACCCTCTGTGTTTTCACGGAAGAATGTCCAGTCAATGCCTTCTTCGGGCACTTTAACGGGACGGAGATTTGCAAAAAGGTCAAGAGCCTTTCTCATTGCAACGTTAGCACTTTCGATGTTGGGCCAGGGATCGCCTGCCTGGGGAGTTGTTGTGGGGCCCTTGAGAATAACGGGGCACTTCTTGAGCTCTTCAAGAACATCGTCGGGAATAGCCTTGTTGACTGCAACACGGTTTTCAATTGTAAGACCGTCGATTGTCTTGAACTCGATTTTGCCTGCCTCAACGTCTTCCTTAAGAAGGAATTCAAGAACTCTTGCAGCTTCGTTTGTGATGATGGGGCCGATTCCGTCGCCGCCGCAAACGCCGATTGTAAGCTTGTCGAGAGTTGAATAGTCAATGAAATCGCCCTGCTGCTTGATAGCTTCGCTTCTTGCGTCCTGCTCTCTGATGAGAGCTTCAAACTTTTCAAGAGCAGCCTTAATCTGTACTTCTGTCATGTTTATTTCTCCTTGTATTAAGTGTAGGGCGGGGCTTTCCCGCCGCTGATTATTTACCGATGTTTTTTGTATAGTTGAGAAGTCCGCCGTCAAGAATCATTGCGGTCTGTCTGTCGGAATAATCGTATGCAAGCTCATATTTTTCGCCCTTTGTGAGGTTTTCAAGAACAACCTTGCTGCCGTTCTTGATGTTTTCTCTGATGCCCTTGAGTGCAAGCATATCGTCTGTGTCAATCTTGTCATAGTCGTCTGCATTTGCAAAGGTGAAGGGCATGATGCCTGCGTTAATAAGGTTTGCGCAATGAATTCTTGCGAATGACTTTGCGATAACAGCCTTGATTCCGAGATAGAGGGGAACAAGTGCAGCGTGTTCACGGGATGAACCCTGACCGTAGTTTGCACCGCCGATGATGAAGCCCTTGCCTGCAGCCTTGCAGCGTTCTGCAAAGTGCTCGTCGCACTGCTTGAAGCAGAAGTTTGAAAGGAAGGGAATGTTTGAACGGTAGGGGAGAATTTTTGCACCTGCGGGCATGATGTGGTCGGTTGTAATGTTGTCGCCAACCTTGAGAATTGCGGGTGCTTCGATGTCCTCGGGAAGCTCAACGCTTGTGGGGAAGGGCTTGATGTTGGGACCGTATTTGATTTCAACGCTGTCAGCCTCTTCAACGCTTGCGGGCTTTTCAATCATATTGTCATTGATGATGAAACGCTCGGGCATTGTGATTTCGGGCATCTCGCCGAGTGTTCTGGGGTCGGTGAGATAACCTGTGAGTGCCGATGCTGCAGCAACCTCGGGGCTTACAAGATAGATGCCTGCGTCTGCAGTACCGGAACGGCCCTCAAAGTTTCTGTTGAATGTACGGAGCGAAACGCCCTTTGACTGGGGTGACTGACCCATACCGATGCAGGGACCGCATGAGCATTCAAGAAGTCTTGCACCTGCACAGAGAATGTCGGAAAGCGCACCGTTGAGTGAAAGCATATTGAGAACCTGCATTGAACCCGGTGAGATTGTGAGGCTTACGTTGGGAGCAACCTTCTTGCCCTTAAGGATAGCCGCAACCTTAAGAAGGTCAAGCAGAGATGAGTTTGTGCATGAGCCTATGCAAACCTGGCTGATTTCGATGTTGCCGATTTCTTTAACGGTTTTAACGTTGTCGGGCATATGAGGCATTGCAGCCATGGGAGCAAGCTTTGAAAGGTCAATATCGATAATTTCGTCATACTGTGCATCAGCATCGGGAAGGAGCTCTGTCCAGTCGTCCTCTCTGTCCTGTGCTTTAAGGAAAGCCTTTGTGATTTCGTCAGAGGGGAAAACGGAGGTTGTTGCACCGAGCTCTGCACCCATGTTGGTGATTGTTGCTCTTTCGGGAACGGAAAGGGTCTTAACACCTTCGCCGCCGTATTCGATAATCTTGCCGACGCCGCCCTTAACGCTCATGATGCGGAGAACTTCGAGGATGATGTCCTTTGCACCGACCCAGGGCGAAAGCTTGCCTGAAAGACGGACAAGTGTCATTTTGGGCATGGTTGTGTAGTATGTGCCGCCGCCCATTGCAACCGCAACGTCAAGTCCGCCTGCACCGATTGCAAGCATGCCTATGCCGCCGCCTGTGGGAGTATGGCTGTCGGAACCGATAAGAGTTTTGCCGGGCTTGCCGAAGCGTTCAAGGTGAAGCTGATGGCAGATACCGTTGCCGGGCTTTGAGAAAAGAAGACCTCTTTTCTTTGCAACGCTCTGAATAAATCTGTGGTCATCTGCATTTTCAAAGCCGTTCTGCAGAGTGTTGTGGTCAATATATGAAACAGAAAGCTCTGTGCGTACTCTTTCAACGCCCATTGCCTCAAATTCGAGATATGCCATTGTACCTGTGGCATCCTGTGTAAGAGTCTGGTCAATCTTAAGACCGATTTCCGTTCCGGGAATCATTTCGCCGCTGACAAGATGGCTCTTAATCAGCTTTTGTCCGATAGTAAGTCCCATATTCATCCTCCTGTTTGATAAAAATCGATGATATTCAATTATATTGCAAAATAACCCTTCAAGTCAAGGGCAAAACCTACATAATATAATGTTTTTTATGGAAAGATATTGATTTTATTATACAATTAATGATATTATTTAATCAGTAATGTGGGGCTTGTGTTCCGCTGTTACAAAAAACATAAAAGGGTGGTTTCTATGTATAAAATTTTAAGATTTATCTTTGCTGCGGTAATTGCCGTAAGTTCATTCTTTGGTATTCCTGTTTTTGAAGAAGAGACGGGGCTTAATACCGTAGCTGCAGAAATAACAGAATTCAGCGGCAAATCCGAAATTGTTTTTGATAAGCAAAAGGTCAACACCGTTGAAATTGAACTTGAAACCGCAGCACCCGCAGAGGTTAAAATCTGTAATAACAACGAGCAGATTTATCACCGTTCATCAAGCGATGCATACAGATTCTGTGCGTTTGAAACGGTTGAAACAGACAAGCTGACTGTTGAAATAAAGGGCGATGCAGCCGTGAAATCAGTCAAAGTCAGCTTCAAACAAAACGAAAACAAGGATTTCAGAGTAACCTCATATTTTGTTTCGCAGAGTATAACCGCTCCGAATTCAATCAACCCCGAGGTTTTTGATGTTGTAACAGATGCAATTGTTTTTGGCTGCATAACCTTTGATGAAAACGCTGAAATCAAAGTCGATACAAGCTTGCTCGAGCCTGCACTTACAAATGTACGCAATGCAATAGGAAACAGAAACGTAAATGTATATGTAAATATTCTCGGTCCGGGCAGCGACAGCGGAATAACGGATTGGAACGAGCAGATGGCAAATCAGGCAAAGAAACATTCCAAAGCTTTCAAAACCCGCAAGCTGGAGGGACAGATTGCAGAAATTCTTGAAAAGTACAACCTTGACGGAATATTCTTTGACTATGAGTATCCTATCGAAAAAGAAGCGTGGAATGATTTCAGCCGCTTTCTTATCAGACTCAACAGAGCAACGGATAAAAAAATCGGACTTGCGGTTGCGCAATGGGATTTGGGCATGAGCTATTCTGCAATGAAGGTTATAGATCTGGTGGAACTTATGCAGTATGACCTGTTTGACAGCGAAGGAAATCATTCATCAATGACGTCCGCCGTGAACGGATACAATGCGGTTAAGGATAATCTTATTCCGAAAGAAAAAGTTGATTTGGGCGTACCTTTCTACGGCAGACCCGCAGACGGCGGAGCATACTGGTATAATTATAATGAATACGCAGATAAGCTTGCCGATATTGATTACACCGAAACCGATCAGGGCAAGACCTATTTTAATTCATGGCAGACAATCTACGATAAAACCGCCTATGCCATGAGCAGAGGTCTCGGCGGCATGATGGTCTGGCACTATTCCTGCGATGTATACGATATCAACAGCGACCTTTCCCTTTTCGGTGCAATGAAGGATTGCATAGAGGACAGACAGGTCGGATAAAATATCTTGCAAATGTATAGTTAATTAAAATGAGGGGACGACCATTGAGTCGTCCCTTTCAAATAACGTAGGGTACGACCTGTGTGTTGTCCTGTAAATCCGCACAAACCGTAAACAGAGAGTAGGGCGGGGGCTTGCTCCCGCCGCAAAAAGGTAAAAACAAATAAAAATTCAAATTCTGAAACGGAATAAACAGCCGAAACCCGTTGACACACAAGGGAATTGAGTGGCAGGCATTAGCGAAACACACGGAGCGGTTGAGAACAACATCGAAAAAAGTTAAAAAAAGGTGTTGACAAATCGGGATGGATTTGGTATATTAGTCGAGCGCTCTGGACAACAGACAGCGCAACGCACCTTGAAAATTAAACAACGATTGATAAAAATAACCCTTGAAGATTAATTTGAGTATGTACTTCAAGT
>JAFUNA010000026.1 GCA_017473165.1 Clostridia bacterium | reverse complement strand
TTATACCGTTGAAAATGATAGTATCATTCCTGGCGAAAGCCGAAATGTGAGCATCACAATCAAAAACACAAGTCCGTCAAAATCAGTAAGCAACATAAAGCTTTCACTTGCCGATGAAAGCGGTGAACTCAAAACGGATGGTATGGGCACCGCTTATGTCAAGAGTATTTCAGCAAACGGAACTTATGTATGGGCTGTCGGATTAACTGCAGTTCACACAGCGAAAACAGGCGAACATCCGCTGACTCTTTCAATGGAATATGAGGACTCAAATCATTCGGGATATTCCGCAAGCGATACAATCAGAGTTAATATCAAACAGAGCGTGATGCTGAAATACGATTCCGCTAGGATTCCATCAAAATCAATTCAGGGCGAAACCGTAACCGTCAGTATAAATCTTATGAACACGGGCAAAAGCACAATACATAACGCAATGATTGATATTGATGTCAAAGGTCTTGACAGCGGCGGCACGGTTCTTGTCGGTGAAATTCTTCAGAGCGAAAGCAAAACTGGAAGCGTAAATCTTCGTGTCAGCAATGAAATTCTCGGCAAGGTCGAAGGTACAATCACGATAAGCTATGAAGATGATTTCGGTGAAATCTACACCGAAACAGTTGATGTTTCAACCGTTATCGAAGAAAAGGTCATCAAAGCCGATACCGAAGAAGAGGAAGAAAAGAAAAATCCTCTCTGGTGGTTGTTTATGCTTATCGGCACAATCATCGGTGGCTCTCTCGGCTTCGGAATACCTTACGCAATCCGCTCAAACAAACAGCGCAAAGAAGATGAAAAGAGATTGTGATACAAACCGCTGAACATTTCCAATTAACTCTATAAATTAAACATATATGAGAAAAGCAGGCAACATCGTACAAAGAGATGTTGCCTGCTAAAATTTTATCTCATATCAGATAACGGGGTGTAGTCTGTGCTGTTTCGCAGATATTCTTCCATTTTACCACTTAGCAATAGTTTGACATAACTCATAGGATCATTGTAGATGAGAAAATCAAGTTCCGATACTTCATACATATTACGAGCATATTCGTTTTCAACTGCATCACAGTCAATTGACACCATTGAGCCGTCGGCAAGTTTAACCTCAACGCAGGCGGTGTCGATATTAAATTCACAATAAATAATGTTGTTAATCATAAAAGTAAACTCCTTACCGATAAAACAAAAGTCATCCGATTCAAAAAATCAGATGACTTTTAAAATGATTTTTGTTTTTGCCAACCCTGTCAGACAGATGCTCTAAACAATTTTTTAAAATTACTGTTTTATGAGCACCCGGCTAATGGCAGGGCATATTTTTTTTAGCCTAAAAGTGCTTCAAAGAAATTAATTTCAACGCCTGCATCCTTGAGGTCGTTATATATGCCGATGTTATTGAACATTGCGTAAACCGTTCCGATAAATCTGATGAACATATTGTAAAGAGGCGGTGTTGAATTGGGATGTCCTCCCTGTGCGGTTGACTTCTCAATTTTATAAGAATTAAAAGCCTCATCCTGTCCCTGATAATATGAGGAAACAGTAATCGAATTTGATGTGAAATCAAGAACATTATAAATTGCCTGCTGGTCGGGAGTGTTTGCAAAGCCGATCCACTCCTCATTCAAGCCCAAATCGCTATCATTTCTGGGTCTTGTTATAGAGCCAGAAACCATATAAACAGTTCCCTTGGGATTTGTCATTGTTGATGAGTAAGGCTGAACAGCTTCATTATTATACATTACATTTGAAACAGTATAATAATGGCTGTGACCGAGAAGTACGAGGTCAATTTTGAACTCATCGGCAATAGGTGCCCAGAGAAGTCGAAGAAGCTCGTTTTCGCTCTCTCTGTTGGGAAGTCTGCCGCTGTAAAGGTCGTGGTGAGCCATCATAACCTTCCATTTTGCACGAGGATTAGCTTTGACGGCTTCCTTAACAAATCTTCTGTGGTCAATTCCGCTTGCGTTGTTGCTGTCCATAACAAGGAAAAGTACATCGCCTTTGGTAAACCAATAGTCTGAACCAACATATGAGGAAATCACGGGATCATCTTCGTTGGGAACATTATTGAAGGTTTTATAAGCAATATGCTTGCGGTCATGGTTGCCGATGGTTGTTGCAATCGGAATCATTTTGAGAGCTGCTGCAGAAGCAAGTCCTTTGTATTCTGTTTCATAACCTTCGGATGCCTGATCGCCTGCCGAAAGAAGGATCGATGCGTTGCTTTTAAGAACGGCTTCGTCAAGAAGACTGTTGAATTTCATTGCCGATTCTTTTATGCCGTTAGGATTGTTATCATCATGACTGATATGAATGTCGGTCATATAAATTGCCGAAAATTCATCTTCGTTTGCATCCGTTTCAAAGAAATATTCGTTTGATTCAAAGCCTTCGCTGATACATTTGTATCTGTAGGTTTTGCCGGGTTCAAGTCCCGTAATCGTAACCTTGTTTGCAAAATCACCGTCGGGTGCAGCAACGGAATAACCTGTAAATTCCTTTGCATTATCAAAAACAAGTTCTTCGGTAACAAGAACCTTCGGTGTACTTTCTGTTTCGGAGTACCATGAAACATTCATTTCGCTGTTATCGCTTCCCGGGAAAAGCACAACGCCGTTATTATACTCTTCATTCCACAGATTCTCCCAGAATTCCTCTCTTGAATAAGCAAAAGAAGGTACAACTGCCGTTAACATAATCACAACAGCGAGAATTACGGAAAGCAGTCTTTCGGATGTCTTTTTCATCTTTTCATTCCTTTCAAAAATAATATTCATATTTTATCGCATTAAAATAACATTGTCAAGAATTACCGCTAACAATTATAATTATTAATGTGCCGTTTTTTACGGTTATTTTAGATTTTTTGTTAATAAACTCGTTACTGACTCCGAGAGGGAATGTGTTTTTCAGTTCGGAATTATCGAGCTCGTATTTAAGACCTTCAATTGAAACGCCTGTGCATAAATCCGAATGAGAAAACACGGAAACATAGCCTTTGAATTCATTATCAAACTCGACATATCCGTTATGAACAGCTGTGATATACGTTTCATCAGAGATAATTTCGACTTTTTTCTTGTTCTCTGCAAGTGAAGCAGCAAGCTGAATGTTGGCTACAGAATGGTCAAGACGTCCGCCAAGTGCACCGTAGAGTTTGAATTCATCATAGCCTTTTTCAATACCGACTTTTACGGCAGCATCCATATCTGTTATATCCTTTTCGGGTTTAAGTCTTATTACGTTTTCACCCTGCGGATTTTTGCAAAGCGAGTCAAAATCTCCGATAATTATATCGGGTTTTATTCCGCATTTTTCAAGATGTTCAAGACCGCCGTCAGCTGCAATAATTAAATCGTCCTTTTCAGGAATGAAATCAAGTTTTTTGCACTCCCCTGCACCCACAACATAACAAATGCTCAAATCAATCATCCTTTCAAGATTTTATTTTAGCGATATTTCCTCAGATGTCAAGAATTCAATCACATTTGACATGAAAACAAAATCATTATATAATTAATCAAAATAATTCGGAGGTTGTTTATGGAAACACAAAATCCTGTTGTTGAGCTTGAATTATATTTTATCCGTCACGGCGAAAGCATGGGAAATGTAGGCTACGGTCGTGACAATCTGACATTCAAAGAAAAACATGACCCGCTTCTCACCGAAAAAGGAGTCATGCAGGCAGCTGATGCCGGTGATTTCCTTAAGGAAACGGATTTTGATTATGTTTATTCAAGCGGGCTGTTGAGAGCTGTTCAGACCGCTACGGAAATTTTGAAAAAACAGCTCACAGAAAAGGAACTTAATATTCTTCCGTTGCTCACAGAGGTAGGAGTTAAGCCTGAATACGAGGGTGCGGATATAGCCGAAATCCGTGAATTTCGGAACAATGCGATTGTTGCAAAGGATGTAGACACCTCAAAACCCCTTGTCTGCTACAGTCAATTCAGCAACGAAGACGAGCTTTTTGCCAGAGCTGAAGAAACTGTTAAATATCTTTTATCTCACCACTGCAGCGGCGAAAAGGTTGCTGTTGTAAGCCATGCGGCGTTTCTGACCATTGTAATATTTTGGATTATGGGCTTTAAAGATAAATGTCCTGTTTTTGACATCGACATCAACAACACGGGCATTACAAAAGTTATATTCTACAAAGAAGGAACAAACAAATACGGCGATATTGTTTTCAAATACATAAACAGCACCGCACATCTTAAATAAAGAACAAATCTCCTGCTTTTGAGGCAGGAGATTTTTTTCAGAAAGGTTTTAATGACTGTGAAGAGTCGGATATCATAAACTGCGGATATTTTTCGGATGCACCGGCATAAAACTCTCCGTCATAAGTAAGAAGCCATACGAGAAAATCGCTGTAATCAGTACCGTATGAGCAGCCGACATGAGGTGCATTCTTTATAATGTATGTATATTCGGGGAAAAGTGCAGTTGAAAGGTCAACAACTTTGTCGGGCGAAAGGTATTCGGGATTCTTTGCAACATAATCATCGCCGAGAGTTTCTCCGTAGTTTGCAACGGTTGCGTAGCCCGACATCTGATATGTTTCAAGAATTCCGTCACCGTTAAAGGAGGCACTCTTGTAAACGGGAACAAGCGGTGCGTTGTAATGAGCGGTAATTGCAATCTCAACTCCGTCATCAATCATTTTATTGAGAAATTCTTCTTTTTCAGACATCATTTTCTGAAGCTTATCGGTTGTTTTTATAAATTCAGCGTTTTCTTCAAGTTTGTCGCCAAACATAAACTTAACCGCTTCATCATAATCCTCTTGCTGGCAAAGCCCCCAGAGAGTAAGCGTATGTCCGAAAATCGGATTGATAACTCTCTCATAAATATCATCTGCGTAGTTTTCAACAATAAAATCGGTAACCTTTGTGAGCAGATGGAAAATTCCGAAATCATTCAATTCATCAATAAGGAACGAAAGAATTTTATTGTCGGCAACAAGATTCATAACCGTATTAAAAAGATTTTCTGCGGTAATTTCAATTTTACCCGTAAGCAAATCAGATGCAATCTGTGCTCCGCAGAAGGTTGATGACATAAACAGACAGCGGTTAACGTTTTTATATCCGTACTCGTTGAGATATGCCATAGTCATGATTCCGCCCATGCTTGCACAGACAATATTAACCTTATCATGACCCGTTGTTTTTATCGCAGTCTGAACCGCAGCATTGATTTCATCGGCAACATCAAAAGGATTAAGCCTCCAGTCATAATTAATATAATAAGTATGACCGTTTCCGAATTCTTCAATACATCTTCGAACCATTCCCATTTCAAATTCCGTTCCGGGAAGAAGCTCTTCATAATTATCGGCACTTAAAGGATATTTGGGCTGACCGAGGTCATAAACGGATTTGCCTTGGTTATCAAGAGAAAAGCCTTCAAGCAGGCTGTAAGCGTAATCAAGGACAACATCCATGGCAGAATCAACGCTGAATGTAAAAACAAGCTTACCGAGAGCTGCAAAAACTGTTTTAACAATTTCGCCCGCATCAACTTCAAGGACACTGCGTTGATTTTCAGTTCCGTAGTCATGATAAAGACCCGCAAAATCCATACCCCTGACAATAATTACGGGGAGCCCGTTGCATTCTTCTTCTTTTTCTGTTGCAAATGCAGGAACACACAAGCCAAGGATTATGGAAAGTGCAAGCAAAATACTGATAATTCTTTTCATTATATTTTTTCCTTTCAGATTAGCTTCAATTTGCCGTTTTCTTCGGTCAAATCAAAAAGAACGGGTCTTTCCTTTGGATTTTCATTGGGACTGTGAAGAACAAGGTGCTTAACGCCGTTATAATCTTCAAAAATCATTCCGTGTCCGCCGTCTTTTTCAAAAAGAAGATCGTCATGGCTCCAGTTGCCGTCTATTTCACCGTTATCAGAGCTTGCAACAGCCTGAACATATCCTGTAGGAGTAAAGGTTGACCAAATCAAAAGAAGACGTCCGCATTCCGTACGATACACAAAAGGACCGTCTGTGATAAATGTTTCACGGGATTTGTCAGCCCAATCGGGGTCGGAGCCCTTGAAGAGAATCCAGGGCTCTCCGGCAGGAGCAGAAAGATCTTTTGTAAGCTTCATTGCACAAATCTGACCGTCCTTTACCTGCACCCATTCACGGCAGAAAACAATATAAGGTTCACCGTTTTTGTCAACATAAAAAGTTCCGTCAAGACTCTGCCAATCGGGAGGTGTTATTGCATCATCGGTAAAAGGAAGAAACGGACCCATAGGTGATTGGCTTTTTAATATCTGTGTTCCTCTGCACCTGTTTTCCGAGCGGAGTGAAACAAACATATAAAAGCAATCATTATATCTGTGAACTTCGGGTGCCCAGATTTCTTTGTCAGCCCAGAAATTTTCGGGAACGGAAAAGCACTCATGAGGCTCACTCCAGTTTTCCATATCATCGCTGACATAAACATCAAGACCTTCTGCTGATGTCCATGCGGTTTCTCCTCTTGTTCCGTATAGATAATATCTCCCTTCATACGTCAGCACAAACGGGTCACGGATATTAATATCCTTGAATGTCATTTTATTATTCCTCCGCGAAATCAACCTTGTAGTTATGAACAAACACGCCTATAACCTTATTATAGTCAAGAACATGCATAACCGAACCGTCTTTTGATTCGATAAAAGTCAGACCTTCGGCTTCAACATTGTCGCCGCCGACGTTTCTTGTTGCGGCAACATAAACATTTCCGGTTTCAATGTTGACTCCGTAAATATTCTTATAATTTCCGTTATCTTCGCAATCGTTTGAAAGATAAAGCGTACCGTTATAAAATTCGCCGCCCTGAATTCGGTGGATTGTGTCAATTCCCGAAAGAGGAATATCTCTGACGTGCTTCATTCCGTCATTTGTATCATAAACATGAATTGTCTTTATATCTGTCCACTTTGAAGCATAAAGATAACCTGTTTCTTTGTCAACCGCGCACCAGGGCACACCGTCATCGTAAAGGTCATTAGGCAAATCATATATTTCGCCTGTTGCTTCAAGAGTATCGCAGTCAAAAGTTACAATACAGGCGTTATATGAATCCTCTCCGCCCTCAACGGAAGCATAAATTTTTCCGTTATATGCACTGATACCGCCGATATGATTGTTACCTCTGTCGGTGCATTTTTCGGGCAGCGGATTGATGCTGCTGTCAAGCAAATCCATATCGTTGAGCGAAAACTTTGCAAGAGCAGTAAGATTTAATGCAGAAATTGAACCGCTTGTGTAGTAATATTCTCCGTCGGTTGTAATTCCCTGACCCATAAGCAGGGCTTTTTCAAAAACAAACGCCTCTTTTGAAACAAGCTGTGCTGTTTGAGTGCTCTCTGCAACAGGGCTTGTGAGCAAGGTTATGACAAGAAGCGGGAATGTGATAATTGACCATATTTTTCGGATAACTGACATAAAATTTCTCCTTCCGATTTTTGATAAATCAATTCTATCATATTCAATAAAAAATATCAAACCAAAGATACTTTAGTGCTTTACAAAATTAATAATATTTTTTTGTTGACTATTTACAAAATTATTAAAATCTGTTATAATCTTGCTATTAATAATATCAACACAGGAGGTAATATTAATGAAAAAAGTCAAAAAAAGTCTTGCAATTTTAATTGCAGCAATCATGGTACTCTCTGTTTCTCCCTTTGGTTTTGCCGACAGCAGCACAGCCGCTGATATTGATTACAAAATCGAGAATCCTTACAAAGCTGTCAAATGGGAAACAGACGGTCAGTATAAGGCTGACCTTCATTGCCACACCGTTTTCAGCGACGGCAACGATACTCTTCCCGAATCGGTTGAAAGACATTATGAGCTTGGTTTTGATATTCTTGCAATCACTGACCACGGCACAGTCAGCCGCAGCTATGTTAATCAGGAATTCAACGCTCCCATGGCAGTGTTTTCTTATATCGAAAACGGTGAGCTTAAATCCGACGTTCTTGAAATGAACGGAACGGCTGCAAACGGAAACAAATATAGTGTTGAAATCAACAGCACAACAGGCGACGAATACTATTCACAGGAAACCGAAAATGCACAGAAAATGCTCCGTGTTCCCTTCGGCAACGAGCAGAATCCCACATCATTCAACAATGCTCATGTTAACACATGGTTTGTTGATTACGGTGATGGCCGTGTCGGCGGCACAAGCAACTATGAGGACATAATCAGCAAAATCGACCAGCTTGGCGGCACATCGGTTATCAATCATCCCGGCGAATATACAAATGCAAGAGATGAGGTTTTCACCGCTGACGCCTATAATGTTGATGACCCTGTTTATAATTACAAAATCAACAAATTCGCAAACCTTCTCAAGAAATATCACAGCTGCATCGGTATTGATATCAACAGCAAGGGCGACAGCAGAACTCGTTTTGACAGAAAGCTCTGGGATATTCTTCTTCAGAAAATCATTCCCACAGGCAGAAATGTTTTCGCAATTGCCACTTCGGATGCTCATAACCTTGACATTGTTGACTCCGGATATTCCGTAATGGTTATGCCCGAGCTTACCTCTGCCGCATTGGAAAAAGCCATGAATGACGGCGCTTTCTTCGCAGCAAGCAAATATATCGGAAACCTTGACGAGCTCATCGGTTATTCAGCAACTCTTCTTGCAAGCGAAAACCCCGAGGCTGTTGCATTCGGCAACGTTCTCAAAGGATATGCCGATAAAATCAACAAGGAAATTGAAGAAAACGGCGAACAGGACACAAAATTCAGAGTTGAGGACGAAAACAGAGCTATTCCCGCTCCCAAGGTAACCAACATCGTTGTTGACGAATCAGAAGATTCAATCACATTTACAACGGAAAACGCACTTCTTGTTCATTGGATTGCTGACGGCAAGGTAATCGCAAACGGAAACTCAATTGACCTTGACGATTATTCAGACAAAATCGGCAGCTATGTAAGAGCAGAAATTCTCGGCGAAGGCGGCATAATGTATTCACAGGCATTTGTTCTTGATTATGACGGTGCTCCCGAAGCAGAAGATGACGGTGCTTTCTTTGATTTCGGAATTCTTGTTTCGCTTATCTGCGATACACCCGTTAAGCTTCTTGTAGCCCTTCTCAAAACTCCCATTCTTGCATTTGTTGAAATCTTCAACTAAATAAAACTGACGCCCCGAGCATGATGTTCGGGGCGTTTTTCATAAAAAAACTCTGTGCACATCGGCACAGAGTAATTTTTATATTTCTTCAATATCAATCCCAAGAATGACAACATCCTCAACGGGCTTGTCGCCGTATCCTGTTTTAACGGTTGCAATAGCATCAACAACATCCATGCCTTCAACAACCTGTCCGAAAACAGTGTGCTTGAAGTCAAGCCACGGTGTACCGCCGAGATTTCTGTAGTCCTTAACGCATTCGGTGGGAAATCCTCTGTCGGAAAGCTGCTCCATCTGTGAAAGGAGTCCGCTGTCAACATCCTTTGCCTGCACAATGAAGAACTGGCTGCCGTTTGTTCCGGGACCTGCATTTGCCATTGAGAGTGCGCCTCTGATGTTATGATAATCAACGCTGAATTCATCCTTAAAGCTGCTGCCCCAGATGCTTTCGCCGCCACGACCTGTTCCTGTAGGATCGCCGCCCTGAATCATAAAATCGGGAATAACTCTGTGGAAAATAATTCCCGCATAATATCCGTTCTTTGAATGTGTTACAAAATTTTCAACCGCTTTGGGAGCTGCATCGGGAAAAAGAAGAATCTTGATTTCGCCGAGCGTTGTTTTCATAACGGCAACGGTATCCCCTGCCTGCGGTGCTCTTGTCTGCTTGCTCATATCTTATTCCTCACTTATTATAAATTAGGGTCATATTTATCCGAAAGTTTCATGAAATCTACCTTCGCCATTTTTGTTCTGGGGAATGAGTCCATAATTTCAATCTTTCTCGGACAAGAGAACTTTGCAAGATTTTTCTTGCAGAAGCTCTGAATTTTATCAATTGCATCATCATGGTTCATCGGCTGATTAAGTGTTACACAAAGCTTTACACAAGGCTTATTTTTCTGATAACCCTGCACTGCACAAGCTTCGCTGATAAAAGGCAGCTGAAGAACAGCATTTTCGATATCAATAGGATAAACATTGTAGCCCGAAATGATAATCATACGCTTTTTTCTGCCTGTAAAATAAACAAATCCGTCAGCATCCTTGTGACCAAGGTCACCTGTAAGAACCCATCTGTTACCGTTTTTGTCAACATATACGCCGTCATCCTTGACCGTGTTCTCCCCGTTATAGTATCCGAGCATTGCGGTGTCGCCCTTAACAACAATTTCACCTGTTGTTCCAGCGGGAAGCTCGTTCTTCATCTCATCCCAGATTTGAACAACGATATCGTCGAGAGGTTTACCGATTGATTCTTCACGGCAATTTTCATATGTGTTAACGGTACAAACAGACGAAACTTCTGTCAAACCGTAGCCTCTGAAAAGCTTGCCCTTGCCGCCGTTTTTGGCAATTGTACCGTTAAATTCTTTAACAAGACGTTCGGGAAGTACATCACCGCCGCAGAAAACAAGGCGGAGATTTTTAAGATGAGGACCGTCAAAACCTTCTGTTTCAATAAGCTTTTTATACATATTGGGAACACCGAGAAGAAAAGTAACCTTGTTTTTTCTCATGTACTTAACGGCACTCTCGGCATTGAACTGGGGCATGGGAATGGTTGTGAAGCCGTGAGTTATGGGGAAGTGCATGGCAATTCCGAGACCGAAAGCATGGAACATAGGAAGAACCATGATTGAATATTCATCACCCGGCTTGTGAGGAACGTCAAGGGTGTTGAGTTTTTCTGAAAGGCTGTTGAGATTGTTGCTTGAAAGCATGATTGTTTTGCTCTTGCCCGTTGTTCCGCCGCCGTGAAGATAAACAGCAACCTTTGAGCCGTCATGACATTCAACAGCATGACATTTTCTTCCGATTGAAACCGCTTTTGAATATTTTACAACATTCTTAAAGCCTTCAACGCCCTTGCTCTTTACCTTTTCAAAGACCTTAAAAGCGGGCTTTACGGGTCCTGTGATATAATCGGAATTTGAGCAAAGAATGCAGGGAAGATTGTGTTTGTTAACAACATCCGCGTATTTTGCAGAAAGAATATCAAGAAGTATTATTGCCTTGGAATTGACAAATCCGAGGATTTCATCAAGACCCTCGGGAGATGTTAAAGGATGAACAATGTTTCCGATAACACCGATTTTATTGAGTGCATAAAAAGCCGTAAACGAATGCACAACGTTGGGGAGCAAAACGGTTACAACATCGCCCTGTTTAATTCCGATTGAATTGATATATCCCGCCAAAGCATCGGTATCACTGATAATTGTTGAAAGCTTTGTTTTGCTACCAAACGCCTGAACGGCGGTATAATCCCCCATTCGGTTTGCACAAACTTTCAGATAATCATAACAAGTCAAGTTCATTTTTTCTTTCCAACCCGTCTGTTTATTCTAAAATTAAAGCCGCTTTCTGACGACCATACGAATTTTATTTTATCAATTATTTTACCAATTGTCAATTTTTAAGAGTATATATTAATAAAAACTTAAGATATTTATTTCAGATACTGTTCAGTCATTAAAAATTGTGTATATTATTGGTCAGAATAATTTCTCCGTCATCGTTGAAAGACGCTATCAATCCGTTATTGTCATAGGTTGCAAAAAACGGAACTTTGGCAATCATTGTCAGATTCCATTTGACATTGGGATAAACCTTGCCGAGCTGATTTGTTACAATCGCTATTTCGGGCTTAAGAGTCTGAAGAAAATACTTTGAGGAAGAACCGAAATATCCGTGATGTCCGATTTTCAGCAAATCAATATCACCGATTTCTTCGGCAAGCATTTCCTCAAGACCCGTTGATTTTGTTATGTCCGCAGCGAGAAATGCCGATTTAGAGCCCTTTGAAACTTTAACGCCAATGCTCGATGCGTTTTCACCTTTCCCCTGAAGTTCTTCGGGAGTAACCGTATTATAAAACTGTAATGTAAAATCTCCGAATTCAAATTCATCCGTGGGCAAATTACTGATTACCTCAACATTTTTCTCTGCCAAATCATATATAATCTGACCGTAGGTTTCATTGATTTTCCAGCTTTCAATTTCATAGTCCTTTGCAATCAAGGAATTGAATTTTTTGAAATATGCTTTCCCGATTTGAATATCATTGTCGGTTATCAAAGTATGAAAACTGCCGATATGGTCATAATGGCAATGCGTTCCAAGTATAAAATCAAGATAATTGTTTCCGTTTTTCAAATCAGTAACATATTTTATATACTCAACAACCTCTGATTCATAGCCTTTATATTCGGTTTTTCGCCTAGGGTTATTGTTGCCCTCACCCGCATCGATAAGAGCAAATTTCCCGTTGCTTTCAATAAGAATCGCATCGGAATTTGCGGTATTGAGAAAATGAATTCTGTCATCTCCGTTGATGCCGTAGTCAAATGTTTCGACTTTGGGTAAATACTTTTTTGTGTAATTGTTTCCGATTGCTACGGTCGCTATGTCAAGAATAAAAATTGCAAGCATCAGCGGAACAATAATCCACGTTGCAACTTTTTTAGCTGTTTTTTTCTTCATGTTATTCTCCGTTTGTTTTTAATCCCGACTATTTTATCACATAATTCTTTTTTTTACTATAGTTTATTAAAAACTTTTTCAAAACTCTTGTATAGTTTTAAAAATTAATGTAAAATAACTTTAAAACTCAACTGATTGGAGTAAAAATATTGAATAAATCAAAGATTCTGTCTGTTTCCAAAGAAACGGTTTATTATTTAACAAACTATTTTTCGCTTGCATTCAGCATGGCTGCGTGCTTTGGCTACGGTGCAGTAACGGGAATTCTTTTTGCCTGTCTTGCAATTATCCTTTCACCCGATTTGAGTAACGAAAAGATAATGCCCGTATTTACTGCATTTATTATACTGGGCTGCAATGCAGATGTTGCTTTGCCGGCAAGTTTAATTTGTTTTCTGCTTTTATTATTAACTCACACTTTTTTTGATGAAATAAAAAAAAGCATTTACTCCCCTGCTTTTTCTGGAGTTATGCTCGGCTCCGCACTTACCGCAACGGTTTTATTCACAACCGATTATTTCGGTATCGGTGCAACGGGTGAAACAGTTACGGAAATGATTAAATCATATGTTTCTCTCGGTTTTCATCCCAACTGGCACGGTGTGCTTTACGGCACGATTGTTATGGTTATAATGATAACTTTTCCCAGGAAATTCAAAAAGTTCTCAAAAACCGTTTCAGCTGCATTTATCGCAATTATAGGAACACTTGTTTTGAATTTTTTTCTCAATCCCGTTTATATGCCCACAGCTATTAACGAAATCGGAAATTTCGGATTTGATGCACTTAAGGAGCTCGTAGTCACACATTTTGATTCCGAAAAGAATATTTTCAGAATGCTGATATGCGGTATAGCGTTATATATAAACTATATTTACGCAGCGTCAGATTATCATTATAACGGTGCTTTATTAAATACTGCAACAAGCGGAATTGTCGGCTTTCCCCTGCCTTACGGAATAAACAGAAACAAAAGCACTCTTTTATCAAGAGGTCTTGCTGCAGGAATTGTATTGATTCTCTTTGCTCTTTTCAAAGAATATCTCGGAAGAATTCCTCTGCATTCCTGTGCGGTTGTCGTAATCGTCGGTGCGTGGCAGAATGTTAAATGGTTTGAACTGAAAAAAGCATTCAGCGGAGTTATTCCTGTTTTAATGTTTATTATTTCAATTATTTCGTGTCTTATTTTTGATTTAACCGTCGGGATAATTGTTTCTGCAGCCGCTTCGGTTGTTTATCACAAATTCTTAAAAAAAGCAGTCTGAATTGCAAGGATATAATCCCTTAACGAATTATTGAGCATTACACCTGCTTTATTATCAATGCGTTCAAACTCGTTTCCGCACTTAAAATTAACACTCACAAACCTGCGAATTTCATCTTCGCAGGTTTTCTTTTTTTCAAGAACACATTTTGTTAAACAATGCAATTGATTAATCTGATATAAAATGTTTTCATTTTTTTTGTTATTTGTTGAAGCATATTCGCTGCACCGTCTGCAGGTTTCAAGCAAAGCATATGAAATTGAAGCTATGTCTTCTCTTTCAACAGGCGGAAGAAAATCTTTTGTCAGCCTTTGGCAAATTTCTCCGTAACAAACACTTGCACATGAAGCTTTCTTGCCTGAATTTAAAATTTCTTTTATTTCATCACATTGCTTTAAAAGAATTTCAAGATAGTCATTATTTCTTTTCAATCAATCACCTCAAAACACTTTAAGAAATACTCTGCATAATACCCATCCAAGAAGACCGCAGCCCGGAAAAGTGAGCAGCCATGCCGCAATCATTTCACCTGCAACCTTCCAGTTGACGGATTTTATGCTTTTTGCAACGCCTGTGCCCATAACTGCGGATGTTTTGGTATGGGTTGTGCTGACAGGAAAACCCGATAAAGTTGAAACAAGCAGGCAGATTGCACCCGATAAATCTGCGGAAAAGCCTTGATCTTTTCGAAGCTTCAACATATCCATTCCGACGGATTTTATTATTCTTTCCCCTCCCGTTGCCGTGCCGGCAGCAATAACCGCTGAACAAAGAACAAGAAGCGGTAAATGCGTTTTTTTGTTTTCATAATTGAGGGAAGTTTTGGCAATAAGAAGCAATACTCCGACAAATTTCTGAGCATCCTGTGCACCGTGCATAAATGACATAAAAACACTTGAAGCAACCTGGGATTTAGAAAAGAATTTATCAGCTTTTTTCCTATCTTTATTTTTAAAAAGCCGAACTGTAATTTTTGATAAAGCATATCCAAGAAAAAAACCGACCAAAACAGAAACAATGAGTCCGTAAAAAACCTTGCAACATTCATCGGCTTTTATGCCTTCAAAGCCGTTGTTAACCGCTACGGAAGCACCCGATAATCCCGCTATCAAAGCGTGACTTTCGCTTGTGGGAATACCGAAATACCATGCAAAAACCGCCCACAAGACAACCGAAGTCATAGCTGCCGAAACAGAAAGCAAGGCTGTTTTCTCCTCTGTTCCGAAATCTGCAATGTTTATCAGAGTTTCGGTTACATTTGAGTTAACCGTACCGATAATTACGGCTCCGAGAAAATCGGAAAAAGAGGCAAGCAGCACCGCTTTTTTCATACTTATGGTTCTTGTTGAAACGCTTGATGCAATTGCGTTCGGGGCATCTGTCCAACCGTTAACAAACGCAACGGCAAGAACAATAATAACTGTGTAAAAAACGGTCAAAGTCATAAATCACCATAAAAGAAAAACGCTCTCCGAAGAAAGCGTTTTTTCAGTCCGTTATTTAAATAAATTTCCGCCTTTTGAATCAATTGCAACAATTACGGGAAAATCTTCAAGCAAGAGCTTTTTGACACTCTCGCATCCCAAATCATGAAATGCAATTTCCTCGCAAGACTTAATCTGCTTTGCACATAGTGCACCTGCACCGCCGACTGCACAGAAATAAACCGCTCCGTTTCTGACAATCGCTTCGCAGACATCGGCATTACGTTCACCCTTGCCTATCATTGCCACAAGACCCAAATCAAGAAGCCTCGGCGAATAGACATCCATTCTGCCCGATGTTGTCGGTCCGCAGCTGCCGATTACCATTCCCTCGGGAGTCGGCGTGGGACCTGCAAAATAGATACAGGCACCTTCAAGCGGAAACGGAAGTTCTTCACCTTTGTCAAGCAATTCAAATATTCTTTTATGTGCAGCATCACGGGAGGTATAAACAATTCCGTTGAGCAAAACTCTGTCACCCGCATTCATAACAGGTGAAATCTTTTTCAGCTCACTAATATTTATGTTATATTCAGCCATTTTATTCTTCCTCTGAAACGCTTTTGTTCATATTTTCAGAGATATCTGAAAGAATTTTAAGAAGATTTTCAGTTCCGGTTTTCAATGACTCCGCAGAGCTTGTAAAATTAACACAGGCAGTCTGTATTCTGTCATTTGCGGAGATAATTTCTGCCTTTGCGTTTTCAACAGCCGCAGCGGTTTTTGCCGAAATGTCTGAAGCGGATGCCTTTGCATCGGCGATAATTTTATCGGAATATACCTTTGCATCATTAAGCATTCCGTTAACTCTGTTATCATTTTCGCCCATTCTTGAATAGCTTGACTCAATTTCTGCAAATTTTTCTTCAATAACAGCAATTTTTTCTTCCCATTTGGCCTGTTTGGCTTCAAATTCTGAAACAACTGCTCCAGATTTTTCAAGCTCTTTTTTAAGCTCTTCATTTTCGGCTGAAAGCATGGCTTTTTCTTCATTAAGAGCTTCAATTAGCGCCTTAAGCTGTTCGTTTTCTTCTTTTAAAGCAGCCAAACCGTTGTCGGTATTATCCCTTTCTTCAAGAATGCTTTCAAGCTTATTTTTACAGTCTGAATTCTCATTGACCTCTTTCTTCAAGGTAAGAATTTCAGACTGCAGCTGCTCAATATAATTGAGAACTCCCTCTTTTTTGAAGCCGCCCAAAAGTGATTTTTTTAATACCTGTTCTGAACCCATATTCTACACCCTTTCAAATTATTCAAATAATAATATTTCCGTAACACCCTCATCAACAGAGGTTGATTTTCCGCTGCCGTATACACAGAGGGTTGACTTTTCATCAGTTTCCGAAATATAAGCGGTATGACCTTTGTCGTTATAAATAAAGCTTGAAACTATAACATCGTTTCCTATCAGCTTTTCGCCTGATTCAGAGCAAAAATAATAGTCAGCAGTCGGTTGAGAGTTTTTGTCGCTATGCTGCTTAAGAACTATTACATCCTCCGAATTTTCAACAGTGAATGCGTTGACCGCATTGGAAACCTTTGTTTTTTCTGTTCCGTCATATGCAAAAACATCGCCCGTATCCTTTCCGACATCGGATTTAAGATAAACAACCGATTCCTCAACAAATCTGTAGCTTGTTATTCCCGTGTCAACGCTCTTTACGGCAGACGGCATAAGATTTGAGTCAAGGGAATTTGAGCAAAGGTCAAGAGTTTCACCCATAGCACTGCGAACAAAAGCGTAAATTGTATTTCCGTCATCGGAAAAAGAAAAAAGAGTTCTTGATTTGTCATATCCGTCAAGTGCGGAAGTGACCGCACCGTTTTCACCGTAAGCGGAATACGCCATTCCGTTTGATTTTATGCTGTCATTTACGATTGATTTTGCGTAGTCGATAACTGTATCAATATTGTTTCTTCTTGAATATTCAACAAGAGTTGTCAGGTCAACATCCGACTCAACAACCTGCATACTTTCATAAATCATTTTCGGTTTCCCGTATGCCGAAACGGTGTAAACGCTTGCAGGGTCGATATCCTCGGTGATTTTGAATATTCCTTCTGAATTATAAGCAAAGGCATTGAAAATCGGAGCAACAAAGCCGCCTTCTTCCATTGTCTGATTCAACGCTTCACGAATTTCATCCCTCAAAAGCTTGTTATGATATTCGGTCAGAGCATTGTTATATTCTTCGGATATTCCGAAAATATCAAAATACTCGAGCCTGCTGGGTTTGGTTACCGTTTTATCGCTTTCGGAATGTTGGTCGGCGATAACATAGCTCCACGATATGCTTTCTTCGCCTGTTGTGAAATAATAAAGATTTCCGCCGGGCTTATAATGGTCATACATAACCGAATAGGTGTTGTCACAAATCAGCTCGGGCTCTGTATCGGTGTATGCAATATAAAGCTCCGACATACCCGTGTTAACGGTTGATTTCTTTTCATAAAGTATATGCGGTCTTTCGGTGTTTTTATATGCAACAACTGTTTTGATATCTCTGCACATTTCTGAAGGAGTACCTTCAGAATAACTGTAAAGCACAAGATTTTCGCCATGAAGCTTTGTGAAAAATATTTTATCGGAATCATCGAGAGCATATATGCTGTTAACGTTTCCCGAAAAAGTTTCTATCTTATTCTTATCAGGATCACAGATACAGCCGTCAAACGCACCCTGATTTTCATTCTTTTTTAAATAATAAATTTTTCCCGAAACAACATCAAAGCTTCCTTCAATTCCGTAATCGATAATTTTAGGGGCTTTGATTTCGCTTCTGTGTTTTTCAACATAATATAAATCAAACAATCCGTCTGAATATGATGACGGTACTGTATAAAAAATCCTTCCGGATTTTGAATCGGCTTTTATCTCGGCTGTATTGATTGCACCGAGATTTTTTTCAAAACCGTTAATTCTGACAACGGTTTCATTCCCCGTCTTATATACAATAACACTTCTGTTCTGCGGTTCAAACTTATCAAAAACCAGATTAGCAACAATAAATCCCGCAGCAAAAATAATCAAAACCACAATCATTACAATTACGGTTCTGACTCTCGGATTTATTCTCTTTTCACCCGTTTTATCCAAATTAACACCCTGTTCCAAACAGGCGGTTGCCCGAAAATGAGCAGCCGCCTGCAAAAATTATTTCATTGAAATAGCCTGCTTTGCCTTTTCAACAATATTCTGTGCATCAAGACCGTAAATATGAAGAAGCTCAACTGCAGGACCCGATTTTCCGAAAACATCGTTTACGCCGAGTCTTACAACGGGAACAGGCTTTCCGCCTTCGCAAACTGCCTCTGCAACAGCACTTCCGAGACCGCCGATAATGCTGTGTTCTTCAGCCGTAACAATTGCACCTGTCTTTGCGGCAGAAGCAAGAATAGTTTCCGTATCAAGAGGTTTTATTGTGTGGATATTGATAATTTCGGCACTTATACCCTGTTCTGCAAGGATTTTCTTTGCCTCAATTGCTTCGTTAACCATAAGACCTGTTGCACAGATTGTTACATCTGTACCTTCATTGAGAACAACAGCCTTACCCCACTCGAATTTATAATCTTCGTCAAAAATTCTGGGGATTGCAAGGCGTCCGAATCTCATATAAACAGGGCCTTCATACTCTGCAGCAGCAAGAACAGCAGCTCTTGCTTCGATATCATCGGCAGGATTGATAATTGTCATGCCGGGAATCGCTCTCATAAGAGCGATGTCTTCGCAGCACTGATGGCTTGCACCGTCTTCACCAACGGAAATACCTGCGTGAGTTGCACCGATTTTTACGTTAAGATGAGGATATGCAATTGAGTTTCTGACCTGCTCATATGCTCTGCCTGCAGCGAACATTGCGAATGTGCTTGCAAAAACGGTGTAACCAGAGGTTGCAAGACCTGCAGCAACGCCCATCATATTGCTTTCTGCAATACCGCAGTCAAAAAACTTTTCGGGGTGAGCTTTCTTGAACATACCTGTTTTTGTTGCCGCTGCAAGGTCTGCATCAAGAACAACTACCTTATCATTTATATTTCCAAGCTCAACAAGAGCTTTACCGTATGCGTCACGGGTTGCGGTTTTGATAATATCAGCCATTTTATTCACCGTTCCTTTCTTATGCTTCAAGCTCGGCAAGAGCCTGTGTAAGCTCGCTCATTGCCTGTTCATACTGCTCGGCATTGGGAGCGGTGCCGTGCCATGAAACCTGATCTTCCATGAACGAAACGCCTTTGCCCTTAACGCTGTTGGCAATGATTGCGGAAGGCTTGCCTTTGAATTCGGCTGCTGCATTGAATGCCGCATCAATTTCATCAAAGCTGTGTGCATCAATCTCAATAACATTCCAGCCAAATGACTTGAATTTTTCTGCAATAGGATAAGGTGAGTTAACCTCTGAAATCTTGCCGTCAATCTGAAGACCGTTATTGTCAACAACGGCTACAAGGTTGTCAAGGCCTTTTGCGGATGCAAACATTGCTGCTTCCCAGACTTGACCTTCCTGAATTTCGCCGTCACCGAGAATTGTATAAACTCTGTTGCTCTTGCCGTCAAGCTTTGCACCGAGTGCCATGCCGCAGGCTGTTGAAATGCCCTGACCGAGTGAGCCTGTGCACATATCAACACCGGGAGTGTACTTGATGCTGGGATGTCCCTGAAGCATGGAATCGCTCTTTCTGAGTGTTTTCATCTGTTCAACGGGGAAAAAGCCTCTTAACGAAAGAACGGAGTAAAGAGCGGGAGCTGCATGACCCTTTGAAAGAACAAATCTGTCTCTGTCTTCCATTTTGGGATTCTGGGGGTCAATATTCATATGATTAAAATACAAATAAGTTACGATATCAACGCACGAAAGAGATCCGCCGGGATGACCCGATTTTGCGTTGAAAACGCCCTCAATAATTCCCATTCTTGCCTTGCAGGCTTTGATTTTTAACTGTTTTCTGATAACTGCATCCATTGCAGCCACCTCCTGAAATATAATAAGGTTTATTTATTTGCTTTCGATTCTATGTATTCAAGAAAATCCGCTACCGCACCGTTATTGCAATGGCACGCAACAAATTCGGAAACTTCCTTAAGCTCTTTCGGAGCCTGTCCGCAGCAGGCGGGAACTCCGACGGTTTTAAGCATATCAAAATCGTTGAAATAATCTCCGATTGCACATGTATGAGAACTGTCGATGCCGAGAATTTCGGCAAGCTTCATTACCGCAGTTCCCTTATGAGTATTCCTTGCAAGAATTTCAAAGCTGCACACCGATGAGGACATAAGAGTCAAATCGGGATTGGTCATTTCTTCAAAATGCTTTTTTACCTTGGAAATGCTGAACGGATCTCCGGAGAAAATAACCTTTCCCCAGTTTTCTTTTGGTACATCGTCAATATTCTTTATATGACGGTGATCAAGTTTATCGGCCGAAACAAACAACTTACCGAACCAGCCAGCTCCCGTTATATATATGATATCCTTTGCAACGACAATAACATCAACCAACGGAAACTTTTTTGCAGCTTCTGTTGCAAGGCTCATTCCCTCATCGCTCATAGCATTGAAATAGATCATTTCGTTCTTTTTGAAATCATACAGTCCCGCACCGTTTATAACAACTGCAGGAGTGTCTGCTATAGGCAAGCGTCTGAAATGCTTTTCCATAGATTGCGGATTTCTTCCCGAGGCAAGAGTAAAATGACCACCCATGGAAACAAAGTGCTGAATAGCTTTTTCGTTTCGTTCGGGTAATTTTCTGAACTTATTATTCAGCGTTCCGTCGATATCAGAGGCAACAAGCCAATCTGAAAGTGTTTTTTTATCTTCCATTTCTTTTTACTCTCCCAAGAAAATCCGTGAAATAATCGGGAAGCGGTGCTTCGATTATTTTGTGTTCACCCGTTGACGGATGTATGAATCCGAGCAAGCCTGCATGGAGGCATTGTCCGCCGAGATTAACGCCGTTTTTCGGACCGTATACAGGATCACCTGCAACAGGATGACCGAGATAAGACATATGAACTCTTATCTGATGGGTTCTGCCCGTTTCAAGCTTTAATGAGATATAAGAAAAGTCTCTGTATTCCTCAATAACGGTATAATGAGTCACCGCATTTTTTGAATTCTGATTTGTAACGCACATTTTTTTGCGGTCATTTGGACTTCGCCCGATAGGTGCATCAACAACACCTTCAGAATTTTTAAGATGTCCGTGAATAACCGCACGGTATTCCCTGTCAAGAGAATGAACAGCAATCTGTTCCGAAAGCGAAACATGAGCCGCATCATTCTTTGCAACAAGCAAAAGTCCGCTTGTATCCTTATCTATTCGGTGAACTATGCCGGGACGGATAATTCCGTTGATTCCCGAAAGATTGCCCTTACAATGATGAAGAAGGGCGTTAACAAGTGTTCCGCTGTAGTTACCAGGTGCAGGGTGAACTACCATGCCTCTGGGCTTATTGACTACAAGCAAATCATCATCTTCATACATTATCTCAAGCGGAATGTCTTCGGGAGCAAGCGAGAGCTCCTTCGGCTCGGGAACGGTAAAGCTGATTATATCGCCGCATTTGGGCTTATGGCTTTTGGAAACACCCTTTCCGTTACATTCAACAAGACCGTCGGAAAACAGATTCTGAACAAAGGAACGTGAATAATCACTTAAGAATTCAGACAGAAGCTTATCAAGCCTTTTTCCGCCGTTTTCGGAATCAACCGCAAAAAATATGGGTTCGTTATATTCAATAGTATTAACAGGTTCAATCATTTTTATCTGCCTTTTTCTTCTTTTCGCTTATCAATCCGTAAATTTCATATCCGATAAGCATAAATGCTCCGACGGTTATGCAGCAATCGGCAAAATTGAAAACAGCAAAGTCTATAAAAAGCGGTTCGATGAAATCAACAACATAGCCGTAAATAATTCTGTCAATAACATTGCCGACTCCGCCCGAAATTACAAGAATCAGACAGATATTAACGAAAAGAGATTTGATTTTTCTGCTGCAAAGTAGAATAAGGCAAGCAAGAAGGATTATGACAGTCAGAACGGTTAAAACCAATGTATTATCGGAAAACGAGCTGAATGCCGCTCCCGTATTTTCAACATATCGGAATTGAAACAGCCCGAAAAGAAATTCGGACGGACCGTTCACCTTGACCGTATTGACAGCAACATATTTTGTAAGCTGGTCAATTGCGGTCAGAACGGCAATAATCAAAAGGGAAACCGTCTGAAACATCAAAAAACCTCTCTGAATTAGTCGTCAAACATTGTATCAAAAAGAGATGAGATATCATCATCATCACTGTCTGCTTCGCCTTCGCCGAAATCGATATCTTCAATTGCATCAAGATCGATTTCAAAGCCTCCGAAAAATTCTTCTTTATCCTCTTCAGGCTTTTCTTCTTCAACGGGAATTGAAGGAATAAGGTCATCAATGCTTGAAGCAATGGAATCAGCAGAATCGCTGCCTTCAAATTTAATGTCCTCAATCATGCTGAAAAGATCATCTTCGTCGAAGACAACTGAATCGGCAACGGGCTCGTTAACAGCAGCTTCCGCAGCGGGAAGCTCAACACTTTCTTCCACGGGCTCGTCTGTGGGAATATCAAGAATGCTGTAAAGGTCAATTTCAGGTTCATCAGCAGGAGCTTCTTCAGCCGCCTCTTCTTCAGCAGGAGCTTCGATTTCTGCCGTAACTGCAGCAAATTCTGCTTCAAAATCACTTGTTTCAGCCTCGGGAGCAGCTTCAGGCTCAACGTTTTCAATTACCGTTTCTTCAATCACAGGCTCTTCGACAATGGGAGTTTCTTCAACCGCTTCCTCAACAACAGGTGCAGCTGCAGCGGCAGTAACGGCTGCAATATATTCGGCAGGAATGTTATCAATAAGATTAAGCTGACCCTTGCAAAGGTCTTCCATTGCTGCCTTGAACTTTGTTGTCTGTGCCTTAACCTTTTCAAGCTCTGCAGTGAAGAACTCGTATGATTCCTTGCTGTTTCCGATAATAATCTTTCCTTCTTCTTCCGCACCGGCAATAATACCGGCAGCCTTCTGTGCGGCATCTGCAAGCTTGTCATCGGCATCCTTCTGTGCCTTTTCGGTAAGTGATGCACAAGCTTCTCTTGCGTTATCTACAATGCTCTTTGCCTGCTCTCTTGCTTCGTCAATCATCTGTGCGGTCTGTCTGTTTGCACCGTCGAGAAGGATTTTTGACTTATTCTCCGCATCCGCAACAAGTGCATCAGCCTTATCTGTTGCATTCTTTGTGATACTTTCAGCCATCTTGTGAGCATCAAGGAGAGCAAGCTTGATTGCTTCCTCGTCATTTCTGTAGCTTTCGATTTTATCGGCAAGAATGCTGATTTTCTTAATAAGCTCTCTGTTTTCGCCGAGAGATTCTTCATAAGATGCAGCAACGGTCTTAAGGAAAGAATCAACCTCTTCGGCACTGTATGTACCCTTGCTTACAGGAGTGAATTTAGCGTTTAAAATCTGTTCTGTTCTGAGCATTTTTACTTCACCTTTCTCTTTTATTAATCAATTAATACTGGTCGCCGCCCATTCCGCCAAGCTCGTCAAGAAGCTCACCGGTAACGGGAACATTATAAGGTGTGATTATGTATGCTCTGCCTGCAACTTTTTTGAAGTCGCCGTGGTTTGCATAAGCAACACCGTAAAGGAAATCGATAATTCTCTGCGAAACATCATTGGGGCAGGTTTCAAGATTAAGAATTACAATTCTTTTTTCATTAAGGATATCGGCAACCTCGCCAACCTCCTCGAATCTGTCAATTTTCTGGAAAACAACGTGGGGTTTGGGCTGATTTGAAGCCGCTTTTGATGAATTGATGTTAACAACATTGTTGTTTGAATTATTTGAAGTTCTTTCTCTTCTGACTCTTTCGGTCTGCGGTTTTTCTGAAGGTGCAGACTGTTTTGCGGGTTCAAAGTCGAAATCGTCGTTATAATCCGTTTCCGCACTTTCGATATAATCGTCATCTGTTACATTAATAAACTGTTTGAGTTTGTCTTTTAAGCTCATTGGTTTAAGCCTCCTTAATTATCTGTAAATTCTTGCGCCAAATATCGACGAGCCGACCCGCACGAGATTTGAGCCTTCGAGAATTGCTTGTCTGTAATCACCCGACATACCCATCGAGAGAACATTCATATTTATATTATCCATTTTTTTAGCACCGATGTCAATAAACAGACGGTGCATATTTGAAAAAATTGACCGAATTTCCGATTCTTTTTCGCAAATCGGGGCAACACACATCAATCCGTCAATCGAAACACCTTTTATTTCGGCAATTTCACACGCTCTTTCAAAGGTTTCTTCGGGAGTGAATCCGAACTTACTGTCTTCATTTCCGACATTGACCTCGAGCAAAATCTTTGTTACAGTTTCAGCTTCAAGAGAACGCTTGCCGATTTCCTTTGCGATTGAAACAGAATCAACCGACTGAATCGTTTCAACGTGACCGACAATCTTTTTAACCTTGTTTGATTGAAGATGCCCGATAAGATGAGCATTACAGTTTGTCAGATTCAGCTCGGGCTCTTTCAGCAGGAATTCCTGAACCTTGTTTTCGCCGATAAGATTTATTCCGCAATTGATTGCATGATTTATGAATTTGCTTTCAACAGTTTTCGAAACAGCCATTAGCCTGACATCTTCGGGATTTCTGCCCGATCTGACAGCCGCATCTGAAATATCGTCGGAAAGATATTTCAGATTTTCTTTTATTGCGGAAAATCTTTCTTCATCGGATAACCATTCCATCCTTTAACTCCTTTCCCGAGATTATAACCTCGTCATAAAGCTTAAGATGTGTATATTCAAGCTTGATTCCGCTTTCCTCCGAAGGCTTGGATGCAATCACAAACTCATCCTCCGAATAAATTATATTCAGACTTCTGAAGTTTACGATATTGCCTCTGCGGATATATACACCGGAATTTCCGTTTTCATCAAGGCGTACCGCATCTCTGCTGACCTTGAGTCCGGTAAACTCTTTAACAATTATCTTTCCCTCAACCTTACGAAGCTCTGCGAGCTTTTCGTTCATAAGATTGCATCTGAAAACAAGCATTGACTTGTTGCCGTCAAAATTGTTTACGGAATGAACATAGGTTGTTATATAGTCGTTGGTTGAATCGTCGAGGATAAGTTTAACCGACTTTCCGACCTTGAATTTCGTTGCATCTGCGGAATCGATTATTGTTGCAATAAACCAGTTATATCCGTCAATAACCTTTCCTATTGAGCCCGCTGCAGGCTCTTTCTTTTTGCTTTTAAAAGCTTCTTCAAGCTTTTCGGGAGTCAGACTGTCAATTTCATCGGCGGTTATTATGTTTTCATATCCGTCTTCACGGCTGACATAATATCCCGAAGCATCGGCGGTGATAATTTCGGTAGGAGTGCTTGCGGAATTGAGAGCGGATATTTCGTTTTGAAGCTCTGCAATTTTTGTTTTGCAATCAACCGAAACATCGAGCGAGATTTGTTTTCTTGAAAGCTTTTCACTGAACGAAAGCTTGTGCTCGGCAAGATTTGAATAATCGTTTTCATATGCCGAATCAAGGATAGATTCAAATTCCGAATTGATTTCCGCCGTCAGCTTGTCCATATCAACCTCGGCAAGACGAAGCTGGTTATCGATTTTTTGATAGGTTTCAAGCTTTGAAGTCAGCGAACTGACTTTTACAAAGTTTTCGGCTGCGGCTTCACTCGGAAAAATCGCCGCTATGGAGCTTCCTTTGCTGACTCGCTCCGCATTGTCTGCAATGGGCACGGTTACGCCCGTTGAATTTGTTGCAAGCAAAACTTCGTTACGGATAACAAACATCTCTGCATCAACCGTTTCAAGAACGGTTTGCTCATAGACGGTTTGCGTTCCCAGTGTTCTGCCCGCAAGGCTGTAAATTTCAGCAGCAAAGAAAATTACGATTATAACCGCAGCTGCGGCTGCAAGAACTTTCAGCAGTCTGTCTTTACTCTTCAATAAACATCCCTCTTTTCTATAATATCCAATGCGGCATCAAGCAATTCTTTGCCGCAGGAATAATCGTCAATATATATAAACTTTATTCGGCTGTCACGTCTGAACCATGTCAGCTGACGCTTTGCATAACGTCTTGTCTGCATTTTAAGATTTTCAACACATTCTTCAAGTGTATTTTCTCCGCTGAAATAAGGATTAAGCTCTTTATAGCCGATTGCCTGTTTTGCCGTGCGTCCGAGCGGAGAATCATAAAAAGCTTTTGCTTCTTCAAGAATCCCTGCCTCAAGCATTAAATCAACACGTCTGTTTATTCTGTCATATAAAAACTGTCTGTCACGGGCATCAAGGCAAATCGCCGTTAAATCATACGGTGACGGGTTCAGCCTTGACTGTTCATTCTGCATGGATTTTGTTTTGCCCGTGGTATGAAATATTTCAAGAGCTCTTATAATTCTGCCGAGGTTGTTGACATGAAGCTCCTTGGCTGCCTCAGGATCAATTTGTGAAAGCTCATCAAGCAAAGCCTGTGCACCTTCGGCTTGAGCACGCTTTTTAAGCATTTCGCGGTATTCAAAATCCGATTCTTCGGGCAAAAACTCAATGTTATCAACGAGCGAGCTGTAATATAACCCCGTTCCGCCGACAAGAACAGCTTTTTTGTTTCTTGAATGAATATCGGCTATGGCTGCACCCGCAAGCTCACAGTATTTTGCAACGCTGAAATCATCACTCTGCTCTGCAAAGCCTATGAGATGATGCGGTATGCCCTGCATTTCTTCGAGTGTCGGTTTTGCGGTTGCAATATCCATGCCTTTATAAATCTGCATCGAGTCACATGAAACAGCTTCGCCGTCAATTGCTTTGCAAATTTCAACCGCAAGCGAGGTTTTTCCCGATGCGGTCGGTCCGACAACCGCAATGAGCGGTATTTTAAACTCTGCCAAAATTCTTTTCCAGCTCCCTTTGTGTCATTTCTATAAGTACGGGTCTGCCGTGGGGGCAGTAACGAATATCGGGCATTGAAAGCAGCTGCTTTGCAAACCTTTCCATCTCAAGCCTTGATGTGAAATTACCAGCTTTGATTGCACTTCTGCAGGCTACGGAATGGAAAATCCAGTCAAGCTTTTCAAACATCACATCCTGCTTTTTCTCAACAAATCTTCCTGCAATTTCACAAATTACGTCTTCAATATCATCAGCTGAAAGCTCCATGGGGCATTCTCTGACAATGACACATCCGTTTCCGAAATCTTCAATATCAAAGCCCGCATTGTTAACGGTTTCAATATTTTCAAGAATTGCGGAATACTCTTCCTTTGAAAGAGTTACCGTAACGGGAAGCAAAAGAAGCTGCGGAGTACGTTCTCCGTTTTCACTCTTGAGTTTTTCGTAAATAATACGTTCATGGGCAGCATGCTTATCGATAATAACCATTTTGCCCTTATATTCGCAGATAATATATGTTCTGAATGCTTCGCCCACAAGATGAAATTCTTCCTCATTGAAATCATTTCTGACCTCAACTGGCTTAACCTCAACTGCGGCTTCAACGGCAGCTTCGGATTCTTTCACCTCATCTTTTGGCTGAAAATTCAGAAGAATATCTTCAGTTTTTTCGATTTTATCGGTTATGGATTCAGGTGCGGAAAGAACAGAAACTCTCTTTATTTCCTGTTTTGTTTCATTAATCTGAACGGGCTTTGGCTCAACAACACTGATTTTAAAAACAGGTGTTTCGGTCTTTGTTTCCGCAGGTTTAGCGGGAATATGCTGCCAAAAATCGTTTTTGGATGCGGAAACGGGTGTTATTTTCAGCTGCTCCGCAGGTTTTTCGGGTGCTTTGTAATAATCTGTTCTGGGAATCTCTTTTACTATTTGCTTCGGAGTATCTCCTGCCGCAAGAGCGTTTTTGCAGGCATAAAATATAGCGTTGAAAATAACTCTTTCGTCAGAAAATCTGACTTCGGTTTTGGCAGGATGAACATTGACGTCAACCAAAGACGGGTCAATCGTAATATTAAGAACACATGACGGAAATTTTCCGACCATGATTGAATTTTTGTAGCCTTCGCTAACGGCAGCACTTCCCGTGCCCGTTTTAATCAGACGGTTGTTAAGGAAGAAAAACTGCATATTTCGGTTTGGTCTTGATGCAACAGGCTTTGACACATAGCCTTTAACGCTTACTCCCTTTGTTTCATATTCGGCAGGGATAAGGTCTTTTGAGAAATCTTTTCCGAAAACCTCACGGATGCAAGTCAGCAAATCGCCGTTGCCGCCTGTTACAAGTGTTTGCTTTCCTTCACGGATAAAGCGGATTGAAACCTCGGGATGCGACAAAGCAATTCTGTCAACAACCGATGAAACCGCATTAGCTTCCGTAACATCTTTTTTAAGAAATTTCATTCTTGCGGGGGTTTTGCAGAATAAATCCCTTACAATCATTGTTGTACCCTTGGGGCAACCTGCGTCGTCAAGAAGAATTTCTTCACCGTTTTCGATAACGTAACGAGTGCCAATTTCATCGTCGGGAGTTCGTGTCATAACCTCAACTCTCGCAACAGCACTCACGCTTGCAAGAGCTTCACCTCTGAAACCGAGGGTGAAAATACCGTTAAGGTCATCGGCAGTTGAAATTTTGCTTGTTGCATGGCTCACAAAAGCATTCCTTATGTCTTCTCTTGAAATGCCGCAGCCGTTATCGGTTATTCTCATGTACGAAATACCGCCGTTTTTGATTTCAACGGTGATATTATCGGCACCAGCGTCTATCGAATTTTCAAGGAGCTCTTTAATTACCGATGCGGGACGCTCAACTACCTCGCCGGCGGCAATAAGCTCCGCAAGATGCTTGGGAAGAACATTAATCTTCGGCATAAAGAAACCTCCTTTTTCAAAAATTAATTGTTTGCCTGTTTGGCAAGGTCATATAAAACGGTCATTGCCTCAATGGGCGTTAATGTATTCACATCAAGCTTTTTAAGCTTTTCAACAATATCGTTTGCGTTGGAATTGCCAAATGAAATCTGCATTTCGGGCTCATCCGCTTCAATTTTACGTTCGGGAGCTTTAAGACCTTCACCCTCAAGCTCCTTGAGTACAACCTTTGCACGTTCAACAACGCTTGAAGGCACTCCCGCAAGCTTTGCAACCTCAATACCGTAGCTGCCGTCTGCACAGCCTGCTATAATTCTGCGAAGGAAGGTGATGTCATCTCCCCTCTTTTTTACGGCAATGTTATAGTTCTTAACACCCGCAACAGACTGTTCAAGCTCCGTAAGCTCATGATAATGAGTTGCAAAAAGAGTTTTTGCGCCGAGTTTGCGTTTATCGGCTGAATATTCGAGCACGGCTCTGGCAATGCTCATGCCATCAAAGGTTGAGGTACCTCTGCCGATTTCATCGAAAATAATAAGGCTCTGTGATGTTGCGTTTTTAAGGATGTCGGCAACCTCGTTCATTTCAACCATAAAGGTTGATGAACCCGATGCGAGGTCATCGGATGCACCGATGCGGGTAAAAATGCCGTCAACGATGCAAAGCTCCGCATATGAAGCAGGAACAAAGCTTCCCGCCTGTGCCATAAGACAAATCAGAGCAACCTGACGCATATATGTTGATTTACCAGCCATGTTGGGACCCGTGATTATTGCACATCGGTTGTCTGCACAGTCAAGCAATGTATCATTGGGAACAAAGGGTGAATCAAGCATTTTTTCAACAACGGGATGTCTGCCGTCATTTATAGAAACAACGCTTCCCGCATTCATAACGGGACAGCAGAAATTATTTTCACTCGCAACTCTTGCGTAAGAGCAAAGAACGTCGGTTGCGGCAACTGCGGCGGCGGTTTTCTGAATTTCAAAAAGGTGCTCTGCCGCTTTTTTTCGAACAGAATCAAAAATCTCATATTCAAGGCGAACGATTTTTTCCTGTGCACCGAGAACCTTTGACTCAAGTTCTTTGAGCTCCTGTGTAATAAAACGCTCGCAGTTTGTTAATGTCTGCTTGCGTATATAGTCATCGGGGACCATTTCCTTGAAGGAATTTGAAACCTCTATGTAGTAACCGAAAACACGGTTATAGCCGATTTTAAGCTTCTTTATGCCTGTTCTTTCCTGCTCACGCAGCTGAATATCGGCTAAATATCCCTTGCCGTTTGAAACGATATCACGAAGCTCGTCAAGCTCCTCGTGGAAGCCGTCTTTTATCATTCCGCCCTCACGGACAGAAAACGGAGGGTCTTCAACAATTGCTTTGTCAATTGTTGACGCAAGATCGTCAAGAGGAAGAATTTCACCGCAAAGCTCGTTGAGCAAACTGCTCTTTGAAGCTGACAGACACTCCTTGATAGCAGGAAGTCTGTTAAGGGTTGCAGAAAGTCCTTTGAGCTCTCTTGCATTTGCGGTTGCATAGGCAATACGGGTTATGAGTCTTTCCATATCCTGACAGCCCGTGAGAGCCTCGATAATATCTTCTCTCAATGAAGGATTTTCAACAAGCTCGGATACGGCATTGTGGCGTTTTGTAATCTTTGCGATGTTCAGAAGCGGCTGTTCAAGCCAGCTGCGGAGCATTCGCTTACCCATGGAGGTCTTTGTTTTATCGAGCACCCAGAGGAGCGAGCCTCTTTTTTCACGGTTTCGCATTGTTTCGGTAACCTCGAGGTTACGCAGGGTTAAAACATCAAGCCTCATAAAGCTGCCCGAGCCGTAAAAATCAATGCTCTTTATGTTTTCAAGCTCTGTTTTCTGAACGCTTTTAAGATAATCCATCGCTGCACCGACGGCACAGACCGCACCGTCTGAATTCTCGAGTTTGAGTTCAGAGAGCGATGCAACATGAAAATGCTTTAAAAGCATTGCGGAAGCTTTTGAAAGGTCAAAGCATTCATCATCAAGCAAATCACAGGAGGACTGAAGCCTTGTTTTAACGAAATCGGTCACCTGCGTAAGCTCCAGCACAGAAGAATTGATAATAATTTCACTCGGTGAAAATCTTCCGAGCTCGTTTACAATTTTTTTCTGTGAATTTTTTCTTTCAAACTGCGTTACATGAACGCTGCCCGTGGAAATATCGGCAAAGCAAAGTCCCACGCAATCCTTGCGTGCAAAAATGCAGGCAAGAAAATTGTTCTTGCTTTCGTCAAGCATTGTGCTTTCAATAACAGTACCCGGAGTGAGAACTCTTGTTACGTCACGTTTTACAATTCCCTTTGCAAGTGCGGGGTCTTCAAGCTGTTCGCAGATTGCAACCTTATAGCCCTTTGCAACAAGGCGTGCAATGTAGGAATCGGCACTGTGAAAAGGAACACCGCACATTGGGGCTCTTTCTTCCTGACCGCAATCTCTGCCCGTTAATACAAGATCAAGCTCCGCTGAAACTTTTTTTGCATCATCAAAAAACATTTCATAAAAATCGCCCAGACGGAACATGAGAATTGTGTCGGGATAGTTCTCTTTTATCTGGAAATACTGTTTCATCATCGGGGTAAGCTCTGCCATGAATTTACCATACCTTTCAAAAAATCCCGGGGCTGCTTTAAACGGCAGCAGCCCCTCACCGGTCAGTTTTTATTAGTGGCAACCGCTGCATGAGCTGCATTCGCCGCCGCATTCATGGTCATGCTTGGGAGGCTCGCAGGTTGCGGGGTCTTCACCCTGAAGGCAAAGTGCAAAAATAGCATTGATATACTGCATAAGGTCATCAATATCTTTTCTTGCTGCTTCATATGCCTGCATATTGGGGTTAGCCATAATCTGTGTGTAGATTTCGCCGAACTCCTTATCATATGCTTCAAGCTTCTGCTCATTCTTGTCTTCCTTTGTTGCTTCATGCTGGAAAGACATCTGAACAAGCTGAATTCTTGCGATAAGCTCGTTGAGAGCGGTATCGTTTTCGTTAGCCTTCTGTGCTTCCATAAGCTTAACATAGCGCTCATCCTGCTGAAGAAGTGCGCCGAGTTCTCTTGCTTTTGCAATTACGTCCATTTTTGTTTCTCCTAACTGAAAAAAATATTTAATACGATTTTGCTCGTACTTTTAACTTAATTGAGCTCACCTCTTAAAATCCAGGTGAGAGATTCCGTTACGGTTACTTCACGGAACGAGCCGATAACGGATTTGTCGGCAGGGAATTCAATAATAATGTTCCCCTCTGTTCTGCCTTCGATAAATCCGTTTTTGCTCACGCTTTCGCAAAGCACCCTGTAGGTTTTACCGACCATTGAAGCCGTTCTTTTTGCAGCAATTTTTTCCTGTGCGTCAAGAAGCTCTCTGAACCATCTGCCTTTTTCTTCCCTTGAAACAGGGTCTGGCATTTTGGATGCCTTTGTGCCTTCTCTTGAGGAAAAAATGAATGTATACATCGAAGTGAATTTTGCTTCTTCAACAAGGGTAACCGTTTCTTTGAATTCTTCATAAGTTTCCCCGGGAAAACCGACAATAACATCACTTGTTACCGAAAGCTCGGGCATAACCTTATAAGCATAATTCAGAAGTTCAAGGTATTTTTCTCTTGTATATCTTCTGTTCATCTCGCCGAGCACACGGTTGCTTCCGCTCTGGAACGGAAGATGAAGATGCTTTGCAACCTTTTTGCACTCTGCCATGGTATCAAGCAATTCAAATGTGCAGTCCTTGGGGTGCGAGGTCATAAATCGGATTATGAAGTCTCCCTCGATTGAATTAAGCTCACGAAGAAGTGCCGCAAAATTCATTCCGTAGTCGGGATGCTTGCCGTATGAGTTAACATTCTGACCGAGAAGAGTGATTTCCTTGTAGCCTTGTGAAATAAGCTGCTTTGCTTCATCGATTATAACTTTTGGGTCACGGCTTCTTTCTCTTCCTCTGACATAAGGAACAATGCAGTAGGCGCAGAAATTATTGCAGCCGTACATAATCGGAATCCACGCCTTGAAATCACTGTCACGGTGAACGGGAAGTTCCTCTGCGATAACGCCGTCACACTCGGGATATTCACGGATTTTTTTACCGCCGCGAAGATTATAATAAAGAAATTCGGGAAGTCTGTGGATAACATGAGTTCCGAAAACGATATCAACAAACGGATAGCTCTTTTTGATTTTCTCAACAACCCATTCCTGCTGCATCATGCAGCCGCAAAGCAGAATTTTCATTTCTCTGTTTGCGTTCTTCATTGCCTTGAGTGCTCCGACATTGCCGAAAACTCTGTCCTCGGCGTGTTCACGGATTGCACAGGTGTTATAAAGAACAAGGTCGGCACCTTCAAGCTCATCGGTCATGAGGTAGCCCATTTCTTCAAGCATACCCTTAAGGCGTTCACCGTCGGAAACGTTTCCCTGGCAGCCGTATGTATGAACAAACGCCTTCGGTGCATCGGTAAAACGCTGCTCAACAATCGCACGGACAAGCTGAGTATATTCTTTTTGTTTCTGCATTTCCTGTGCAGGAACAGCAACTGATTTTATATCTGAAACAGCGGACAAGCCACATTCCTCCATCTTGAGCATATATTTGTTATTATATAATATAAAAACGGATTATTCAAGTATAAATTGAATAATCCGCCGTATTTTTTGCATTATTTACTTTTTATTCATCAAACAGACTTTCCGCAAGGGCAAAATTGCTTTCTCTGCGTCTGTTTTCTTCATTCTTATCAACCGAATAACGGTCATTTTCGTTAAGATAAAGAACAGAGCCTTCTCTTATTTCGCCGTCAATAGCATCAAGAGGCACGGCACAGGTTTCGCCGTTATCATCAACGCAAAGAGCAACCGTTTCTTCAATTATATCAATGCTGAAATACATAAAGTTCACCTCATTGGTTTTCAAAGCTTACATCAATTGTCTTACCATCGGAAACCATAACAATATCACCGAGAATATCAGTTCTGTAAATTTCATCGGTATATTTGGGCAGTCTTTCTCTTATTTCCTTATGAGGATGACCGTAATCGTTATCTGCACCGCAGGAAATTACACATATCTCGGGTGTAACCGCATCAAGAAAATCTCTGCTCGACGAGGTTGACGAGCCGTGATGACCGACTCGGAGCACGTCACAGTCAAGGTCCGCACCGTTTTCAATGATTTCACGCTCTTCGTCCTTTTCTGCATCGCCCGTAACAAGAAACGAGGTTTCACCGTATGTAATCTTTGTTACAGCCGACATACTGTTGATATCCTCGCAGTCATCGGTTACGGGACCGAGAATTTCAAAAGTTGCGTTACCAAGAGAATATATCAAACCGGGCTTTGCGGAAATAACCTTTGCACCCGATGCCTTGACAGCCTTAAGGAATGCGGTATAAGTGCTGTTGGTTGGAGTCTGTTCTTTTGTCAGTCTGGGCATAATGATATTGTCGGTCGGAAACTCATCAAGAACCTCGGGCAAGCCGCCGATATGATCGGAATGCTGATGAGTTGCAACAATATAATCAAGCTTTTCAATGCCCTGTGAGCGAAGATAATTAAGAACATCGGTTTCATGTCCGTTTTCGCCCGCATCAATCAGCAAGGTCGCTTCGTTGCAGGTAACAAGAGTACAGTCACCCTGTCCGACATCAACAAAATGAATTTTAAACGAAGCCTCCGAGGTTTTATCGGTTGAGATGAAGGATTCCGGCAATTCACCGAAAATTTTATCAAAATTGACTCCCGCAGCGGAAGCAATTGCGATAACAAGAATAACAACGATATAAATTATTTTTTTAGTTTTTCCTGCGTTTTTCATTCTTTCCCCTGTTCCTTTCATTTGCTTTTTGCGGATAACGCTTATCGGGCATAATAAGACACTTGTCACCGTAGCCGATAAGGTCATGTCTGCCCGCCTTCTTCAATGCCTCACGCACCAAATCCTTGTTTTTGGGGTTGAAATACTGCAGCAACGCACGCTGCATTGCCTTTTCATGAGGGTCTTTTGCAACATAGACTTCCTTCATTGTATAAGGGTCAAGTCCCGTATAAAACATACAGGTTGAAACCGTGCCCGGAGTCGGATAAAAGTCCTGAACCTGCTCGGGTCTGATTCCTATTTTCTTCAAAAAAAGTGCAAGCTCAATCGCATCTTTTAGAGTGCTGCCCGGATGAGATGACATCAGATAAGGCACAAGATATTGCTCCTTGCCTTCGCTCTTGCTGTATTTGAAATAGCGTTTTGAAAACTCAACATAGGCTTCGATATGAGGCTTGCCCATTTTATCAAGCACAGCTGCAGAGCAATGCTCGGGAGCAACCTTTAACTGACCGCTGACATGGTGGGCTACAAGCTCTCTAAAAAAGCTGTCATTCTTGTCTTTCAGCATATAGTCATATCTTATACCCGAACGAACAAAAACCTTTTTAATTTTCGGTAATGAACGGACAGTACGCAGAATGTCAAGATATTCCTCATGGTTTGATTTAAGATTGGGGCAAGGCGTTGGTGCAAGGCATTTTTTACCCTTACAGAGACCTCTTTTTTCCTGCCCTTCACACGAGGGATGTCTGAAATTTGCGGTAGGTCCGCCTATATCGTGAATATATCCCTTGAAATCGGGCAGAGTTGTTAAAAGCTTTGCTTCTTCAACAACGGATTCTTTGCTGCGGGTTGTTATATATCTGCCCTGATGAAAAGCAAGTGAGCAGAAATTGCACGCACCGAAGCAGCCTCTGTTGTGGCTGATTGAAAAACGGACTTCCTCAATTCCGGGAACGCCGCCCATTGCCTCATACATAGGGTGATATGTTCTCATATAAGGCAAAGCGTATACCTCGTCAAGTTCCTCCTGCGAAAGAGGAATTGCAGGCTTATTCTGAACAAGCATACGGCTGCCGTGACGCTGTTTGATTTCTCTGCCTCGGAAGAAATCCTGTTCATCCTGCTGAATTCGGCAGGAAACGGCATATTCTTTTTTGGAATTGCAGACGTTATCAAACGAAGGGCATTCCGTTCCGACATAAGGAGTTTCACGCACATCAACGCTGTAGCAAGTCCCCCTGACATCACGGATTTGCGAAACTTCTTCACCCGCATCAAGACGGCGAGCAATTTCAACCATTGAACGCTCACCCATTCCGAATGAAAGCAGGTCTGCCTGTGCGTCAAAAAGAATTGAACGTCTGATTTTATCATCCCAATAATCATAATGTGCAAAGCGACGGAGCGATGCTTCAAGACCGCCGATTACAATGGGAATATCTCCGTAGATTTCACGGATTTTGTTGCAGTAAACAATAACTGCTCTGTCGGGTCTTAAGCCAGCCTGTCCGCCGGGGCTGTAGGAATCGTTACTGCGTTTTTTCTTTGCAGCCGTGTAATGTGCAACCATGGAATCAATGTTTCCGCTGCTGACCAGAAAACCGAGTCTGGGTCTGCCAAATCGTTTGAAATCTTTGTCGGATTTCCAGTCGGGCTGTGCAAGAAACGCAACCTTGAAGCCCTCTTTTTCGAGAACTCGGGTAATTATTGACGCACCGAAACTGGGATGGTCAACATACGCATCACCGCTGACATAAACAAAATCAGCCTGCTCCCATCCCCTTGCGGTCATTTCTTCTTTTGTAACGGGTAAAAATCCGTTCATAGATTAAAAATCATCCTCCGAGCCTGCAAAATCATCATCATCTGCAAACACATCATCAATACTCGGTGCACCTGCACCCTCGGCAAGAGCCTGCTGCTCATACCATTGCTGTTTTGAAATAAGAACAGCTCTGGGCTTTGCCCCCTCGGAAGGTCCGACAATACCCTTTTCTTCAAGTTGATCCATAACTCTTGAAGCCCTTGCATAGCCGAGCTTTAATTTCTTCTGGAGCATTGTTGTTGAAGCTCCGCCTGCATTGACAACAACCTCAATTGCTTCGTTGAGCATGGGGTCCCAATCACCGTCATCGGTTTCTTCGGAGCCTTTCTTCTTTGAGCCTTCAGCTGCGGCAGCCTTGGCTTCGATTTCATGAATTGTTTCTTCATTATATGTGGTCTGTGCCTGTGATTTGATGTGATTTACAACGTTTTCAACTTCTTCATCGGAAATAAAGCAGCCCTGAATACGGGTAGGCTTTGATGAACCGACAGGACTAAAGAGCATATCACCGTTGCCGAGAAGCTTTTCCGCTCCGACTGCGTCAAGAATTGTTCTTGAGTCAACCTGTGAAGAAACGGAAAGTGCGATTCGGCTGGGAATATTTGATTTGATAACACCCGTAATAACGTCTACAGACGGTCTCTGCGTTGCAATTACAAGGTGAATACCCGCAGCACGTGCCATCTGTGCAAGACGCTGAATTGAATCTTCAACCTCTTTGGGTGATACCATCATAAGGTCAGAAAGCTCATCGATAAAAATTACAATATGATGCATTTTAACAAGGTCATCCCTTGTTTCGCAAAGCTTGTTGAAGCCTTTGATATCTCTTACGCTGTTTTCGGCAAACTGCTTATATCTTTTTTCCATTTCACCAACTGCCCAGCCGAGTGCACCCGCAGCTTTTCTTGGGTTATTAACAACAGGAACTTCAAGATGAGCAATGCCGTTATAAATTGTAAATTCAACCATTTTGGGGTCAATCATCAGAAGCTTGACCTCGTCGGGTGAAGCATTATAAAGAATGCTGACAATCATGGAGTTAAGGCATACGGATTTACCCGAGCCGGTTGTACCCGCAACAAGAAGGTGGGGCATTTTTGCAAGGTCGGCACAGATAATGTTGCCTGTAATATCCTTGCCGAGTGCAACGGTCAGCTTACTTTTTGCATCTCTGAACTGCGGCGTATCAATGATTTCACGCATTGTAACCATTGATTTCGCACTGTTGGGAACTTCAATTCCGATTGCGGATTTTCCGGGAATCGGAGCTTCAATACGCACGCTTGTTGCGGCAAGACGCAGAGCAATATCCTCGGAAAGATTTGTGATTTTATTGATTCTTACTCCCGCATCGGGCACAAGCTCATATCTTGTTACAGAAGGTCCTCTGCAGATGTTGGTCACTTCCGCTTTGACGTTAAAGCTTTCAAGCGTTGCAACCAATTTCTTTGCACCGAGCTGCATTTCGGTCATGCTGTCACCCGAGCCGTCTTTTTCGACAATCTGAAGGCAGTCAATGGGAGGATAAACATATGCAGGCTTAACAGGCTCCGATTCGGGAAGAACTTCAAAGGGGATGTCGTCAATGTCCTCTTCTTCTGCATTGTCGGGCTCACCGTCGGGCATTGCAGGAGCCTTCTTTGTTTTCTTCGGTTTTTCTTCTTCAACCGCAGCATCTATAATATCTTCGATAATCTGCGTGGGCTTTGAATCGGGAAGCTTGACAACGGGGATTTCGGGCATGGGAGGCTCTTCAACAGGAACATAGCTTGCCTCAACAGGCTCAAAGGTTGATTCATCCGTAACAAAACTGTCCTCAAAGCTTTCAACCGAAACAGTCGGTTTCTTCGGAGGATTGAATTTCTTGGGCTTTTCGGTTTCTTTTTCACGCTCGGCTTCAAGCTGCTCACGGCGAAGGGCATTCTGTTCAAGCTTTTCGTTTGTGAGCTCGCCGACACGCTTAACGGGTTTTCTGATTGCATTGACAAGTCCAAGAAGCGTTGTTCCCGTTAAGAACATTGCAAGAACAACAAGCAAAAGAATAACGGTTATTGCGGCACCCGTTTTGCCGAAAAGCTTTGCAACAAGTCCGCCGATAACAGCGCCGAAAACACCGCCGTTACCAAAATCGGCAGCCTTGTTCCATGCATCCGTAATCTGTTCAAGAATCTGAATGTTTTTGAGATAATCGGAATCGTTTGAGAAAATATGTATCGCACCGCTCAAAAGTACAATAAAAATTCCGGTACCCGTAAGATTTGCCGCAATGCTTCCGAGGGGCTTGTCCTTGGCATAAACAATTGCCATATAAATCAGCACGACAGGCAGAATGTATGCACAGAAGCCGAAAATTCCGAACATTGCGTTATGAAGCGAAAGCCATACGCTCTCGCCTTCTATAAATGCAACAAAGATAAAGAACACAGCAACCGCCATAAGAATTATGGCAGTTTTCTGTCTTTGAATCGCAGGGTTAACCTCTTTCTTTTCGGGCTGTGCAGCCTTTGATGAGGTTGATTTTTTGGGAGCCGATGAAGATTTGGGCGCAGATTTTTTCTTTTGTGCCGTGCCCGATTTTTTCTTTTGGGTATTTGCCATTTATGTCATCCTTTCGGAGTATTATTTTCTGTTTCGTTACTGCGTTCGTTAATCATTTCGTAAAGACAGTCAAGAGCATCGGAAAGTCCTCCGAGAGAATCAATAAGTCCCTCGTTAACTGCCGCTTCACCGCTCAAAACCGTTCCGACGTCCATAACAAGCTCGCCCGTTGCAAGCATCATTTCACGGAATCTGTCGGGATTGATTTCGGAATTGTCGGAAACAAAGCGGACAATTCTTTCCTGCATCTGTTCAAAATACGAGAGAGTCTGCGGAACACCGAGAACAAGACCGTTCATCCTTACAGGGTGGATTGTCATTGTTGCGGAGGGTGTTATAAATGACTTATCTGTTGAAACAGCAAGAGGTACGCCGATTGAATGACCGCCGCCGAGCACAAGCGAAACCGTTGGTGTTGTCATGCCCGAAACAAGCTCTGCAATTGCAAGACCTGCTTCAATATCGCCGCCGACGGTGTTGAGAATCATAATCAGACCGTCAACCTCGTCGCTTTCTTCAATCGCAACAAGCTGGGGAATAACGTGCTCGTATTTTGTTGTTTTATTCTGCGCAGGAAGAATATAATGACCCTCAATCTGACCGATAATTGTCAGGCAATGAATAAGATGTTCGCCTTTTCTGACGGTTACCGAGCCCGACTCAATTATATTGTTCAGAGCGGAAGAATCGCCTTCATCGCCGCCGCACCCGCTGTTCATATCGGGAGTCTGCCACGGAGGTGACGGAAGAAAAAAATTGCTCTTTTTCTGCTTATTGTTTTTCATTTTTACACGCCTTTCAAAGAAGTAATCATTGCTATTATTCCTCAAAAGGCAAATAATAAACGCATTTGTCCATTTTGAATGATTATACCATTAATTGTTGTTTATTGCAACAGAAAACTCAATATTTTGTGATTAATTTTATTACATTAATATTTGACTAAATCGGCAATGAGATGTATAATTGAATCGGTGATGATATGAACGTTAAAATCCAATTACTTAAAGAAATGATAAACGAAAGCAAAAAAATTGTTTTCTTTGGCGGTGCGGGCGTATCGACGGAAAGCGGAATCAAGGATTTTCGCTCCGCAGACGGAATTTACATGATGGATTACAAATACCCGCCCGAGTCTGTTTTGAGCCATTCATTCTATGTTCAGCACACAGCCGAATTCTATGATTTCTACAGAGAATATCTCTGTTTTCCCGATGCAAAGCCGAACATGGCACACTTTAAACTTGCAGAGCTTGAACAATCGGGCAAATTGAAGGCTGTCATAACGCAGAACGTTGACGGTTTGCATCAGCTTGCAGGCAGCAAAACGGTTTATGAGCTTCACGGCTCCGCACTCCGTAATTACTGCGTAAAATGCGGAAAATCCCATGATTTTGACTTTGTTTATAAATCGAACGGAATCCCGAAATGTGAATGCGGCGGAACGGTTAAACCCGATGTAGTTTTGTATGAGGAATCGCTTAACGATGAAGTTGTTTCGGGTGCTATAAAAGCCATTAAAAAAGCCGACATGCTTATTGTTGCAGGCACTTCGCTGACAGTTTATCCCGCAGCGGGTTTCATCAGATATTTCAAAGGAAAGAATCTTGTTTTGATTAATAAAGATGCAACTGCAATGGATGAAAATTTCGGTCTTGTAATCCACGGCAAGGTCGGAGAGGTTTTGAGAGAAGCCGTATAAAATTTAAACAGCTTATAGGTGAAATATACAATGGAAATCATCAAAAAATAGATAAATTAAAAATTGAATTTTCAGAAAACTGCATTACAAGAAAAAACGGCACAATTCTATTGGAACCAAACACAATTCCTAATTGCAGACACATACTTTTTAAACCCATTACCCAAAATATTGCAAATGAATTTTTAATTGACGAATACAAAAACAACTTTCCTGATGAATATTTACGTTTTTTGTTTTACACAAACGGTGCTAACTTATTCAATGTAAAATTAAATATACAGGGTTTTAGTATTGCACACCCGTTATTTGTTGTTTGATGACTGTCTTTGTGATATTTTTGATTCATTTTCCGACTGTAAATTTGAATATTAAAAAACCGCTCGGGTTCAATGAACTCGGGCGGTTTTGGCTATCTGTGAAATTCAATCCCCTCATCCGTCACTTCGTGACATCAGGATTAGAAAAGTCCGCTTATTTTGCCGTTTTCGTCAACGTCAATCTTTTCTGCTGCGGGAACTTTGGGAAGTCCGGGCATGGTCATGATATCGCCTGTAAGAACAACGATAAATCCTGCACCTGCCGAAATCTTAACGTTCTTGATTGTTACGGTGAAATTCTCGGGTGCTCCAAGCTTTGTGGGGTCATCGGAGAAGCTGTACTGTGTTTTTGCCATACAGACGGGAAGATTTGCACATCCCATTGCTTCAAGAACTGCAATCTGCTTTTTGGCTGCGGGAAGAACTGAAATTCCGTCGCCGCCGTAAACTTTTTTAACAATCGCTTCAATCTTATCTTCGATTGAGCCTTCAAGCTCATATGAGAATGTGAAATCATTGGGCTGCTCGCAAAGTCTTACAACTTCTTCCGCAAGCTCAACGCCGCCCTTACCGCCTTCTGCCCATACGTTTGACAGAACAACGTTAACGCCAAGCTCCTTGCACTTATCGATAACAAGCTGAACTTCAGCATCGGTATCGGTGGGGAAACGGTTAACAGCTACAACCGAAGGAAGCTTGTAAACATTCTTTATATTGGAAACGTGGCGGAGAAGATTGGGGATACCCTTTTCAAGTGCTTCAAGGTTTTCGCCGTTAAGCTCTGTTTTAGGTACACCGCCGTGCATCTTGAGTGCTCTGATTGTTGCAACAATAACAACCGCAGAGGGTGTAAGACCTGCGTAGCGGCACTTGATATCAAGGAATTTTTCTGCACCGAGGTCAGCACCGAAGCCTGCTTCGGTAATTGCATAATCACCGAGCTTCATTGCAAGCTTGGTTGCCATAACAGAGTTACAGCCGTGTGCAATGTTTGCAAAAGGACCGCCGTGAACAAGTGCGGGAGTGCCTTCGAGAGTCTGAACAAGGTTGGGCTTGAGCGCATCCTTGAGAAGTGCAGTCATTGCACCTGCAGCGTTAAGCTGACCTGCTGTAACAGGCTTTTCATCATAGGTGTAACCTACGATAATTCTTGAAAGACGCTCTTTAAGGTCTGTGATTGATGTTGCAAGGCAAAGAACTGCCATAATTTCGGATGCAACGGTGATATCATAGCCATCCTCTCTGGGCACGCCGTTGACTCTGCCGCCCAGACCGTCGGTTACAAAACGAAGCTGTCTGTCGTTCATGTCAACGCAGCGTTTCCAGGTGATTCTTCTGGGGTCAATATTAAGAGCATTGCCCTGATAAATGTGGTTGTCAAGCATAGCTGCAAGAAGATTGTTTGCAGCTCCGATTGCGTGGAAGTCACCCGTAAAATGAAGGTTGATGTCCTCCATGGGAACAACCTGTGCATATCCGCCGCCTGCTGCTCCGCCCTTTACGCCGAAAACGGGACCGAGCGAGGGCTCACGCAGAGCCACCATAACATTTTTGCCGATTTTCTTAAGACCGTCGGCAAGACCGATGGTTGTTGTTGTTTTGCCTTCTCCTGCGGGAGTGGGAGTAATTGCAGTAACAAGAACAAGCTTGCCTTCTTTTTTATCGCTGTCTTTAAGAAGTGAAAGGTCAACCTTAGCCTTGTAGTTGCCGTACTGTTCAAGGTATTTGTTGTCAATACCGGCAGCTGCTGCAATTTCGGTAATGGGTTTCATTTCCACGGACTGTGCAATTTCGATGTCGGTCATCATGGTGTTCGACTTCCTTTCTGAAAATAATAAAGGGCAATCCTATCCGATAAAGATAAGACTGCCCAGACGGTCGACATTTAAACAGATTTTTCGCTTCTCTGCAGTTAATTCCGCATTTATCCGTCAGTCACAAAAAATCTTTATGATTTAACTGGATTGTATCACACGGAGCAATCTTTGTCAAGTAAAACAAGCCAATATTTGCAGTCGATTGCGAGGGAATAAAATTTGAAAAAATTTATACAAAAATGCTGTGAAAAGTGTTGTTTTGATAATTCATTTGTGCTATACTTGTGAACGGTAAATTATTTATTTCATTGGAGGTCTTGTTAATGAACTATGATGTTGCCGTTGTAGGTGCAGGCGTTATCGGTTCGCTTATTGCCCGTGAGCTCTGCCGCTACAACATTAAAGTTGCTCTTGTCGAGAAAAACAACGACATGGCAACGGGCACCTCAAAAGCAAACAGTGCCATTGTTCACGCAGGCTTTGACGCAAAGCCCGGCACATTGAAAGCAAAGCTCAACGTTGAGGGCACAGCCCTTATGCCCGAGCTGTGCAAAACTCTCGGCGTACCGTTCAAGCCCGTCGGCTCACTCGTTGTTGCATTCTCAGACGAGGAGGTTGAAACTCTCGGAGAGCTTCTTGAAAGAGGCAAAGCTAACGGCGTTCCGGGTCTTGAAATCTATGATGCAGCAAAGCTCCGTGAGGTTGAGCCTTTTATCAGCGAGAACGCAAAAGCCGCTCTCTGGGCTCCCACAGCAGGCATAGTCTGCCCCTATGAGCTTACAATTGCCGCTGCAGAAAACGCAGTTGTCAACGGTGCTGACTTCATCCGTAATTTCGAGGTGAAGAAAATCGGTTTTGACGGAAACGAATTCACGGTTTCAAACGGCGAAAACGAATTCAAAACCAAATATATCATCAACGCTGCGGGCGTTTACTGCGACGAAATTGCCGCTCTCATCGGCGATACCTCCATTCATACAATTCCCCGCAAGGGTGAATATATGCTCTGCGACAAGTCGGTCGGACATCTTGCAAAGCACACAATTTTCCAATGCCCCTCAAAAATGGGCAAGGGTGTTCTTGTTACACCCACGGTTGACGGCAATCTTCTTATCGGCCCGAGTGCACTTGACATTGAGGACAAAGAGGATTTTGCAACAACAGCAGCCGCACTTTCCGGCATTCTTGAAACCGCAAAGAAATCAGTCCCCTCTCTGACGACAAGAGAAGTTATAACTTCTTTTGCAGGTCTGCGTGCACATTGCACAAGAGATGATTTCATTATCGAACCCAGCGAAAAGAATTCACGGTTCATTAACGTTGCCGGCATTGAATCTCCCGGACTTTCATCAGCTCCCGCAATTGCGGAATCTGTCAGAGATATCATTCTCAAATCCGCTTCATTCGAAGAAAAAGCAGATTTCAATCCCGTCAGAGAAGAGCCTGTTCGTTTCAGACACATGACAAACGAAGAACGCAAGGCTCTTATCGAGAAAAATCCTGCCTACGGTCAGATTATCTGCCGCTGCGAAACAATCACGGAAGGCGAAATTCTTGATGCAATCCACGCTCCCGCAGGTGCAAGAGATGTTGACGGCGTTAAGAGAAGAACAAGAGCGGGCATGGGTCGCTGTCAGGGCGGCTTCTGCGGCTCAAAGGTTGTTGAAATTCTTGCCCGTGAGCTTGGCGTTGAAATCAACGAAATAACAAAATTCGGCGGCAATTCAAAAATTCTTTATGAAAGAACAAAGTAAGGAGGCGGAACGATGCTTAATTATGATATAGTTGTAATCGGCGGCGGTCCCGCCGGAATGGCTGCTGCTCTTAAAGCAAAAGAATGCGGAGTTGACAGCATACTCATTCTTGAAAGAGCCGAAACTCTCGGAGGTATTCTCGAGCAGTGCATTCACACCGGTTTCGGTCTTCACTACTTCGGCGAAGAGCTTTCAGGTCCGGAATATGCCGACAGGTTCATTCAGCTTGTTGACAAGCAGAAAATCGAATACAAAACAGACACAATGGCTCTTGAAATCACACAGGACAACGTTGTTTATGCCATAAATAAAAAAGATGGTCTGCTTGAAATTCAGGCAAAGGCAGTTATCCTTGCAATGGGCTGCCGTGAAAGACCCAGAGGTGCTCTCAACATTGCAGGCACAAGAGCTTCGGGTGTTATGAGTGCGGGTACTGCACAGAAATACGTTAACATTGACGGCTATATGCCCGGCAAAAAGGTTGTTATCCTCGGCTCGGGCGATATCGGTCTTATCATGGCACGCAGAATGACTCTCGAAGGTGCAGAGGTTAAGTGCGTATGTGAGCTTATGCCCTATTCAAGCGGTCTTACAAGAAACATCGTTCAGTGTCTTGACGATTTCAACATTCCTCTTTATTTGAGCTGCACGGTAATTGACATTCACGGTAAAGAGAGAGTTGAAGGCGTTACAATTGCCGACGTTGATGAAAACCGCAGACCTATTCCCGGTTCAGAGCGTTTCATCGAATGCGACACACTTCTTCTTTCAGTTGGTCTTATTCCCGAAAACGAGCTTACAAGAGCTGTCGGAATTGACCTCGACCCCGTAACAAGCGGTGCTGTTGTTGACGAATACAGAGAAACAAGCCACAAAGGCGTTTTTGCCTGCGGAAACGTTCTCCACGTTCATGACCTTGTTGACTACGTTACCCTCGAAAGCCAGACTGCGGGCGAAGGTGCAGCAAGATATGTTCTCGGAAAAACCGAAGAAGCCGAATACGTTACAACAAAGGGCGTAAACGGTGTACGCTATATCGTTCCGCAGAAGGTTAACATTAAGAACGACGGCGATGTAAAGCTCTATTTCAGAGTCGGTCAGGTTTATAAAAACGCCAAAACCGTTGTTAAATACAATGGCGAAGAAATCATCAGCAAAAAGCGTCCCAGACTTGCTCCCGGTGAAATGGAAAGCGTTATAATCAAAAACGATATGCTCAAAGGCTTTGCAGCCGACGGAGTTATCGAAATTTCGGTGGAGGTGTGATTTATGCAGAAAAATATCATTTGCGTAGCCTGCCCCATGGGCTGCGGAATAACGGTTGAAATTGCCGATAACGGTGATATTCTTTCCGTAACCGGCAACACCTGCAAACGAGGCGACACATACGCAAGAGCCGAATGCACCAATCCCGTCAGAAGCCTTGCAACAACCGTTAAGGTTGACGGCGGCATCCATAACGTTGTTCCCTGCAAATCCGCAGGTTCTCTTCCCAAAGATAAAATCATGGAGTGCATGAAGGTTATCAACACTGCAGAGGTTAAAGCTCCCGTTGCTCTCGGAGATATTCTTGTTGAGAATATTCTCGGCACGGGAATCAACATTGTTGCAACCAACCACTGCCCTGCAAAATAAAAAAAGTCACAAATCAGCGAAGCCTGTCGGTTTCGCTGATTTTTTTATGTTTGTTTTTGGTGATTTTTAATTAATTTTGTTACAAATTGTTATAAAACTGTAACCAAATTTATATTGATTTATTTTATTGGATATTGTAAAATACACCATGGACATTTTTAACGGGGAGGTTTATGTTTTTATGTCAAAAAAATCGGGGAGAAAGATAGTTTATATCATCAGTTCTGTAGTTATTTTATTAGCTTTATGCTTTGTTTCGATAAAATTTATAATTCCGAAGGCTTATTCGGGAAGTGAGACAACCTTTTCATCAACAAAGATAGAAACATCGACCAAAGCAGAAACAATAACAGAAAAAATTACCGAAATAATTACAACCACAGCAAAATTAACAACCGCCGCGCCCTCAACGGTTTTGTCATCGGAATCAGGCACGGTTTCAAGTGAAACAGCTGCACAGTCAACAGCGTCTGCGCCGTCCGCCTTGGTTCAGGCATCGACCGCTTCACCCTCAACAATTCACGTTACCGATGATTTCAGCAGCCTTGACAACAGTGTTTTTATCGGGAACTCAAGGGTTATTGCGCTCAAAAATTACGGACTTGCAAAAAACGTTTATGCCGTGGTCGGCCTTAATGTTGACACGATTTTCACAAAATCCGTTTCCGGCAGCACCGTTCCGGTCATTGACGAGCTCAACGGCAAAGACTATGAAAAAGTTTTCATTATGCTCGGCGATAACGAATGCGGCTGGCCTAACAAAAATATATTTATTGATAAGTACGCAAAGGTAATTGACGCGGTAAAAGAAAGAATTCCCGATGCAGAAATTTATCTGCAGTCGGTTCTTCCGGTCAGCAATGAGGCCTCTGCAACAAGCCAATTTGGCTGCACAAACGAGAATATAAACGCGCTTAACGTGAAAATAGAACAGCTTGCTGCAGACGAAGGAATTCATTATATCAGTCCCGCTTCTGCGCTCAAAGGCCCTGACGGAGCCCTGCCTGACAATGCCGCAAGCGACGGAATACATCTGAATAAAAGTTACTGCAAAATATGGCTTACATATATTATCGAAAACATAAACGAGGAGTAAAACAGAATGAAAAAGATTTGGGCGGCTGTTCTTGCCGCGCTTATTATGCTTACCCTTTTCGGCTGCACAAAAGAAGCCAAAACATATGACGCAAACAAGCTTGCAGATGCACTTAACGCAGGTCTCAAATTTGGTGAGACTCTTGAGAAAAGCGAAGCCGAAGTTGCATATTCCATTTATGCAGTCGATGAATCGCTCTGCACCGATGCGGCGTTATATCTCGGCAGCGGCGCAACAGCGGATGAGGTTGCGGTTTTCAACTGCGTTGACGAAACAGCCGCCGAAAAGGTTAAAAACGCCGTTGATGACAGGCTTGACTATCTTCTTGACGGCTACAGCAGCTACGGACCTGCAGAGGTTCCCAAAATTGAGTCTGCGGCCGTAATTACCGAGGGTGTTTCGGTTATACTTTGCATATGCGAAAACCCCGACGCGGTCAGCGGAATTATGGACGCTGCCGCAGAATAATTTTTAATCGGAGAACACGGATATATGGTTTTTTCTGAACCCGTATTTATGTTTATGTTTTTGCCTGTTTCGCTGCTGATTTATTATGCAGTTCCGTTCAGGTTTAAAAACGCTGTTTTGTTTTTGACCGGCTTGCTCTTTTATTCTTGGGGCGAGCCGATTTATGTGCTTATCATGATTCTGTCAACGCTGATCGACTATCTTGCCGGCAGAACCATGTACAAATTTGACAGCAATGAAAAAGCAAGGAAAGCTGCTCTTATTGTTTCGGTCATCATGAATCTTTCGCTGCTTGGTGTTTTCAAATACAGCGGAATGATGATTGATACGTTTAACGGAGTTTTCGGCACATCAATCATAAATCCCAATCTTCCTCTGCCAATCGGCATAAGCTTTTTCACCTTCCAGTCAATGTCCTACACAATTGACCTTTACAGACGCAATATAAGCGTTCAGAAAAGCTTTGTTAAATTTGCTGCATTCGTCACAATGTTTCCGCAGATTGTTGCGGGACCGATCGTCAGATATGATGATATTTCAAAAGAGCTTGAAAGCAGAAAAATCGATTTTGAAGCAATCAGCAACGGTATTTCGGTTTTTGTTTGCGGTCTTTGCAAAAAAGTTCTTATTGCCAACTCCGTCGGTGAGCTCTGGACAAATGTAAAGGCTATGGATTACTCCGCATTGCCCGCCGCAACGGCATGGCTCGGAATAATCGCTTTCACGCTTCAGATTTACTTTGACTTTTCAGGCTACAGCGACATGGCAATCGGACTCGGAAAGATGCTCGGCTTCAATTTCCCTCAAAACTTTGATTATCCCTACAATTCAAAAACCGTCAGCGAATTCTGGCGCAGATGGCATATGACTCTCGGCGGCTGGTTCAAGAGCTATGTATATTTTCCCCTCGGAGGCAGCCGAAACGGAAAAGCAAAAACAATCCGTAACCTGCTTATCGTTTGGGCATTAACGGGAATTTGGCACGGAGCAAGCTGGAATTTTGCAATATGGGGTATCTACTACGGAATAATTCTCATTCTCGAAAAATTCGTGTTTGCAAATGTTATCAAAAAACCGCCTGACTTTGTTACAAGAATTTATACCCTGTTTATGGTTGTTATCGGCTGGGTTATTTTTGAGATTTCATCCCCTGCCGCAGAGCTCGGTTTCGTCGGCTCAATGTTCGGCTCATCAGGAATGTTATCAGACACAAACACTCTCAACATTCTCCATAACTACTTATTTACGCTCATAATCGCAGCGGTTGTTGCAACAGGGCATCCCTTAAAGCTTTGGAAAAAGATTTCAGAAAAAATAAGATTTTCCGATGCTCTCTGCGTTGTCGGCGAAGCTGCAGGCATGGCTGCAAGCATTGCATATCTTGTTGATGCAACCTACAATCCGTTTTTATATTTCAATTTTTAGGAGAAAACATGAAAACAAAAGTATTTCGAGTTATACTCTTTTTTCTTGTTATTTTAATAATTCCCGCTTTTACCCTTTTCGGCGAAAAAGAAACAGTCAGCTATAACGAAAACAAAACCCTTGCGGAGTTTCCGAAGCTGACATTTGACAGCTGGAAAAACAGGTCATTCATGAACGGAATGGCGGATTTCTTTTCCGACCACTTTGTTTTGAGAGAGAGTTTTATCAAAGCGAAAAACGCAATTGAAAATGCAATCGGAAAGAATGAAATCAACGGTGTTGTTGAAATCAACGGTTATCTTGTTCAGACGTTCAGGGATATCAACTACAATCTGACCGACAGAAACATTGCCGCATTGAATAAGCTGAAAGAAAAAAATCCAGATACAAATTTTTACTTTATGCCAATCGCAACGGCACAGGAGATTTTCAGAAATGATATCCCCCGATATCTTGACGTTGACAGCGAGGCAGAATATATTTCATACTGTTTCGGAAAGCTCAATAACATTGAAGCGGTTGATGTTACGGATAAAATTGCCGAAAACAACTACGCATTTTATCGCACGGATCACCATTGGACAACGGAAAGTGCATATTCCGCTTACCGTGCTCTCGGCGGTATTCTGAACTTTATTCCGCTCGAAAAAACCGAATTTACTTCTGAAACAGTAACCGAAGATTTCAAGGGTACGCTGTACTCAAAAACATTGAACGAAAATATAGAGTCAGACTCAATAACCGCATATCACACAAACACAGAGTTCACTTTAACAGTCAAAGATGAGATTTACAATTCCCTTTATTTTGATGATTTTCTAACAAAAAAAGATAAATATTCTTATTTTCTTGGCGGAAATCACGGAATTTGTAAAATTGAGAATAAAAGTCTTGAAAACGGCAAAAAAATGCTTATAATAAAAGACAGCTACGCAAACTGTATTGTTCCGTTTCTTGCAGAGCACTATTCCGAAATAACCCTCGTTGACCCGAGATACTGCTCTCATACTCAAATCAAAACCGTCAACGCATCCGAATATGACGATGTTCTTGTTTTATTCAATGTTTCGGGCTTTTCAAGCGAACAAAACTTTGTACTTACAGAATTTATCGGAGGAAAATAAAATGCAAATCAAAACCGTAAAATCAGTTGTTTTTACTGCTTGCCGCCTTGAAAAAGCGGTTGGTTTTGTTTCTGTTTTTTCTGTTTTTCAATAATTTCAGCCGCCGAATTTTTTCGGCGGTTTTTTTATAATATTTTTAAAATTATACTTTAAAAATTGATATAATTGTGTTATTATATAGGGTAGAAAAGTTTGGTAGTAAATTCGCACAAAATTATTTTGTGAATTCAATGCATATATATGCCGTTTGTCATTGACTGTAACTACATGTTTATGTATAATTATTCAAAACTTGTGTATAATTAGTATTTTATTGTTTTGGAGGAATATATGAAGCACTTACTTAAGCTCATGGATCTGAGCACAAACGAAATCAGCGAGATTCTTAATCTTGCCGATCAGCTCAAATACGAAAAGAAAAACGGAATTGAGCATCATCTTCTTAAGGGCAAAACTCTCGGCATGATTTTTGCAAAGTCATCCACCAGAACAAGAGTTTCCTTCGAGGTTGGTATGTATGACCTTGGCGGTACAGCGCTCTTCTTAAGTTCTCATGATATTCAGCTTGGCAGAGGCGAACCCGTTAACGATACCGCAAGAGTTCTTTCCGGTTACCTCGACGGAATTATGATCAGAACCTTCGACCAGAGCGATGTTGAAACTCTTGCCGAATACGGTTCAATTCCCATTATCAACGGTCTTACCGACTACTGCCACCCCTGTCAGGTTCTTGCCGACCTTATGACAATCCGTGAATTCAAGGGTTCAATCAAGGGCAGAAAGCTCTGCTATATAGGCGACGGCAACAACATGGCAAACTCACTCATCGTTGGCGGAATCAAGATGGGTATGTCGGTCAGCATCGGCTGCCCCGACGGCTACAAGCCCGATGCAGAGATAATGAAATGGGCAAGCGAAAATGGGGATTTTACCTGCACAAGCGACATTTTTGAAGCCGCAAAGGATGCAGATGTTCTTTACACAGACGTATGGGCATCAATGGGTCAGGAAAGCGAAGCTGAAGAAAGAAAGAAAATCTTTGTAGGTTATCAGATAAACGATAGCCTTATGGCTGTTGCAAAGCCCGATGCAATGGTTCTTCATTGCCTTCCCGCTCACCGTGAGGAGGAAATTACAGCAAAAGTATTTGAAGAGCACGCAAAGGAAATCTTTGAAGAGGCTGAAAACAGACTCCATGCACAGAAGGCTGTTCTCGTTAAACTCATGAAAGACTAATTACCACAAGGGGGTTTATATATGCCAATCAATAAAGACATCAAAAAAGTAATGGTTATCGGTTCCGGTCCCATCGTTATCGGTCAGGCAGCGGAATTCGACTACGCAGGAACACAGGCTTGCCGTGTGCTCAAAGATGCTGGTCTTGACGTTGTTCTTGTTAACTCAAACCCTGCAACCATTATGACAGACAAGGCTCTTGCTGATGAAATTTACCTTGAGCCCCTTACTGCCGATACGGTTAAAAGAATTATCGAAAAAGAAAAGCCCGACAGTCTTCTTGCCGGTCTTGGCGGACAGACAGGTCTTACAATCGCCATGCAGCTGAGCAAAGACGGCTATCTTGACAAAATGGGCGTTAAGCTTCTCGGAACAAATGCCGAAGCCATCGACAAGGCTGAAGACAGAAAGATGTTCAGAGATACAATGGAATCAATTGGTCAGCCCGTTATTCCTTCTGAAATCGCAAATGATGTTGAAACCGCTCTTGAAATTGCAGAAAAAATCGGTTATCCCATCATCATCAGACCCGCATTCACCCTCGGCGGTGGCGGCGGCGGCGTTGCAAACAACGCAGAAGAGCTTGCCGTAATTGCAAAAACAGGTCTTGACCTCTCCCCTATTACACAGGTTCTTGTTGAAAAATACATTTTCGGCTGGAAGGAAATCGAGTTTGAAACCATGCGTGACAGCGCAGGCAACTGCATTGCAGTCTGCAGCATGGAAAACTTTGACCCCGTTGGTATTCACACAGGCGACAGCATAGTTGCCGCTCCCGCACTTTCACTTACCGACGAAGAATTCCAGATGCTCCGCAAGGCATCACTTGATATTGTTGATGCACTCGGAATCATCGGCGGCTGCAACTGCCAGTTTGCACTTAACCCCAACAGCATGGACTATGCCGTTATCGAGGTTAACCCCAGAGTTTCACGTTCATCAGCTCTTGCAAGTAAAGCAACGGGTTATCCCATTGCAAAGATTACAGCAATGCTCGCTCTCGGCATCACTCTTGACGAAATCAAGAACGATGAAACAGGTCTTAACTGTGCAGGCTTCGAGCCCGACGTAAAATATATTGTTGTTAAGCTTCCCAAGTGGCCCTTCGACAAGTTTGTCAATGCCAGCCGCAAGCTCGGTACACAGATGAAGGCTACGGGCGAAGTTATGTCAATCGGTCCCACATTTGAAATGGCAATAATGAAGGCTGTCAGAGGTGCAGAAATCTCTCTTGACACTCTCAATGCCGTTCCCAAAACCAATGCTTCACTTGAAGAACGCCTTGCAAACACAGACGATATGCGTTTGTTCTCCGTATTTGAGGCAATAAAGAGCGGAATGCCTATCGAAAAGATTCATGAGATCACAAAGATTACCGAATGGTTCCTTCTTAAGCTCAAGAATCTTGCAGACTTTGAAAAATCAATTGAAAACGGCAATCTCTCCGAAGAAAAATACTATCAGGGCAAGGACTACGGCTACACAGACACCGCTCTCAAACGCCTTTCGGGCGTAAAAGAGCTCCCCGCTCACAAGGATGCCGTTTATAAAATCGTTGACACCTGCTCACGCAATTTCAACGTTGCAGCCCCCTATTTCTATTCACAGTATGACGGTGAGTGCGAGGCAAGACCTCTCGTTAACGAAAACGGCAAGGACAGAATCATCGTTCTCGGCTCGGGTCCCATCAGAATCGGACAAGGTATCGAGTTCGACTATTCATCCGTTCACTGCGTATGGACTCTCAAAGACCTCGGCTATGAGGTTGCAATCATAAACAACAACCCCGAAACCGTTTCCACCGACTACGATACAGCTGACAGACTCTATTTTGAGCCTCTTACTCCCGAAGATGTTATGAACATCATCAAGGTTGAAAAGCCCATCGGCGTTGTTGTTGCATTCGGCGGACAGACTGCTATCAAGCTCACAAAGTTCCTTGACGAAAACGGCATCACGATTCTCGGCACATCCGCTGACGGAATTGACACCGCAGAGGACAGAGAAAGATTTGATGCTCTTCTTGAAAAGTTTGCAATCCGCAGACCCAAGGGCATGGGCGTTATGACAAAGCAGGAAGCTCTTAACGCCGCAAACACACTCGGCTATCCCGTTCTTCTTCGTCCTTCATACGTTATCGGCGGTCAGAACATGACAATCGCTCACGAGGATGCAGATGTTGAACGTTACATGGACATCATTCTTGCGGGTGAAATTGAAAATCCTGTTCTTGTTGACAAATACATGATGGGTACAGAGCTTGAGGTTGACGTTATTTCCGACGGCAAAGACGTTCTTATTCCCGGTATCATGGAGCACGTTGAAAGAGCAGGCGTTCACAGCGGTGACTCAATTGCTGTCTATCCCCCCTATAATCTCAACGACAAGATGAGAAAGAACATTGTTGAATGCTCCGAAAAGCTTGCCCTTTCTCTCGGCACAAAGGGTCTTGTTAACATTCAGTATCTTATCTATCACAATCAGCTTTATGTTATCGAGGTTAACCCCAGAGCATCAAGAACGATTCCCTATATCAGCAAGGTAACAGGCGTTCCCATGGTTGACATTGCCGCAAAGGTAATGATCGGACAACCTCTCAAGGATCTTGGCTACGGCACAGGTCTTTATAAGACTCCTCCCTACTTTGCAGTTAAAGTTCCCGTATTCTCATTCGAAAAGCTTTCAGATGTTAACTCTCTTCTCGGTCCCGAAATGAAGTCAACGGGCGAAGTTCTCGGCATCGGCAAAACAACAGCTGAAGCTCTTTATAAGGGTCTTACATCCGCAGGCTTCAAGATTCAGCTTCCCACCGCAGAAAAGAACATCGGCATTCTCCTTTCTGTTGATAAGCATGACGTTCTCGACGCAGTTTCACTTGCAAAGAAACTTGATGACCTCAAGATTAAGATTTATGCAACCAAGGATACTGCAGATGCAATTTCGCAGCTCGGCATTGACGTTGAATACGTTAAGGGCATGAACGAAAGCAATGACATCATGGAGCTTCTTGAAAGCGGAAAGATTAATTATATCGTTTATACAGGTGCTATCTACGACTCGTCAATGGGCGACTATATTGCTCTTCACAGACGTGCAATTCAGCTTTCGATTGCCTGCATCACATCACTTGATACCGCAGATGCTCTTGCAGACATCATCGCAAGCCGCTTCAATCAGGAAAACACAGAGCTTGTTGACATCAACAATATGCGTTCCGAAAGACAGACTCTTAAGTTCTCAAAGATGGATGCTTCGGGCAATGACCACATTGTTATCGAAAACTTTGACGGCTCTGTTACCTGCCCCGAAAGCTTCTGCGTAAGCCTTTGCGACAGAAACCACGGTATCGGCAGCGACGGTATTATCCTCGTTGAAAAATCAGATGTTGCACAGGTTAAGATGAGAGTATTTAACCTTGACGGCAGCGAAGGTAAAATGGGCGGTAATGCAATGCGTTCCGTTGCAAAGTATGTTTACGATAACGGATATGTTGACACCGAAACAGTAACAATCGAAACTGCAAGCGGCGTCAAGAGCGTTGAGCTCTACGTTATGAACGGCAAGGTAAGCTCTGTTTGTGCAAACATGGGTAAGGCTGATCTTGAAAATGCCGTAACAGGTGCTTACGGTCAGAACAAGTTCATTAACGAGCCCGTTGAAATTGCAGGCGAAACACATAACATCACCTGCGTATCCATGGGTAACCCCCATTGCGTAGTTTTTGTTCCCAGAGTTGACAACATCGACATTGAAAAGGTTGGTCCCAGATTTGAAAAGGCTGACATCTTTGCTCACAGAGTCAACACCGAATTCGTAAGAGTAGTAAACGAAACTACACTTAAGATGAGAGTTTGGGAACGCGGTAACGGCGAAACACTCGCCTGCGGTACAGGTGCTTGTGCGGCAGTTGTTGCAGCGGTTGAAAACGGATTCTGCAAGAAGAACACCGATATAACCGTTAAAGTTCGCGGCGGTGACCTCATTGTTAACTACAGCGACGAAGGCGTATTCCTTACAGGCACAACAAAGCTTGTATTTGAAGGCTCGGTTGAATATTAATTGACACATTAAAAGAGGCTGTATTGAGATTTTCTCAATACAGCCTCTTGGTTTATCAGTCTTTCAGGTAGCCTGTCTTTTTAAATGCCATAACAACAAGCGGAACAATGACAATATGGCAGATGATTGCGGGAATTGCATTTGTGAACGCACCGGCAACAAACATCGAAATGTTGAATTCCGAGCCGCCGAGACCTGCCATTATGTAGCGGACAATTCCCCAAACAATTCTGCCGCCAAGCATTGAAATTATCAAAGCGGGATAAATAAACTTGTTTTTCTTCGGAAAGATTTTATATAGAATTCCGCTCAATATTCCATATGCGGCAAGCTCAAATGCCATTGCCGTTCCAATGGGATAAATCGGCGGCATATGAAAAATAAGATATCTCAAAAACGGAGCAATAAGTCCGACAATCGCACCGTATTGCCAGCCGCAGACAAACCCGCAAATCAAAACAGGAATGTGCATCGGTGAAATGGCGTTTCCGATTTGCGTGCTGCCGAATGTTATCAGCGGCAAAACAAGACACAGGGCAAGGAACATTGCCGAAAATACAGTATTTTTTATTGTTTTATTCATTTTCTCAATCCTTTCAAAATATAAAGGCATCGGCCTCCGTTCTCGGAAGCTGATGCCTTCTTGGCTTTTTATGTTAAATTAAAAATCTGCGGCTTCTGCCGACTAATCAAACTTCGTGTTTGATTTTTTATAATTCTATCATAATATAAAATATATTGTCAATGATTTTCAATAATTTCCTGTATTTTTTTTACAGCATCTTCAATCATTTCCGAAACGGTCGCATTTCCTGCTCCTGCAATATAATTATCGCATTTATTAATGGGGAGCAGAATTCTTTTTGCGTTGCTTGAGCCGACAGCGGCAGCCATTTTTGGAGAGATTTCACCCAAAAGTGCATCTGCAATAACAATTCCGACAGGTCCGACTATTATATCGGCATTGCGGCAGGCAACAATCAAAGCGTTTTCACCCGTTGCCGCTGCATCAGCACCGCCTTTGAGCATCGCAGCACTTGCCGCACTGTTTGTTCCGACGGCTAAAATATCAACATTTTTTGTTATTCCCGCAAGCTTTTCAACAAGCTGCTTTCCAAGCTTTCCTCCCTGACCGTCAACAACAACTATTTTCATTTAAATCCTCTCCGTCTTAAAGATTATACAGAGTTATCCTGCTGTCTGATTCCGAAAATCATTCGAAGAATCCCTCTCAACGCTTTCGGACTGCGAACAACAACTATCTTCATCACGGTTTGCTCCTTTCATCAATATCTGCAAAGGCTCAAACCTGCAAGAATAATTATTGCGGCAATAATCAGCATGGCTATTCTGTAAGGAAACAGCGATGCAACAAGCATTCCCAATGCAAAAGCAATACAAACCGTTCCCTTATATTCCCATCTCAAAAACATCACCGCCCGATAATACAGTTGAGTCCTTGCTCATTACAGTATAATCAGCGGTGAGCTTTTTCGTTACGATTTACTTTTTTCTTTGGTTAATTTCCCATTCTTTTATATTTTTTGCCTGCTCCATCATTGAGCAATAGCTTTCATGGCGTGAAACGGGAATTTCGCCGTCTTCAACCGCTTTAATAATTCGGCATCCCTTATCCTTAACGTGAAGGCAGGATGTGAATTTACATTCACCGATATATGGCTCGAATTCGGCAAAAGCATAGGGTAAATCTTCTTTTAAAATAATTTCGGATTCATCGGGGTCAAATGACGAAAAACCGGGTGTATCCGCAACATATCCGCCCTCAACCTTGAAAAGCTCGCTGTGGCGGGTTGTGTGTCTGCCTCTGCCGAGTTTATCGCTTATTTCGCCTGTTGCGAGCGACAAATTTTTGTCAATCGCATTAAGCAGCGATGATTTTCCGACACCTGAATTTCCGCAGAAAGCACTGATGTGATTTTTCAGTTCAGCCTTGACCTTATCTACGCCCTCTCCTGTTGTGCAGGAAACGGAAAACACCTTGATTCCGGCTTTTTCATAAATCGAAACATATTCATCCGCACTTTCAAGGTCATTTTTCGTAAAAACAACAACAGGCTCAATACCTTTGTTAACAGCAAGAGCCGTTAATCTGTCGATTATCAGCAATACGGGCTTGGGCTCACAAACCGAAGAAACAATGAACAGCCTGTCAACATTCGCAACGGGCGGACGCATGAAAACAGTTTTGCGCTCATGGATTTCATCAATTATGTTTTCAGCGTTGTCATTTATGCTTATTGAAACCCTGTCACCCGCAAGAGGCTTAATTCCGGACTTTCGGAAAACTCCTCTCGCCTTGCATTCATATATCTCACCGGCGGCTTCAACATAGTAGAAGCCGCCGATACCTTTAATTATAATTCCGTCAAGTTTCGTCATCAATTATACACCGATTTTCTGTCCGACAACAAGTGTAATTTCTTCTGAAATCGGATAAGTGTTGGTCAAACCGAGAATACCCGAGTTTGTAGAAGCAGACGGTGTTTGCGAAATAACTTTTCCGTCCTGCGATGGATCAAATACGGTTGAGTATTCGTATTTTATGTTATAGAAGCCCTGGGCATTGAGCTGTGCCTCTGCGGCAGCCATTGAAAGCCCTACAACGGAAGGCATTGCTTTTCTTGCGTCGGGAGTATCGATTGTTGACGAGCTTGAATAAACACCGTTTGTTACAACTGGCTCGGTTTTTGTGAAGTCAACGGTACAGCTGTAATATTCTTTATTGTCAATATAGAATTTTACGGGAACTTCACTTCCGCTTCCTTCAACCATAAATGTATAGTCTGTTCCGTCAAACAGAAGTGTTTTAGTGTCTGCAAGCTCGTTGTTAACATAAGCCTGAACCTGTCCCGCAGCTCCCTTGTTAGGAAGCGTAAGCTTGATTTCGGCTGTAGAGGATTCGGGAACACCTGTGCTGACAACGATGGTCACACGGCTCTTTGCCATAACCTTTTCGCCTTCGGCGGGCGTCTGGTCAATAACAACGCCTGCGGGCTTATCGCTGTTTTCACGCTTGATTTCGGGGTCAAGTGTAAGAGGAACGGATTCGATAAGCAGCTTTGCCGATTCTTCATCCCAGCCTATAATCTTGGGAACGGTAACAAGATCCTCGTCACTTGCAAAGTAAATTGTGATAACCTGACTTGTGTCAACCTCTGTTTCGGGTTCGGGATCCATTTTAATAACCGTACCGAATTCTTCAACCATGCTGAGCATGGGAATTGCATTAACCTTGAAGCCCTTGTTTTCAAGAGTAAGCTTTGCCTGCTCATACTGATAACCGAGAACATTGGGAATAATACTTGTCTGTGCATTCTTTACGATAAGAAGCTTAACAACATTATTGCTGCCCGAAATCTTTGTGCCGCTCTTGGGATCCTGGTCAAATACTACACCGTTTTCGCTGAACGCACTGTTGGCAAGTTCTTCAACTTCAAACTTAAAGAGCTTATTATATTCATCATTGTCTTTGATTTCCTCAACATAATTCTTTCCGACAAATGTGGGAACAACAATTTCACCCTTATCGAAAACATCGGTAAAGAAATAAAGGAAAGCAAACACAAATACAGCAAGAACAAGAAGTCCGATTGTTACGCCGATTGCAATCAGACCGCCTCTGCCCCTTGATTCCTCCTCTTCTTCCTCATATTCATTATAGGGAGGCTGTGTTATAACGGGAGCCTGAACCTGTGCGGGCTTTGAAACGGGAGGCTGCGAAGGTGCAACCGCTGACGGTTTTTTGGGAACAAACTTTGTCGGGTCATTGTCAACAAAATAATCACGCTGGAATCTGATTGTGGGGTTTCTTTTGAACTCCTCGATGTCGAGAAGCATTTCAGCGGCAGACTGATATCTGTCACGGGTATTTTTCTGCATTGCGTGCATAACAATCTGCTCAAGACCGACAGGAATGCTGCCGTTAAGCTCTCTGGGACGCTTGGGGTCACTCTGAAGCTGCATAAGTGCAACAGATACGGAGTTATCCGACTGGAAAGGAAGCTGACCTGTAAGCATTTCATACATCACAACGCCGACGGAATAGATATCCGCTCTGTCGTCGGTTGTATCGCCCCTTGCCTGCTCGGGACTGATATAATGAACCGAGCCAATTGCACTGTCGGTCATTGTCTTTGTGTCGCTGTAGCTGAATCTGGCAATACCGAAATCCGTAACCTTTATGTTACCGTTTGAAAGCAGCATAATGTTCTGGGGCTTGATATCTCTGTGAACAATGCCCTTGTCATGAGCGTGCTGAAGTGCACGGAGAATCTGCATTGTGAAATGCACGGTTTCCTTTATGCCGAGCTTGCCCTGCTGCTCAATATATTCCTTCAAGGTAATTCCTTCAACGTGCTCCATAACGATATACTGGAGTCTGTCGCCGTAGCTGACGTTGAAAACCTTAACAATGTTTGGATGTGAAAGAACGGCAATTGCCTTTGATTCGTTCTTGAATCTGCGGCGGAATTCCTCGTTTGCAAGGTATTCCTCCTTCAGAATTTTAACGGCAACCGTTCTGTCGTCTATGTTGTCATATGCCTTATAGACAACCGCCATTCCGCCAACGCCGATAACTTCCTGAATTTCATATCGTCCGTCAAGTCTTTTGCCGGTATAATTATCCATATAAACAATCCTTTCTCGATCTTGCATGATTACTGCGAAACGGTGACAACAGTTATGTTATCTCCGCCGCCGTTACGGTTTGCAAGATTAACAAGTCTGTCAGCAAATTTATAATAACAACCGTCGCCGGTAAGGTTTAATATATCGCTGTTATCAGTATAGTTGGTTAATCCGTCTGAACAAAGCAGAAGAATATCATCATCGCCAAAGGGCTCCTGACAAAAATCAATTTTAATTTCGCTGTCAACACCCATGGCACGGGTTATTATATGCTTGCTGGGATGGTCCTCTGCCTCTTCGGCTGTTATTTCGCCATTTTCAACCATTCGCTGAACAACGGAATGATCCCTGGTCAGCTGCGAGAGCTTTCCGTTTGAAATAAGATAGGCTCTGCTGTCACCCGCATGAGCTATGTAAGCAAAGCTTTCGGAAACAATTGCTGCAACAACGGTTGTGCCCATTCCCTCGTATTTTTCGTCTGTAAGGGACAAATCATATATCTGTTTATTGGCAAATTCAAGAGCTGAAACCAAAAGACTTCTGACCGATAAATCAGTCATTCCACCGTAATATCTCTCAACTACTCTCTCCTTGATTGCCTTGACCGCCTCGGAGCTTGCGAGAGCTCCTTCGGCTGCACCGCCCATTCCGTCGCAGACAACCGCCAGAACTACTCCGTCCTGCAATTCGCAGGCAATGTAAGAGTCCTGATTGTTATCGCGCACAAGACCTGTGTCGGTTCGTGCAACAATTCTCATATATTCATCCCCCTTTTGACCGATTTTTGTTTTCCTTGAGCCTTAACTGACCGCAGGAAGCATCAATGTCGGAGCCAAGCTTTCGTCTGACCGTTGCATTGATACCGCTCTTGCCGAGAATTTCAACAAACCGCTCTATCCTTTCGGGAGAGCTGGGCTTGAACGGACTTTCGGCAACCTCGTTAACCGGTATAAGATTCACATGACAAAGCATTCCCTTGAGCTTTGAGGCAAGGAGTCGGGCACATTCATCCGAATCGTTGACTCCCGCCAGCATTGAATATTCAAAAGAAATCCGCCTTGATGTTTCATTGACGTATTTTCTGCAAATATTCAGAAGCTCATCAACGGGATAGCGTTTGTTAATCGGCATAATTTTGCTGCGAAGCTCGTCACTCGGAGCGTGCAGCGATATTGACAACGTAAGCTGAAGATGCTTTTGGAGCAGCTCTTCAATTTTAGGAACAATTCCGCAGGTTGAAAGAGAAATATTTCTCATCGAAATATTAACTCCCTTTTCGTCTGTCACAAGCGACAGAAACCGCATTACATTGTCATAGTTATCAAGCGGCTCGCCCATGCCCATGAGCACAATATGTGATATTCTTTCACCGAGATCGTGCTGTGCACAGTAAAGCTGTGAAAGAATTTCACCCGGCAGAAGGCATCTTTTGAAGCCGCCGAGGGTTGATGCACAGAATGCGCAACCCATTTTACAGCCAACCTGCGTTGAAACGCAGATGGTATAGCCGTATTTATATTTCATAACGACGCTTTCAACGAAATCGCCGTCGTGAAGTCTGAAAAGATATTTTACCGTGTTGTCAAGCTTTGAAACCTGCTTTCTTGCAATTTCACAGTTATGAAGCGGAAATTTTTCTTTCAAATCTTCTCTTAAAGCTTTGGGAAGATTTGACATTTCATCATAGCTCATCGCAAGATGCTTATGCAGCCATTCATAAACCTGTTTGGCACGGAATTTCTGAATTCCCATAACCGAAAACTGTTCGGTCAGCTCTTCAAGAGTTAATGACAGAATATCTGCGGTCATTTGTTACCTCCGTCTTTGCAGAAAACGGCGATAAAAAAGCCGTCAGTTGAATGCAAATGAGTCATGAGTGTAAGACTGTCTTTTTCTGCGTATCTCATCTTTTCGGGCATAACCTTTACCGATGAAAAATCGGGATGCTCCGCCAGAAATCTTTCGCAGACATCTTCGTTTTCTTTGGGATTCAGAGTACAGGTGGAATAAACCAAACGTCCACCATCCTTGAGGTAGCGTATGGCATTACACAATATACGATACTGCAAATCAGGCAAATTGTCAATATCTTGTTTATTTTTAAATCTTATTTCGGGCTTACGGCGAATTATTCCGAGCCCCGAGCAAGGAACATCGCAGAGGATTTTATCTGCCGTTCCGTAATTTTCATTGTAAATGGATGCGTCTGAAAGATATGTATAAACATTTGTAAGACCCAGTCTTTCAGCACCGCTTTTAATCAGCTCAACTCTCGACTGATAGATATCAAAAGCACGGACAACACCTGTGTTGTTCATTGTTTCCGCAATTGTAAATGCCTTTCCTCCAGGTGCAGAGCAAAGGTCAAACACGGTTTCGCCCTCTTTGGGGTCAAGTGCCTTGCAGCAAAGCTGTGACGCAAGGTCCTGTGCGTGAAAATATCCTTCCTTATATGCAAGCAAATCCTCAACAGAGCCTGTGTTGCTGATAATCAGAGCATTTTCGGCTATATCGGTTTTTTCGGAAACGACGCCCTCTTCGGCGAGCTTCCAGATTAAATCGTCAACGCTGATTTTGGTTGTGTTGACTCTTATAACCAAAGGAGGAGCTTCAAGACTCTTTTCGGCAAGCTGAATTGCGTTGTCATATCCGTAGGAATCAATCCAGAGAGAAATCAGCCATTCGGGACATGAATATTTGATTGCAAGAAAATCGGGGTCTTTATCGTCGCCCTCGGGAAGCTTCAGACCGTTATCGGAAACACGGCGGAGCACCGCATTTACAAGCGATGCGGCGAATGACGATTTATTGACCTTCGCAAGGTTTACGCTCTCGTTAACCGCTGCTCTTGAAGGCACTTTGTCCATAAACAAAAGCTGATATGTACCCATTCGGAGAATGGTATGAAGCTCGGGCTTGAGCTTTCTGACGGGCTGGTTAAGATAGAGTCCCAGATTGTAATCAATCAGAATAAGCCTGTCAAGAGTACCGTAAACAAGATTACAGACAAACGCCTTGTCACGCTCATCGAGATTGCTGTTTTCTTTTAAAAGGCTGTCAACAGCAAGGTTTGAATACGCTCCGTCCTTGTGTACTTTAAGAAGCGCCTCAAACGCAACCTGTCTTGCACTTTTCATATATTCGCATCCTTTCGGAAAAATCAATTTCTTCTGTTATTGAATCGGAGTATGAGTCTTAAGAGGTTTGCAATTGCAACAAGCATTGAAGCAATATAAGTCATAGCAGCGGCGGTAAGAACTTTTTTTGCACCGCTTTGTTCTTCGTCTTGAAGAAGGCCTGTTTCATCGATTACCTTCATCGCTCTGCGGCTTGCATTAAGCTCAACAGGAAGTGTTACAACCTGGAAAAGAGCTATTGCGGCATAAAGGAGAAGTCCGATTGAGATAAGGGGCTCAAAACCGAGAAAATAGCCGATAAGAGCAAGAGGAATACCGAGAGATGAGCCGATATTGCAAACGGGAACAAGGGAATTTCTGATTTTTATGGGAGCATAGTCCTGTGCGTGCTGTGCAGCATGACCCGCTTCATGGCAGGCTATTCCGACAGCGGCAATGGTTGAGCTGCCGTAAACACCCTCCGAAAGTCTGATTACCTTTGCTTTGGGGTCATAGTGGTCAGTAAGTTTTCCCGAAACCTGCTCAATTCTTACATCATTAATTCCGTAATGAGTAAGAACAGCCTGTGCGGCATACGCACCGGTTATTCCCTTTGTGTTTGATACCTTTGAAAATTTGTTATAGGTTGACTTAACCTTAACCTGTGCCCACAAAGCAAGAAGCATTGCGGGAATAACAAGAATAATATAATAATAGTCCATAAAGAAATACGGCATATCTTTCTCTCCTTTCAGATATTATTCAAAAAACGCACCGATTTCAACGGGATTTCCCCTCAAAAAGTCGGAAGCAGGCATCGCTTTTTTGCCCTCTGCCTGAAGCGTTAAAATTTCAATACATTTTGAGTCGCCGCAAGAAACAACAAGACGTTTTCCCGCTTCAACAATTTCGCCTGCGTGCTTGCCTTTTACATCCGAAAGAACGCTTTTGTGAATCTTTACGGTTTTGCCGTTAAGCTTTGCGTTTGCGGACGGCCAAGGCGAAAGTCCTCTGATTTTATTATGAATTTCAAGTGCTGAACAATTCCAGTCAATAGGTGACAAATCTTTGGAAAGCATGGGAGCATATGTGAATTCATCATGATTTTGCTTTTCGGGCTTTAATTCATTTTTCATAAGTGCATCGATTGTTTTTTCAAGAATTTCAGCACCGAGCACGGAAAGCCTGTCGTGCATATCACCTGCGGTATCGTTTTCACCGATTTCAATTTCGCCCTTGAGAAGCATATCACCTGTATCAAGTCCCTCATCCATCTGCATTGAGGTTACACCTGTTTTGTCAAATCCGTTTATAACTGACCATTGAATCGGAGCAGCACCTCGGAGCTTCGGAAGAAGTGAAGCATGAATGTTTATGCAGCCATGCTCGGGATAATCGAGAATCTCTTTGGGAAGAATTTTTCCGTAGGCAACAACTATAACAAGCTCGGGATTTGCCTCCTTGAGCATTTCAAGTGCCGTGCCGTCCTTCATTTTAACGGGCTGATAAACCGTTAAGCCGTTGGCAAGAGCAAGCTCCTTTACAGGAGGCGGAGTTAAAATCATTTTTCTGCCCTGGGGCTTATCGGGCTGGGTAAAAACTCCCGTTACCTCGTGCCCGAGGTCAATAAGCTTTTGTAAACAGGGAACTGCAAACTCGGGTGTTCCCATAAAAACAACTCTCATTCGGAAAGCTCCTTTTTGATTACTCTTTGTGTAAACACAACGCCGTCAAGATGGTCAAGCTCATGGCAGAAGCAGCGTGCCTTGAGTTCTTCACCCTTATAAACACACCATTTTCCGTTTCTGTCCTGTGCCTTAACTCTTACAACGGCAGGTCTGCAGGTTACACCGACCTCACCGGGCAAAGAAAGGCAGCCTTCCTCCTCAAACTGCTCACCCTCGGTGCTTACAATTTCGGGATTGATAAGCTCAATATATCCGTCGCCGCAGTCAATTACAACGACTCTTCTCAAAATGCCTACCTGCACAGCGGCAAGACCTACGCCGTTTGCATGATACATTGTTTCTTTCATGTCATCAAGCAGCTGCCACAGGCGTGCATCAAATTTTTCTACTTTACGGGATGTTTTTGCCAGAATCGGGTCACCGATTTTGACAATATTTCTGATTGCCATTAATGTCAATCCTTTCAATGCAAGTAATATTAATGTAATTATATTTTAAAATATAATAATTAAAAATTTTTATCGGAATTATTAAGAATTTTATACCGTTGTGTCAGGATTAATGTCTGCATAAACGGTAACCTTCGTAAATCTTGAATCATTGCCGATTTCAATAAGCATTTTTGAAACCAGCTGTCTGAACCTTGCCGAATTACGGCATTTGATTATAAGGCGGTATCTGTATTTACCGTTAACCTTTGCAACCCTTGCGGGCATAGGTCCGAGAACAATTATTTTTTCGCCGCTGAATTCTCCGCTGACATGACTTTTTAGTAAATCAAGTGTTTCTCTTGCGCAGGCTTTGACGGCGGATTCGTTTTCACCCGTAAATCCGACAACGCACAAATCACAGTACGGAGGATAAACAAGTGCTTTGCGGAGTCTGATTTCCGTTTTGAAAAACTCGTCATAATCCTGCTTTGCAGCAAGTCTTATTATCTCGTTTTCTGGGGTAAGAGTCTGAATTACTGCCGTGCCGTTGAATTCGCCTCTGCCCGACCTGCCGACAACCTGTGTCAGCAAAGAGAAAGTTTTTTCAAGACTGCGGAAATCATCGTTATAGAGCTGCTGGTCAACCGACACAACTCCGACAAGGGTTACATTGGGGAAATTCAGACCCTTTGCAACCATCTGCGTGCCGATCATTATGTCATATTCGCCTTTTGCGAAGCTGTCAAGCAGCTTTTCGTGGGAATTCTTTCCCGAGGTAGAATCGGTATCCATTCTGACAATTCTTGCATCGGGCAAAAGCCTTGCAAGCTCGTCTTCGATTTTCTGTGTGCCGAAGCCCGAATATCTGACGGCATTTTCGCCGCATTCGGGGCAGATGCTTGAAAACGGCACGGAATGACCGCAGTAATGACACATCAGCCTGTTATTGGCGGAGTGATATGTCATTGATATGCTGCAATGCGGACAGCAGATTACATCTCCGCAGGAATTGCACGCTGCAAAGGTGTGAAATCCGCGTCTGTTAATCAAAAGAATGGATTGCTTTCCGTTTTCAAGTGTTTCTTTAAGACAGTTATAAAGCGTCTGACTGATTGCCTTACTGTTTTCCGCCTTTGGCTCGCTTCGCATATCAACCGTCAGCACCTCGGGCAAAACGGCGTTACCGTATCGCTTTGTTAAGGTGCAGAGTTCATATTTTCCGCTCTGTGCAGCAGCATAGCTTTCAACAGACGGTGTTGCTGATGCAAGCAAAAGAAGGCATTTATTAAATGCTGCTCTGAATTTTGCAACATCAATTGCATCATATCTCGGTGTTTGCTCGGATTTATAAGTGTGCTCCTGCTCCTCGTCAATTATAATAAGACCGATGTTCTTGACAGGTGCAAAAACCGCACTTCTTGTGCCTATTATTATCCTTGCTTCACCGTTTTTGACACGTTTCCATTGGTCAAGCCTCTCACGCACGGAAAGTGCACTGTGAAACACAGCTATATCTCCGCCGTACCTCTTGCAGAAAAGGGAAATTGTCTGGGGAGTGAGTCCGATTTCGGGAACCATTACAATAACAGATTTGCCCTCATCAAGCACCCTGTCTATCACACTCATATAAACAGAGGTTTTTCCGCTTCCCGTTACTCCGTAAAGAAGCGAAACAGACGCCTTTCCAGACATAGAAAGCTCCGTAAGCTTTTTATGAGCCGCCTGCTGTTCATCCGTTAAATTAATAGGTGTTCTTTCACCCTTTTGGTTTGTGAAATCGGGCAAACGGATAACTTCCTGCTCATAGAATTCGGCAACTCCGTTTTTGACAAGAGCGTTTGCAACGGCAGGAGTAAGACCCGTGAAATAGCAAAGCTCTTTTACGCTCGCTGTTCCGATATCACGCAAAACATCAGCCATTTCCTTCTGCTTTTTGGTCAGATTTGATTCCTCGGCATCGGGAACGAGCCGCATCATACGCACGGTAAGGTCACCTACATTACGCACGGCATCCTTGCTGGAAACAATGAGATTCTTTTTCAGCAGATTCGTCGGAACGGAATTATCGGGTTTGATTTTAAGAGCCTTGAAAACATTATCACTTTTAACATACACGGCTCTTTTTTTGAGGTAATCGAAAAACTCCCTTTCTGTTCCGACAAGCTGCTCCGCTGCAGATAAATCTGCCTCGGGATTTGCCGCATAAGACACAATCATCTTATGGTTGATTCCCGTCGGAAGCATTGCCTTTGCAGCTTCGTAGAGGGTACAGAATGTACGCTCTTTAACCCATCTTGCAAGCTCAAGCATCTCATCGTTGAGAAGCGGATGTTCATCAAGTACCTCGGAGATTTTTTTCAGCCTTGTTCCTTCGGATTTATCGGTAACATCAAAAATAATACCGAGTCTTTTTTTGTTACCCATACCGAACGGAACCGTGACACGGCAGCCCTTGAAGGCAACCGTTTCAAGCTCTTCGGGGATAATGTAATCAAATTCCTTGTCAAATGTAAACGTTGCCGCTTCAACCGCAACCTTTGCATATTTCATTTGATTCACTCTCCCCTGTCAGATTAATTTTTCGAATCAGATGTTTCTGATTTCCTCGGGCTCAACGATTACATAGTCACCCTTAAGAATTTCGTCAAGTGCAACGCTTACGGGCTTTTCGGTCATGATGATTTTCTTTTCTTCGGCATCCTCCGAAATTTCTCTTGCTCTTTTTGCGGTAGCTGTTACAAGGGAGTAACGGCTCATATGGTTTGTAAGAACGCCTCTTAAATCGGGATTAAACATTATTTATTACCTCACTTATTATTTTTTTGTTTCTGAAAGTCTTTTTTCTTTCCGCATTTATAATTGTTTCAATTCCAGCAACCGCATTTTCAATCGTGTCGTTAATAACAACATAATCATATTCGGGTGCTCTTTTAATTTCTTCACGGGCAATTACAAGACGGTGATTGATTGTTTCTTCGTCATCCGTTCCTCTGCCGCGAAGTCTTTCTTCAAGAACTCTCATTGAAGGCGGCATAAGGAAAATACTGATAACATCGGGATAAAGCTTTCTGATTTTCTCTGCACCCTGCACTTCAATTTCAAGAATTACCGCTTTGCCTGACTTAAGCATTTCATCAACGGGAGCTTTGGGAGTACCGTACAAGTTTCCGTTGTATTCGGCGTTTTCAAGCATTTTATCTTCGGATACTTTCTTTTCAAAATATTCACGGCTGACAAAATAATAATGAGTTCCGTCAATTTCACCCTCTCTTTTTTCACGGGTTGTCATTGAAACAGAAACTTTTATATCCTCTCTGCCTGCGATAAGCTTGTTAAGAACGGTATCCTTTCCCGAGCCCGACGGACCCGAAAAGATAATCAAGATTCCGTTTTCGCTCATTCTTCATCCTCCTCTTCATCAAGCTCGTCCATATCATCGTTAAGTCGGTTTGCAACAGTTTCGCTTTGAAGATAAGTCAAAATAACATGGTCACTGTCGGTTATGATAACCGCTCTTGTGCGTCTGCCGTGGGTTGCGTCAATAAGAGTTCCCTTTTCCTTGCACTCCTGAATAATTCTTTTAATCGGAGCGGATTCGGGGCTTACAATAGCAACAAGTCTTGCGGCATTTACCATATTGCCGAAACCGATGTTTATAAGCTTCATTACACTTCCTCCGTTACTCTATATTCTGAATCTGTTCACGGATTTTTTCAATTTCAGCCTTGATTGCAACAACTCTGCGTGCAATTTCAACGTCCTGTGCCTTTGAGCCGATTGTGTTTGCTTCACGGTTCAGCTCCTGAAGAAGGAAATCCATTTTCTTTCCGACGGCTTCGCTCAAATCAAGGAATGAACGCAGCTGTGAAATATGGCTGCGGAGTCTTACAGTTTCTTCCGCAACGGCAACCTTGTCCGCAAAAATTGCAGCCTCGGTGATAATTCTCTGCTCGTCGATGTGTGCATCTTCAAGAAGCTCCTTCATTCTTGTCAGAAGCTTTTCATTATATTCCTTAACCGTTTCAGGTGAGCGAGATTCAATGTATTCAACATTTGAAATAATTTCATCGAGTCTGAAAAGTACATCGTCACGAAGTCTTGCACCCTCACGCTCTCTCATTGAAACAAAGCCGTCAAGTGCAGCTTCGGCAACGGTCTGAACAGCAGCCCAGATTCTGTCCTCATCGGCAGCCTGCTTGCGGACCATGAAAATATCGCCGACTCTTGAAATGTCGGAAACCTTTACGTCATTTTCAAGACCGTAGGTTTCTGCGAGTTCTTTATAGGCATCAATATAGCCTTTTACGAGGGAATGGTTAAGAGTGATGACGGTATCGGGTTCTTCAACCGCCTCAATCTGAACATAACACTCCATCTTGCCTCTTGTTAATCTGCCGTTGAAAAAGCTCTTGAGCTTTTCATCCAGAAAGCCGTAGTTTCTGGGCAGCTTTGAGGAAAATTCAAAATATCTGTGGTTAACGCTTTTTATTTCAACCGTAATATTCATACCGTCTGCGAGCTGCTGCGATCTGCCGTAGCCGGTCATACTTTTTATCATTTTATCAAAACATCTCCTGTCGGATTATTGATGACATCCCGAGCAGCCCGACATGAGTGCCTCGGGAATTTCAACAGAAAGAATTTTTTCACCCTCAAATCCGAGTCTGCGGAATGCGGGCGCATCAAATTCTTTGCTGATTTTTGCAATATATGCGTTTCTGTTTGCGGCATAATTCATTGAAGCTCTTGCAAGACCTTCAAGAATAATATCATCGGTGCATTTAACCGAAATAAAGCTCATGTTGAAGCCCTCGACATTGAATTTTGCCGTACCTGCGGGGTTTTCGCTGTCATAGGCAACAACCTCAACGCAGTTTTCTTTTTCAAAAGGAACAAATCTTATCATCTTGCACCTCCGCCGCTTTTAAGACCCGCAGCCTTGAAAAGAGTTTCAACCTCCTGCGGAGTAAGGTCACGCCATTCGCCGGTTTGAAGCATACCGAGCTTTATCGGACCGACAGCAGTTCTTCTTAATCTTGCAACCTCAAGATTTAGCGATTCGCACATACGGCGGATTTGTCTGTTTCTGCCCTCATAGAGAACAATTTCAAGAACTGCTCTGCCCTCTTCCTTTGAAATCACATAAACATCGCAGGGAGCGGTAAGTCTTCCGTCAAGTTCTACTCCGGTTGAAAGAATATCAACCTGCTCGGGAGTTATTCCGGGTCTTACGGTTACTCTGTAGGTTTTTGGAACATGCTTTGAAGGGTGCATCATTGCGTTTGCGAACGCACCGTCATTTGTAAGAATTAATGCACCCTCGGAAACTCGGTCAAGCCTGCCGACGGGATAAATTCTTTCTTTTACATCTTTAACAAGCTCAAGAACACATTTTCTTCCCAAATCATCGTCGGTTGTTGTAACATAGCCTCTGGGCTTGTTGAGAAGAATATATCTCATTGTTCTTTGCGTCATTACTTTTTTGCCTTTGACCAAAACGGTATCTTTTTTCGGGTCAACGCTGTCGCCAATCTGTGCAACCGCTCCGTTAACCTTGACAGACCCGTTTCTTATCATTTCCTCCGCTTTTCTTCGGGATGCAACACCCGCTTCGGAAAGAAATTTCTGAAGCCTGATTTTATTATCGGCCAATTATTTCACCACCGGATTATTAAATAAATCTAAAAATCTTTGAATCAAATCAGAAAACAATCCCTTTTCTTCTTCGTCTGCTTTTATAGGTGCTTTTTTAAATTCAACCGAGCTGTCGGTCAAAAGAGGAACTTCCGCAATTATCCTGTCGCCCGAGCTGAACACCGCTCTGCCTGCAATTTCGCCTTCCGAAACAGGTGCATAGAGAAAAGGACTGACATAAACTCTTACCGTACACTTTTCGTTTTTCAGCCAAACGGGAACGTATGATAATTGCAGCGAAACAGAGCTGCTTTCACCGCCCGAAACCTTAATTTTCGGCAAATCACAGGTTAACCCTACGCTTTCGCAAACCGAAAAACCGTATTCATACATTGCGATATGGTCATTCCAGTCATCGGGAGCATTGAGCGTTACGGCAACAAGCGTAATTCCGTTTCTTTCTGCCGCACTGACAAGACATCTTCCGCTTTTCTTGGTAAAACCCGTTTTTATGCCGATTGCATCGTCATAGCTCCACAAAAGTCGGTTGTGATTTGTAAGCGTTCGTGCATATGGCGGATTACCGTAGGTAAGCCTTGCACTTTTCTTTGAACAAATCGCCGCAAATTCGGGGTTTGAAATACTTTCGGTGGCAAGAAGTGCCATGTCATAAGCGGTCGAATAATGCTCTTTATCATCAAGACCCGATGCGGTTACGAAATTTGTGTTTTTCATTCCGATTTCAGCCGCACGGCTGTTCATCATTTCGGCAAAGCCCTCGGGACTTCCGCCAAGAACATATGCAACGGTGTTTGCCGCATCGTTGCCCGACTGCAAAAGCATTCCGTAAACAAGTTCCCTCATTGAAACGCTGTCACCCGCAACAAGTCCCATTGAAGTTCCTCCAACGGAAACCATCTCTTTTGTGACGGTTATTTCTCTGTTGGGTTCGGCACTTTCGATTGCAAGAAGCGAAGTCATGATTTTTGTTGTGCTCGCCATGGAAAGCTGCTTATTCTCATTTTTTGAATAGAGCACCTTGCCGTTATTTGCACACATCAGAACCGCACTTTGAGCAGAAACGCCCAAATTCTGTGCAAACGAAAAAATATCAAACGAAAATGCGAACAACAAAGTAAAAATCAAAGAGATTATTTTCTTTTTCAAACTGCTCATCCCCACATAGTTAATAATAAACTATATGCAGTTGAGCCGAAATAAATTATCAGACTGTGGGCTCTGTTGAAGCCATATAATCGTTGATTGCGTTGTCAACGGTGTTATCCTTGTTTTTAAGCTGGCTGATAACATCTGTTGCCTTGTCAACAATATCGGGAACCATGCCGATAACTCTTTCAACCGAGCCTTCTGCTGCGTTGATATACTTAACGGATACGTTTCCGTTATTTACAACAAGAAATGCAACGGGAGAAATTGTTATGCCGGCTCCGCCGCCGCCGCCGAAAAGCTCCTGATTGCTCTTTGAGGGGAAATCTGTTCCGCCCGAAGCAAAGCCGTAAGTTACCTTTGAAACGGGAATTATCTGAAGTGTTTCGCTGATTTTGATGGGATCACCGATAATTGTGCTGACATCCACAAGGTCTTTAATCTTCTCAATTGATGTGCCGAGAATTCCTGATGCTGACTGTTCTTTCATTTTTTGTTCCGCCTTTCATTTATTTTGAATTATTATTTATAACCTGCTTTTCCACATCGGGCTTCGGAGCCTTGCTGTGCTTAAGCAGCTTTATAACCACTTTGAACAAAAGCTCAAACGCAAGAACGATTACCGCATTTATGAGCTTTATCGGTCTTACGGAAATTTTTGTGTGAAGTCTTGCTTCGTTTTTTCCGTAAATGAAATCGGGATTGATTTCAAGGTTGTACTTTTTAACACGCATTGTGTTAACTATTAGTCCCATTGCAGGGAATGCCGCAGAGCAGGTTTTGCCGTATTTTATCGCAGTTTCCGCAGAATCACCCGCACCGACTTTTAATGAAATAATAAGTTCCTCGAAAAGGAATGCCCTTCCGATTCGTTTAAACATTCCGCCTAAAGCCTTTGCCGCATCTTTAAGCAGCTGAACAACTCCCGAAACACCTCTGTTGTTATAGAATCGGACAAACATATTGTCCTTTTTCTTCTTTTTGGGCTCGGGGATAACCTCGCTCTCTTCCTTGGGCTTTTCTTCTTTTTTCTTCTTCTCCTTTTTGGGTTTCTTTTCTTTTTCCTTCTTGGGAAGAATATCAAATTTCAGAAAAAGCCATTTAACCGAAACCGCAACGTCATTTTCATAATGAACGGTCACGGTAAATTTTACGGAAAGCAAGATTACAAAAAACGCTATGATACCGAGAATTATGTAAAGCGCTGTCATTAATCCGCCTCCTTTTATAATTCCGTCTGGAAGAAATCTCTTATCTGTTCACCCTGCTCATTGTCAATCTCATCATCTCTTTCGGGCTCATTTTCGGGCTTTTCGGGAAGCTCGGGCAAATCCGCAAGAGAAGAAAGACAAAAGCATCTTAAGAAATCGGGAGTTGTGCCGTAAAGCAGGGGTCTGCCGGGCAAATCAAGCCTTCCTTTTTCCTCAAGCAAGCCCTTCTGGCAAAGAGTTGCAACAACGCCCGAGCAGTCAACGCCTCTGATTTGTTCAATGTAGGCTTTGGTTACAGGCTGATTGTATGCAACAACCGCAAGCACCTCGAACGCTGCTGGTGAAAGAGGGGCATTTTTCTTTATGTCAAGAACATTTCTGACCTGCTGGGCATATTCAACTCTGGAGCAGAGCTGATATTTACTGCCAAGCCGCAAAAGACAGATTCCGCTTTTTCGCTCTTCAAGGCTGACAGAAAGCTCCCAGAGTGCTCCCGTTACAACATCGGGCTCAAGCTCAAGTGCCTGTGCTATTCTTGAAACCTCAACGGGCTCTCCCGAAGCAAACAGAATCGCTTCGCAGGCAGCTCGTATTTCTTCATTCGTCAATTTCAATGTCCTCCCCTCTGTCGTCAATGAGCGTCACGTCAACATTATCGCCCTGACCTTCAATATGAATTTTCTTTGCCTTTGCCATTGCAAGAAGTGCAAGAAACGTTGCAACCATTTCGGAGCGTGACTCGGCTTCTTCAAAGAAAGAATTAAACTTTCTTGTTTTTCTGTTTTTGAATTTATCAATAACAAAGCTGATTCTTGAAGCAACCGAAACGATTTTATGAGCAACAATTCCTCTGAATGCTTCAATGGGCGGCGGAAGCCTTCGCTTGCCCTTACCGACAGCCGCCATATATGCCTTGAAGATTTCAAAAGGTTCATGTGTGCGTGTATAAGTCATATCAACTTCAATTTCCTCGGGAACTCTTGTGTAAAAATCAAAGCCCTTTGCCTGATTCTGAAGCTTTCCCGCAACCATTTTGCAGTCCTGATATTCCGTCAGCTCGCCGCGAAGCTCTTCAACAAGCTTTTCCGCTTCTTCATGCACGGGAAGCAGAGAAACTGTTTTGATATAAAGAAGTCTTGCAGCCATTTCAAGGAACTCACTCGAAACGTCAAGATTATCCTCCTGCATCTGTCGGACATATTCAAGATACTGCTCAATGATTTCCATAATCGGAACATCGTTGATGCTTACTTTCTTTTTTGCAATAAGCTGAAGCAGCAAGTCCATGGGACCCTCAAACACCTCAAGCTTATACTGTAGTTTTTCCAAGGTATTAACCCCTTTAACCGAAAAATGTGAACGGTAACCCCGTCAGTTTGATAATAAGGCTCATGATTTTTCCCGTAACGAATGACATTGGAGTGTCAAGCACGCCGAAAATTATCAGAGCGAAAACGCCTAGAATGATATAGCGTTCATACTGCATGATTTTGAAATAATACTTCTGCGGAATGAGAAGGCTTGCGATTCTTGATCCGTCAAGAGGCGGAATGGGAATAAGATTGAACACTGCAAGGCTGACATTAACCATAGCCGCATAGTAGAAGAACATATAAATTACATAAAGGAGCGTTCCGCCTGCGTTCATGTAGCCGAATCTTCCGAACTGGGAAATAAACATAAGAATTACAGCCATAATAAGATTTGAAAGAGGTCCGGCAAGTGCGGTTAACGCCATTCCTTTTCTGGGATTTTTGAAATTACGTGGATTAACGGGTACAGGCTTTGCATAACCGAAGCCTGCAAGAAAAATAAGGAGTGCACCCATAAGGTCGATATGTGCCAAGGGAGCGATGGTGAGTCTGCCCTTGAGCCTTGCCGTTTCGTCGCCGAGCTTATAAGCAACCCACGCATGGGCAAATTCATGAATGGGAAGAATGCAGAAAACAACAAAAACTCTTGACAAAAGATTAATTATAAGTTCAACGGAAAAACCGTTTCTTAATAAATCAAAAATCATTTTAAATCCTTTCCGTGCCGGTTACAACTCTTTCAATGCCGTTAAAATCTGTGATGATATCGGTTCGGGCACAAACATCCGAAAATAAAGTTTTAATTGAATTCGCCTGACCCTCTCCGCATTCAACCGCAACCGCACAGCGGCATTCATTGAGCCACAAGTCCGCAATGGCTCTGTAAAAATCAAGTCCGTCCTTGCCGCCGTCGAGTGCCATTGAAGGCTCAAAAAGAACTTCGGACTGAAGTGCAGGGATTTCATCGCTCTCAATGTAGGGCGGGTTTGACAGAATCAAATCGGGCATCGGTACATCAAAAGCGGAAAAGCCCTTGAAAATATCTCCGTGAATTATTTCGGCATTATCGCACATCAGAAAATTCTTGTTTTCATTCAGATATTTCAGTGCATCGGATGATTTTTCGAAAAGATAAACCTTTGAATCGGGTCTTTCCTTCGCAACACTTAATCCGATGCAGCCCGTACCCGAGCACAAATCGAAAACAACAGGATTGTTTTTGCTTTTCAGATAGTCGAGTGCAAAATCAACAAGCAGCTCTGTTTCGGGTCTGGGTATAAGCACGCCTTCGCCAACTCTGAATGTTTCGCCATAGAAATCCCATGAGCCGATAACATATTGAAGTGGATATCCGTTTGCACGCTGAACAATTTTTTCCATGAAAACAGGTTCTTTATCTGTATCGGGAATATCATCTGCGTTAAAGATAATATACTCTCTTGAGCACTCAAAAACTGTTTCGAAAATCCAACGTGCTTCGTTGCGGGCGTTCTCAATTTTCTGTTTTTCAAGCAAATCTGTGCCTTTTTTTAAAAGTTCGGATACCGTCATTCCGCATTCTCCGTGCCTTCTTCGGGTTTCTTCTCAACCTCACCCGAAAGAGCAGCCTTCATTGCTTCAATCGCAACCTCGATTATTGCATCGTCGGGCTCTGCAGTTGTTATTCTCTGCATCAGAAGTCCGGGAGCCGAAAGAAACCTTGTTAACTTATTCGGATATTTGCCTGCAAGCTGTATGAATTCAAAGCCGATACCCATGATTACAGGCATCATCAGAAGCTTGACGGCAATCCATAAAGCTCTGATTTCGGTAAGAGCGGGAAATGCAACCGCAACAATTGATGAAATGAGAATGCTCAAAAGAATTGTTACAAAAATAAAGCTTGTTCCGCAGCGGGGATGACAGCGTTTTTCTTCTCTGATATTTTCAACTGTCAGCTCCTTGCCGTGCTCAAAGCAGAAAATTGTTTTATGCTCCGCACCGTGATACATATAAACTCTGTGAATTTCCTTCATTCTTGCAACAAGAGCCATGTAAACAACAAAAATAAAAACTCGGATAAGTCCTTCAAAAATTGCTCTGAAATCGGAAATCGCTCCGTTTACAAGCTTATCGTTTACGAGGTCAAACACAAAGCTTGGCATCCACATGAAAAGCAGAAACGCAAGTCCGACACCGAGCACAGCGGAAATTCCGCCGATAACCGCCATCATTTTAGGTCCGAAATGGTCTGTAATCCATTTATCAAGCTTTGATTCGGGCTCATCGTCCATATCAAAAGAGGTTTTCTCTGCCGACTCCATAAGAAGCTTGTAGCCCTGAATCATGGACTCAACAAAGGAAACAACACCTCTTAAAATCGGGATATTGAAAAATTTATATTTTTTTCTGATTGATGTGAAATCCTTCATCTGGGTTTCAATTGTTCCGTCGGGAAGTCTTAACGACATTGCCGTACCCTTCGGACCTCTCATCATTATGCCTTCCATAAGTGCCTGTCCGCCGACAGCCACATAATTACATTTCTTTTTGCTCATCGGAATTAAGTTCTCCTTCCTTCTCGGAATTATCACGTTCTTTGGGTTCAATGGGAATTCTGATTCTGACCGTTGTTCCCTCTCCGAGAACGCTGTCAACATCAAGCTCGCCGTTATGAAGCTTGACTATTTCATCTGCAACCGCAAGTCCGATTCCCGAGCCTCTTACGGTTGTGTTTGCTTTATAGAATTTCTCCTTAACGTGAGGTAAATCCTCGGGCGGTATTCCCGCACCTGTATCGCTTATGGTTACAATCAGCACGGCGGGATTGGGCATTTCAGCAAAAACAATAATCTTTCCGCCCTGCTGCGTATATTTGAGTGCGTTATCTAGAATATTGATGAAAACCTGACGGAGTCTTGACGCATCTCCCTTTGCGGGAGCAGGCAGATGAGGCACGTTATAAACAACCTCAATACCTTCCTTGATTGAGCGTTCCTTAAATGCAAATACAACCTCATCAAGCTCTGCAAGAATATCTATCTTTTCGTCCTTGAGTTTCATTCGTCCGCTGCTCATTCTTGAGAAGTCAAGCAGCTCTTCAACCATATCATTGAGTCTTGATGCCTCGCTGATTATAACTCCCATTCCCCTTTCGGTCATCTGCTTATCAGAATCGCCGACCTGCAAAAGAGTTTCACCCCAGCCTTTTATGGCGGTTAAGGGAGTGCGGAGCTCGTGGGAAATAGTTGAAATGAAATCGTTTTTCATTCTGTCCGATGCAGCAAGCTTTGTTGCCATATCGTTAATTGTTGCACAGAGCTCGCCGATTTCATCGTTATAGGGATAGTGGTCAATTCTTGCTTCAAGGTCACCGCCCGCAATTCGCTTTGCGGTTTCGCCAATGGATTTTACAGGATTAACAATTGAACGTATGAACATGATACCCGAAAGAATTACAAGCGAAAAAAGACCGATGCAGGCAAAAATAATCACAAAGCAAATTCTGATCAGCTGGTCATCGATGGCATCAAGCGAAATCATGAGTCTGACCGCTCCGCCGTATGACCCGTTGGGGTAGTTATAAATCATGGTTGACGCCATAATTTTTTCACCCGACGGAAGTCTGCCAGTCCATTTTGCACTGTCAAGCCGGTTTGCTCTTGCTTCGATATAATCGGGCATTTCAACCTCGCCCTTGATGTCAAAGCCGCTCGACGAAAGAATAACCTTTCCTTGATTGTTAATTATCCAAACCGCCGTTGTATCTCTGTGGGGAAAGTTTTCAACAAAATCTCTGCCCGCTTTTTCAAATCCGTTTGACGAGGCATCGCCGTAAAGACTGAAGCTTGCCGTGATTTCATCGGCGGAATAAGCGTCAAGAGTCATATCCGCAACTCCGTAATAATAGCTGCGAAGCGAAATGAGCAGAACAACCGAAACAGCTATAAGAATAACAATAACGATAGACGCAACGTTGAGAAACCATCGTTTCGTTATTCCCATAAATTTCACGGTGTTCAGCTCCCTTCTTTTAAAATCAGACTATCCATTTATAGCCCACGCCCCAGATTGTTGTCAGATGCTTGGGGAATGAGGGTTCTTCTTCGATTTTCATTCTTAAACGTCTTATGTTGACGTCAACAATTTTTTCTTCGCCGAAATATTCGCTGCCCCAGACCTTGTTGAGAATATCGGTTCTGCTTAATGCGGCACCGGGATTTGTGAAGAAATATTCCATCATCTGAAATTCAACCTGTGTAAGCTCAATATATTTTCCGTTTTTGGTAAGCGTTCTGCTTCGGAGATTGAGCTTGAATACACCAAGCTCAATTATCTCTGATGCCGTTGTTTTTGTTTTACTGTTCATTGCAACCCTTCTGTAAATTGCATCAACTCGAGCAACAAGCTCGGTTGGCGAAAAGGGTTTTGTAACATAATCGTCGGCACCCATCATAAGCCCCGTTATTTTATCCATTTCCTGTGTTTTGGCAGTCAGCATGATTATGCCGATATTGTTGTTTCTTGTGCGAAGCTGCTTGCAGACCTCAAGACCGTCAACATTCGGCATCATTACGTCAAGCACGGCAACGTCTATATCTCCCCCGTAAAAATCATAAAGCTCCAAAGCTCTCTCACCGTCTTCTGCTTCAAGAACTTCATAGCCCGCTCTGCGAAGATTGATTACAACAAACTCTCTTATGGCAGCTTCATCCTCCGCAATAAGAACTCTTTTCATACAAACACCTCCTACGGCAATTTTATTATTCTTGATTTTATATATTCTTCTGTCACTCCGAGCTCAACTCCGCTTTGCGTTACATACACGCAAATAACTCCGTCTTCTTTTTCGAGAATGGGAATATAAGCATCAAGTGAGCCCTGCTCAAATCTTTTTGTTGAAATTTTCAGAATTGAAAACAGTTCACCGAGATTTTCTCCGGTTGAATCTGTTCTGTAAAGAATCCAGCAATTCTGTGCTCTGTAGTTTCTGATACCCGTGCTCTTGATTTCGTTTTTATCAAGAACAATCATATATCCGTCAGGATAATTTATCAGGGTATTCGCAACAATGGTGTAGCTGTTAATGGTATCGAAATTAATCCACTTTGTGACATAAACATTTTCGGTATTCTCGGTGAGTGAATCGTCGCCGCTGCCGAGAATCTGGCTTTGAACGGGTATATCAATTACGCCGTCATTATTTACGTCAGCACTTGCAACCGGCTCATAACGGAGCGAAGCATTGTTTGTCATCGTTTCGGTGTCAAGCAGCGGAGCACAGAGCACCGACCCCTCCGAATCCCAGTAAATAACCTCGGTAATCATCTGGCTTTCGCCCTTCATTGCATCAACATAGATTTTCATGGGCGAATCTTCGGCAGATTTTTCTGTTTTAACCGAAGTGTATCCGCTGACATTCGGGTCAATTTTTATTTCACCCATCTGCACAACCGTGTCGCCGTGAAGCTTCATAACCTTGGCTATTCGCTGATTTACACCTGCAACGTTATTCTGGGTTATAACAAAGAGGTCTTTTTTTCCGTTGCCGTCAATATCAACGATTTCGGAAACCGAACAAATTTCGTTTGAAATTTCTTTATATTTATCTTCAAATTTTGAGCTTCGGTAAATTGAAAGAGTTATGCCCGACGAAACGCCCGCCGTATTCCAGTTTACGATTATCTCGGACTTGCCGTCGCCGTCCATATCGGTTATCTTTACGCTTTCGATGCCGTTTCCGTAACCGTTGAAGTCGCCCTTTGAAATCCATTTGCCGTCAGAAGTGATGAAGCAATGCATTCTTGCAACAGTTTCATCCTTGGCGTCTTTATAGAAAATCAAAGCTTCAGCCGTTCCGTCGGAATCAAGGTCTTCGATAACAATGGCGGAACGGAAATCGCCCGAATGAGGGCTGCAGAAGATAACCTCCGTGTTAACTTTTTTGTTGAAGGCTTCAACAAGCTCCTCATATTCCTCGTAGTAAAGCGGAGGAGAAAGCAGCGAGCTGACGGGTCGGATAAGGCGGCTTGTATCGCACGAAGAAAAAAGCAGGCATACCGACACCATAAGAGCAATAACACATAATGCTTTATATCTCATGTTCAGCCCGCCTTTCTTTAAAATATTTTTTCATGATATTATAACATATAACTTTTCCATAAATCAACAGTTATTATTAATATTTATATAAAATTAATATATTATCTATAAAAAAACCGCCTCTTTGCAGAAGCGGTGTTTGAAAACTATTTGATTTGAACGGTAACGGTGAAATTGCCGTCGGTTTCGTCACAATACGACCAGCAATCCTCCGTTAATATCACGGCAGGTACATTTGCCGCACCTGTATAACCATCGGGTACGGAGCTCAAATCTGCCGTTATGCTGAGCTCCTCGGGTTTGAGCTCTGCTATGGAACTCTCGGGACCAACCATTGTAACTTTGTCAAAATTAACGGAAACAAAGGTTATTTCCCTGTTTTCAAGATCCATATTCTGCTTTACCTTTGAAACATCGGGAGCATCAACAGTCACCGTTTCCATTTTGCCCGTATCAACGGTAACCGTAATTTCTTCCGTGCCGTCAAGGAAAATGCAGTTTTCAATATCCTTTGTTTCAACGGTAAAGGTGTTTACTCCGCTTTTAAGCTTTGAATAATCAACCGTATAAATGTTGAGATAGTTAGAGTTGTTTATGCCTGCTTCAGGCACGGCAACCTTAATTACGGCAGGGTCGAAGCTGACCGTAAACGGATTTTTTCCGTCTTTGATGTATTTTGCGGGAATATTGGAACAAGTATAGTGTGCATTAAGCTCACGAATAGTATAAACAGGAATTTCAACCGTAATTTCCTTAAGGGAAACAGTGAGATAGTTTTCGCTGTCCTCAAGCAGATTCTTTCCGTGTGAATCAAGAAGCTGAATTTCCGCCTGAACAGAAAGACTTGTTGTTACTTTTTTCTTGTCAATTGTCTTTTTTGCAACAACTCTGTCAATTTTATCAATTGAGGTTTTTGGACCGCTGATGCTTATCTTTCGGTTTGTGTTGGGCGAAAATGTCCACTTATCCTCGTCGAGAATATAATAATTCTCCGAATCAACAAAAGAACCGAAGTCAATTTCGGGTTCAACAACCCTTTCGACACCCTGAACCTTTTGATCAAACTTGATTTTGTAATTTTTGGTGTCTGCATTGCTGCTTATAATTTCAAAATCCGTATCATTTTCATCCGTCTTTTTGACAACAACATCGAAATCATATGTTGTTGCACCCGTAACACCGCTTGACTTAAGCTGCAGCTTTGCCGTAATTCTGTCTGACATATTGTCGGCATCAACAACAACACGAGAGCCTTTCACGGTTACCTCAACGGTGTTTTCCTGTGCATCGCTGTTAAAGCCGAACGGCGAAAGACTGAGATTTTCAAAATTCGAAAAATCAGCCTTTATCGGCACGGTGACCGTATTCGTTACCTCATCTCCGTATTCAACGGCAACAACAAGCCAAAGACCGATTGCTGCAACGATTGAAAACACAAGCAAAAACCGGTTGTTATAAAAAAGATCACTTATTCTTTGATTCTTTCTTTCCATTTTTTATACCCTTAAAAATTCTTTTGAAAATATTGTTTTCGGTTTCTTCTGCGCCTGAATCATCATTAAGGAAATAATTAAGAAGTCTTTCACGAAGCTGTGCCTCGGTCAGATTTCTTGTAAGAACTCCTCTGAACGCAAGAGAAATCGTTCCCGTTTCCTCGGATGTTACAATAACCATTGCATCGCTCTGTTCGCTCATGCCTATTGCTGCCCTGTGTCTTGTTCCGAGGTCACTCGAAATATCGTCTTCCTTTGTAAGCGGAAGAACGCAGCCCGCAGAAACAAGTCTGCCGTCACGGATTACCGCCGCACCGTCATGCAGAGGCGAATTCGGGAAAAATATGTTGCCGATGAGCTCATGGGTTACCTTTGCATCAATGCTTGTTCCCGTTTTGATTACATCGCCGAGAAGAAGCTCCTTTTCCATAACAATGAGTGAGCCTGTTTTGCCCGCACCCATTCTCTGAACCGCCTTTGAAATCTCAATAATCGACTCGCTGATAACCTGATGCTGTTCAGAGTTATTCCCTTTGAACAGCCAGGAAACACCTACAAATCGGCTCTGACCGATTCTTTCGATAACCTGTCTGATTTCCTGCTGAAACAAAACAATCAGGATAATGAATATGTTCTGAAAAACAACTCTGAACATAATCGAGGTTGTCTGCATTCCGAGCTGATGAATCACAAGATATGCAACACCCAGAAGCAAAAGACCCTTAACAAGCTGAAATGCTCTTGTTTCTCTTATCAGCTTTGTAGCATTGTAAATAACAAAAGCAACAATTGCAATGTCAATTATATCGGTTAAATCGGGTTTTATGTTTGTAACGTTTGAAAAAAACTCGGATACGCCCGCACTGTTGGGCAATTTTTCAAAAAAGCCCTGCAGCTTTTGCGAAAATCCGCTCGTAACTTCAACGTCTGTCGGATTTATAACATCAAGCAGCATCAAACCATCCTTTGCCAAAAATTCAGTAACTTTCTCCAACTGTAATAATATCACAAAATATATGCCGTTGCAAACACTATATTGAAATCTTTACAAAAAATTAATTTTCAATAAGACAAACCGCATGGGCTGCCATTCCGTCGCCGCTTCCGGTAAAGCCCATCCCCTCTTCGGTTGTAGCTTTAACGCTTACCGAATCAGCCGAAATTTCGCAGGCTTCGGCAATATTTTTTATCATTCCGTCAATATAAGGTCTCATTTTAGGCTTCTGTGCAATAAGGGTTGAATCTATATTAACAATCCTGTAGCCCTTATTTTTCAGCACTTTAACAACCTCTTTGAGCAAAACAAGGCTGTCGGCACCCTTATATTTTTCGTCATTATCGGGAAAAAGGCAGCCGATATCACCGAGTGCTGCAGCTCCGAGAAGTGCATCGCTGATTGCGTGCAGCAAAACATCTGCATCGGAGTGACCGAGCAAGCCTTTTTCATAGGGAATTTCTACTCCCCCGATTATCAGCCTGCGGTTTTCCGTCAGCCTGTGCACATCATATCCGTGACCGATTCTTAACATTCCGCCATCTCCTTTTCAATCTCTTTCACATCTTCGAGAAAACGCTCATATGTTGTTACGCAGTTGAGAACTTTTATGAGCGAATTCGCTGAAAGTCTTTCCGGAAAAGAATAATATTTTAAAAGAGCTTTTCTTTTTGCGGAGCTGTTCGTTCCGCCCGTAAATCCAAGCTCATAAAGGTCTGTTTTTGTTATGGGTCTTTCGGGCTCAATCGTTGATTCACAAAGCACTCCTGCGTTCGCAAGTGCCTGCATGATAACCTCTTCGGACACTCCTTCAACTCCGAGTTTCCCCTCTTTTGAAGGCTCGGTTTTGCGGCTTTCCTTGCCGAAAATATCGGGAATATAAGCATTTATGACGTCATTTTTATCAACCGTTGAACCTATAAAAGAACGGATTTTAAAGCCTGCGGAATCGCTGTCCGTAAGCACTAAAATTCCTCTTTTTTTCGCCAGAGTTCTGATAAGAAGCTGAAGCTCTTTGTCTTTGAAAATTCCGAAACCGTCAGTCTGGATTATGGGAGCATCGATAATGTTCGAAAGCTTGATTTTATCGTATTTCCCCTCAACAATAACGGCTTGTTTGATTTTAATCATGATTATCTCCTGCCGACTCTTGCAAGCTTAACAACCGCCTGCTCGAGCACAAGTCTTTTGTCAAGTGCGGAGCTTTTGAGCGTTGAATCCGCCCAATGAAGTATTTCAATACATTCACCGATATCGTCAAATGAAAGTGACGAACCGTTTCTTGCAGCATTTGAAAGTCTGAATTCCTTGCCCGCATAGTTATAGTATTTTGCAACCGCTTCGGCTCTTTCGCCGGATTTAACGGCAGCCTTTGCTCTGTATATATCCGAATACTGTGCAATCAAAGCACCGAGAATCTGAAATTCATCCTCACGCTGCTCAAAAAGAAGTGAAAGCTTACGGAATGCGCTGTCAAATCTGCCTGCAGTCAAATCCTTAATCATATCAAAAACCTTGGCGTCAAGGCTTTTTATGCAAACGGCATCAACATCACTCTTTCTGACGCATTCGCCCTCTGCAAATGCACAGACCTTTTCTGTTTCGTTGAGCAATGTGTTCAAATCACTTCCGACACAGGTTATAAGATAGTTTGCAACGCCTTTTTCAAAAGGTTTTCCCCTTTTCTTTGCACCGCTTTCAAGCATTTTAACAAGGTCGGAGGCAGTTTTTTTGTCGAGTTTTACGGCGTTGCCGTATTTTTCAAAAAGCTTTACCGCCTTATTCCATTTTGCACCCTTCGGCTCATATGCAACAAACGAAAATACAAGTGCACAATCTTCGGGATTATCGGAGAGAACGGTTTCAAGCTGCTCGAAGCCGTTATCATCAAGTGTATCAAGCGGAAAATCCTTGACGAGAACACACTTTGTTTCTGCCATCATTGGTACCGCACCGGCACATTCATATATTTCAGAAAGGGTTGAATCCTTGCCGTCAAACGAATGAAAATTGAAATCCTCAAAGGAAGGATCAACCGTTTTCTTGATTATTTTTTCAACATAAATTTTCTTAAGGTAGCTTTCTTCACCGTAAATCAGAAAAATTCCGACAGGATTATCCTTCAATTTTTCCTTAAGGTCTGTTTCGTTAAGAATCGGCATAAGCTGTCCTTTCCGGGAATTATTTTTCCCTTTTTATACTCAAAGCACCGTTTGATGCTCTGACAATTATGTTACCGTTTCCGCCTGTGAAAACGGACTGTATTCCTTTATCCGAAAGCTCATCGGAAAGAATTACTCCCCTTTGAGCATCGGAGCTGATAACAACGGCACGGCAATCTCCGTTCTGAATTCCTTGCGGATAATCGTTTCTTGAAACAATCAAATCGCAATCGGCTCCGACCGAGGAATAATCAATCGGGTCAAAGCAGATAAGTATTGAGATATCACCGTTTTCAAACACAGCATAACGTGAACCGTTAACTTCTCTGCAAAAAATATGCGTATCTTCTTCAGCTCTGAAATCCGAAAATCCGTGTTTTTCAGATGAGTCAAGAAGATATTTTGTGCCGTCAGGAAGCTCGTCAGCATAAACGTTCTGTGGCTTATGTTCTTTGATTATATCGGTAAACCAGCAAGAATTGAATTCACTTGTATCGGGCAAAACAACAGTTTCAAGCTCTCCGCCGAAAAACTCAACGGCATCCGAAAGATACATACCGCCAAGGAATTCCGTACCTCCGCCGCCGAAAAGATAATTCTTTCCGTCGGAACGAATCAACACGGACATTCCGTTCCCGCAGTCAAGAACATTCACTCTTGTTTCCCTGTCAGAAAAATAATCAGAAACAGTAAGCGAACACACAAAATACACCGCACACAAAACACACGTCAGCACGGGCATTGCTTTTCCCTTATGCTTCAGCAAAAGCGAAACAAGAACAATCACAGCAAGTCCCGTAAGAACAACAAACGCAGTTTCCTCGTATATTTTCACGGACATAAATTTGAGTTCAGCCGTTTTATCCGCAATAAGCATAAGAAAATCCAGAAAAAGTCTGCCCAATACTGCAGGAAAATTATAAATCGGAAGCAATCCGACAATTGCTGCGATTACACCCAGAACAATGCACGCCTCCGAAACGGGAATTGCAACGGGATTTGCAAGGAATATTCCGAAATGGAAACCGTTGTTCATTCTCAATGTGACAGGAAGAATGAATGCAGTTGCGGCGGCGGTTGTCAGAATTGCTTCGCAAACCAAATAAAGGAGCCTGCCCAAGGGCTTCGGACTTGTTTTTCCGAAAGCATTCTTTACTTTTTCACCGAAAAACTGAAAATACAGAATAAGTCCGAGGGTTGCAAGTGCAGAAAGCTGAAGTCCGAGTGCACCCATGGCAAACGGATTGAAAACAGCAATCGCAGTTAACGCAAAGCCTAAAGAATTAAGCGAATCACGCTGCCTTGAAATTATATTTGCAAGCAGATAAACAAGCATCATTATGCCCGAACGCAATACGGAATAGGAAAGTCCTGCAACCAGCATAAATCCGATTACACCGACTATCGCAAACGCATTGGCAAGCTTTTCGTTCATGCCTGTTTTTCTGAAAATTTTCAAAATCAAAAATGACCAGAGTGAAAGATGAAAACCCGAAATACAAATAAGATGGGTTATTCCGACTTCGTTGAAATCGTCAAGAACATCATCGGGAATTCTGCTTTTATCGCCCAAAATAAGTGCAACGGCAAGAGCTCCCCTGTTATCGGGAAAAACACGGTAAACAGCATCCTTGAGTGAGCCTCTGAAATCGATTATCTTCTTTGCGAATGGCTTTTCAGACTCGGGAACCTGAATAACATTGAATTTTTCGGAAAATGAATACGCTCCCATAAATAGTCCTTTGGATTTATGGGAAAGCATAAACTCATCACTTGTTGAACCGAGGGCAAAAATACGGAATCTGCCTTCAATCAAATCATACGGCTCGGCTTCAATCGGAGCTGAAAAGGTAAAACGCAGTTTTAATCCGTTTTCTTCTCCGTCAACGGTTATACATTCCGCTTCATAGTAATAATTGCCGTATCTTTCTTCGCATTCGCTTGTCAGAACAGCCTTGATTTCGCATTCTTTGCCGTCATATGACAATGCGGGCTGATAAACAAACATTTCAGCCGTGAGCAACAGAACACACGCAATCGCACCGGATGCCGCAATCGCGGGAATTATTTTGGCGTTTCTTGCCTTTTCCGAAAAAAGTGCAATAACCAGAGCGACGGTAAATGCGGCAAGTACCGCCGCCGTCACTCCGGTTTTTGTATCATAAAGAACCGCTATGGTAAAAAATACCGTAAATCCGATTACGGCAAAAGGACGCGGCATAAAGTCACACCTTTTGATTATTTTTCGATAAGAGGAATTGTTCCGAGGAAAACAATGTCATCTCTTCCGGCAGCGTCACCCTCGGCAAGCACGGCAGCCTTTGCAACAACGTTTGCATCAAACTTTCCGCAAAGAACTTCAACCGCCTTAAGCGATTCACCCGTGCTGATAACATCGTCAAGAATAACGACACGCTTGCCTCTTATCTGCTCACCCTCAACACCGTCAAGGATAAGAGTCTGAACTGCATCGGTGGTTATGGAACGAACCTCAACGGAAACCGCATCCTTCATATAGAGCTTTGCCTTTTTGCGGGCAACGAAATATTTCTTGCCACTCTGTCTTGACATTTCATATGCAAGAGGAATGCTCTTTGCTTCGGGAGTTACAATATAATCAAACTCGGGAAGTCTTTTAAGAAGCTCCGTTGCGGAATGAACGGTAACCTCAACATCGCCGAAAAGAATAAATGCTGCAATATCAAGCTTATCGCTTATGGGGCAGCGAAGCAAATCTCTTTCAAGACCTGCTATGTTAACTCTGTAATACTCTGACATATTTCTTCCTCCGTATCAGCCTGCGGGCCAGCCGAAATCTCTGCCGCTCATGAGATGGAAATGAATGTGCTTGACTGTCTGACCTGCACTGTCGCCGCAGTTGTTGACAATGCGGAAGCCGTCAAGATTCTTTTCCTTTGCAATCTTTGCGGCAACTTCAAAAACATGGGCAATAAGTCCGCTGTTGCTTTCATCAATTTCAGCTGCGGATTTGATATGCTCCTTGGGAATTATAAGAATATGAACAGGTGCCTGGGGCTCGATATCATTAAATGCAAGCACCAAATCGTCCTCATAAACCTTAGACGAAGGGATTTCACCGTTTATAATTTTACAGAAAAGGCAATCCATAGTTACACTTCCTTTTATTTAATCATTTCTTCAACTATCGATACTACCGCATCCATAGCCGACTTGATATTTGAAACATCCTTTGTGCCTGCCATTGCACTGTCGGGTCTGCCGCCGCCCGAGCCGCCTGCAAGCTTTGAAACCGCTTTAACGATATTGCCCGCATGAGCACCCTTTGCAACAGCATCCTTGCCGCAGGCACAGGCGAAGTTTGCACTTGCACCGTTTACGCCGCAGATAACTGCAACGGCATTGTCATTTTCTTTAACCTTATCGCACATTGAGCGAAGATCGCCGGGGTTTACGCCCTCAACGGTTTTTGCAATAAGAGTAACGCCCTTAACCTCAACCGCATTGCTCATAAGGTCGCCTGTTTTAAGCTGTGAAAGCTCTGAACGAAGCTGCTCAATTTCTTTTTCTTTTGCCTTAAGGTCAGCAGCAAGAGAAGCCGCCTTTTTATCAAGCTCTGAAACATTTGCAAGCTTCATTGCAGCAGCCGTGCTGTTGATAAGAGCGTTGTTCTTTGCAATGTATTCAAGCACGCCAATGCCTGTTACGGCTTCGATTCTGCGTACACCCGCAGCAACGGATGACTCGGAAATAATCTTGAAAAGTCCGAGCTTGCCTGTGTTATCAACATGAGTACCGCCGCAAAGCTCTGTTGAGAAGTCGCCTGCTCTGACAACTCTTACAACATCGCCGTATTTCTCTCCGAAGAGTGCCATTGCACCAAGCTTTTTAGCTTCTTCAATGGGCATTTCAGTGCTTGTTACGGGCATTGCGGAAAGAATTATATTATTAACCTTATTTTCAACTTCTGCAAGCTCATCAGAGGTAAGTGCAGAGAAATGAGTAAAGTCAAATCTCATGGCGTTTTCGTTAACAAGCTGACCTGCCTGTTCAACGTGTGAGCCGAGAGTTTCACGGAGAGCTGCCTGAAGAAGATGAGCTGCGGTGTGGTTTCTCATTGTTGCTTCTCTTGAAGCTGCACAAATTGTTGCAACAGCTTCATCACCGACTGAAATGCTGTCACCGTCAACTATTTTACCGATATGAAGAACAATTCCGTCAGGAGTCTTGTTTGTTGCGGTTACTTCAAAAACAGCATTGGCGGTCTTAATAACACCTGTATCGCCGACCTGTCCGCCGCTTTCACCATAAAATGCGGTTTTATCAAGAACAAGTGCGATATTTGATTCTGCGGTTGCTACGTCTGCTCTTTCACCGTCGGCGATGATAGCCTTTACGGCTGCGTTGCAGCTGAAATCGGTATAACCGAGGAATTCTGTTGTTTCGACATCCTTAAGGGAAGCCTGTCCGCCCTTCCATGCCTCTGCGCCTGCATCCGTGCGGGCTGCTCTTGCAGCAGCTCTGCTTTCAGCATAAAGACGCTTGTATTCATCGATATCAACACTCATGCCTCTTTCTTCAAGAAGCTCTTTTGTCAGGTCAATGGGGAATCCGAAGGTATCCTGAAGCTTGAATGCATCTGCACCGCTGAGCACCTTTGAATCCATGTTTTCGATAATGTTTTCAAGAAGGTTAAGACCTGTGTCGATTGTTTTGTTGAAGCTTTCTTCCTCTGCCTTGATAACTCTGACGATAAGGTCATGCTTTTCAACAAGATTGGGATATGCGTTTGCGTTTTCTTTGATAACGGTTTCGCAAACATCGGAAAGGAATGTGCCCTGAATTCCGAGAAGTCTGCCGTGACGTGCAGCTCTTCTCAAAAGTCGGCGAAGAACATATCCCCTGCCCTCGTTTGAAGGCATAACGCCGTCACCGATCATAAATGTTGTGCTTCTGATGTGGTCAGTAATAACACGCAGCGAAATATCGTTCTTTTCGTTTTCGTGATACTTGATACCCGAAATTTCCATAACGTGCTTCATGATATTCTGAACGGTGTCAACCTCAAAAATATTGTCAACATCCTGCATGATGCAAGCAAGTCTTTCAAGACCCATACCTGTATCGATATTGCAGCTCTTGAGCTTTGTATAGTTGCCGTTACCGTCATTTTCAAACTGTGTGAAAACGAGGTTCCAGAATTCAATATATCTGTCACATTCGCAGCCTACCTTACAGTCGGGTGAGCCGCAGCCGTATTTTTCGCCTCTGTCAAAATAAAGTTCAGAGCAGGGACCGCAGGGACCTGCACCGTGCTCCCAGAAGTTATCTGCCTTGCCGAATCTGACCATATGATCTTCGGGGATTCCGATTTCCTTTGTCCAGATATCAAAAGCCTCGTCATCCTCCTGATAAACGCTGATATAAATTCTGTCCTTGGGCATTTCCATAACCTCGGTGCAGAATTCCCATGCCCAGCGTGTTGCTTCGTGCTTGAAATAATCACCGAACGAGAAGTTGCCGAGCATTTCGAAATATGTGCCGTGACGTGCTGTAATACCGACGCTTTCAATGTCAGGTGTACGGATACATTTCTGGCAGGTTGTTACTCTGTTTCTGGGAGGAGTAAGCTCGCCTGTGAAATACTTTTTGAGAGGTGCCATGCCCGCATTGATGAGAAGAAGGCTCTTATCGCCCTGGGGCACCAGCGAAAAGCTGGGCATTCTCAAGTGTTCCTTTGACTCAAAAAAAGCGAGATATTTCTCTCTGATTTCGTTAAGTCCCATCCATTTCATAATATAATTTCCTCCTATGGGATGAATTTTTATCCCTGTTTTACTTGATTTTTTACGTTATGCGGCAGAAAAAAGGTGCAGAAAGACAATCGGTATGGGACGGCTGTGCCGCGGTACCACCCAAATTGTGCAATCTGCACCACTCATTCCTTATAACGCAGGTAACGCCGCCGTTCATCACGGCAGAGCTCGGGGGCGGCCTTTCGGAGCCTTTTGCCTAACGGTCATTTCACCAATCAGACCGCTCTCTGTTAAGCAGGCAAGGAATTCTTCCCCTTCGAAGCTTATTATTATCAAATTATATGACATTATAACACTTTTGAAGTGATTGTCAATCGGTAAAAAATCAGTTTCTTACTCTTTCAAGCATGGTCATTGCAACCCAGCCGTATTCGCCGTTATACTTGATGCAGACCCAGTAATTTCCGTTGTCGGCAAGCTTTGTTGCATAGCTTTCAACAACGTCACCGTAATCGAGCGAGCCGATCTTGTCATAGTCTGAACCCGCATCTGTTCTGACGTTGATTCCGTCCTCGGAAATAACTTTATACTTCTTGCGGTTTGAATCGACCTGAACATCCTCGTCAGTGGGAGGTTCAGGCTCAACCGTAACCTGAATGTTAACACCCGCAAACGATGTCATTGCGTTGCCGACAAGTATAACGCCCCATGTGCCGTTCTTGCAGGCGATGAAAACGCCGTTGCTGCCGGGCATGATGTTGGTGTAGCTGAAATCAACGATTTCGTCACCCTTGAGGTCGATAATACCCATCATTCCGTCTTTCTTAACGGCAATAAGTCCGCCTGTTACGGGACGGCAGTAATCCGAGAAGAGGGCTTCGCCTGTTTCGTTGAGCTCATTTACGGCTTCATATTCATAGTCGATAACTTTCTTGTCTTTTTCCTGGCTTACATAGCCCCATTTATCGCCTTTTCTTGCGGCTGCATAGCCTTCAAAATAGCGGTCACGCTCATCGTAAGATGTATCTTCAAGACCTACAAACGCATCCATCTCGTGTCTGGCGTGGACGGTTGTTTCAACGGTGATTTCGCCGTTAACGGTTGTGATACCGTATCTTTCGCCTTCAATGTAAACAACGATATGATAATTGTTGTTGCTTGTGTAGTCCTTACCGGAGCCACAGCGTTCAAACTTTTCGTAGTTGGGCTGAAGAACAACGTTGCCCTGGTAGTCAAGAAGACCGTACTTGCCTGTTGTTACGGATTTGAATACACAGTAATTCTCGTTGAGATATGTGATTTCGCTGCATTCCTCAAATCCGCCGGGAACCCACTTGAACGCCGCATTGGAAACGGCATCCTGTGCAGACTGCGAGGTGCTGCCCGTCTGGTCGTCAACATTGGGCTTATCGTCGCCTGATTTAGCGGCAACGGCAACAATGATAATAACAAGAACAACAAGGACAGCCGAAATAATGGCAAGTGTTTTCTTGTTGATATTCTTTAAATCAAACTTGAATTTTTTATTTTCAGCAGGTTTTTCGTTAATCGGAGCAAGAGGAGGATGCGGTGTATCATTAATATCTACGCCGCCGAAAATCTTAACGGATTCCTCAACCTCGGGCGAAACCGAAGACGGAGTGATTTCGGGAATATTAAGATCTTCGCCGTCTTCCTTTTCTTCCTTATTTTCATTTTCGGGGATATTTGTTTTTTCGCCGTCAAGAATCTCGCTGATTCTGTCCTTGAACGAAATGACATTGCTCTTGGATTCAGGCTCCTGAACCTTTTCTTCTGCGGGAGTTTCGATTTTGACTTCTTCTTTAACGATTACGGGAGCAGCAGGTGCCTCATCCTTCTGGATGCTCTTTGCTGCTTCGTATGCTTCAAGAGCAAACACAAAGATTTCTCTGACATATCCGCCGTCGATTGCAACATTGGAAGCTGCCATTTGGAAAATTCTTGTAAGCACGGGAAGTGCACCGGGGTTTTCGTCCTTGGAGAGTTCAAGTCCTGCAGCTTCAAGCACTTCTGCTCTTGCATTTGCAAGAAGAGCATTTACCGTATTTTCGGAAACACCGAGAAACTTCGCAAGTGCGGGAACAGGCATTCCGTTATTATAATGAAGAACCGCTGCTGTTTTGAGCTCGGGCTTGAGTGCCTTTACGGCAGAGAATACCGCATTGCATTTTTCGGCATCTTCAAGAATGCTTTCGGAAAGAAATTCCGATGATGCTTCGCCTGCATCGTTTTCCGATTCATCAAAAGCAAAGCTGCGACTGTCCTTGAAAACAGCAGAAACATTCTGCTTCATCCATATTTCAAAAGCCTCGGGTTTTTTGAGCTTTGAAATATTGCAAAACGCCTTTGCGTATGCTTTTTTTGTTATGTCTGCAGCCTCTGCGTCACTGTCGCACAAGGTTGCGGCAAGGAAATATGAGCCTTTAAGGGTTTTTGAGTAGAGCTTCGCCATTGCATCGGTATCACCGTTGCAAGCGGCTGTTACAAACTGAACCATGTTCTCACTCACTACAATTCCACTCCTATCTATACTTTCAAAATTTCGCCTTTTTACCCATTAAAACAATTATAATTGATTTTATACCATATTTGGTGATTTGTCAAGCAAAAACAAAGCTGATATGTCAAGATATTGTAAATTTTAATTAAACAGACATTTAACAAAAAGAAATACCCGCATAACGCACGTTATACGGGTAAAATGTGTTTTCATCAAAGAGGTTTCCAGTCAGCAAGCTTGCCCGCTTTCTTCCAGAGCAGCTCCGCCTCGTTAACCCAAGCTTCAAATCCGTCGGGCGTTTCGGGGAATCGCTCATAAAGCTCCGTAAGCTTTCCGCTGCTGATAACTCCGTTGAGAATGCTTTTCAATTCTGCGATTGTGATATTACAGGTCACTATTCCGATAATCACAAAGAAAAGTGTTTTGAGATAATCCGTCAAATCAAGCTGCAGACCGCCTGTGCCCATACCGCCGAGAATCTTTCGGCTGAAAATGACATCATGCTTGAAGAGAAATTCGTTTGCTTTGGGCGAATGGCGTACAACCGACGCAAGAAGTGCCATAAGGCTCGCAAACTCCTTGCCTTGTGTGTCGTTGTATTTTTTATTTATACTCCAAAGGGATTCTCTTGTGGGATAAGCTCCGTTTTCCATTGCAGCCGAAGCATATTCAACAGCAATATCCTCAAGCACAAGGGATGCCGTGCAGCCCTCACCGCAGTTTGGCTTGGTTATGCACGCAGCGTCACCCATTGCAATAAAGCCGTCTGCAACAAAGGAATAAGGTGCTCTGTGATAAGGCGTGCAGCCTCTTTCGATTCTCTTGACCTTGTGGGCGGGAAGCTTTACATTTTTTGTAAACTGCTCATAAACTTTTTCAACATAGTCAAATCCGAAGCACGAGCCCATGCCGATAATTGCATCGCTGCCCGCACTCGGTGCAAGCCACGATTTATACGAAAGCCAGAAATGAGATTTCATCCATTCCTCTTTCTTTTCGATAAAATCAACATAGCGCAGGGTTACATAAAACATATCGTCGGGAGTGAGCTCAAATTTTTCAATGCCGTAGCCGTCGGGCAGACTGCGTCTTACAACTGCCGGAATACCCGAGCAGTCAGCGACAAGACGGCACTCTGCGGTTATTTTTTCGCCGTTTTCTTCATATGTAACGCCGCAAATCCTGCCGTTTCCGTCATAAACAAGGCTATCAAAACCTGCATTGTATTTGATTTTCGTGCCCGCTTCTTCAGCCCATTCGTTCATTCTTACGATATAATCATGCTTGTGCATTCCGACAACCCACGAATTCGAGGGCTTGGGATGGTTTCCGTAAGCCGAAAGCATCATCTGCTCTTCAAATTCAAACGCCCAGATTCCGTCACCCTTATGCACTTCGGGCAGACCGAAGCGTTTCATATCATCTCTGCCCATGTGAAAAATATCATAGGCTGGGCTGATTGTTTCCTTGGGGCTTTTATCAATTGCAAGAACGCTGAAGCCCTTTTCAGACATTCTTCTTGCAAAATAACTGCCTGCCGATGAAGCACCGACAACTATAATGTCAAATTTCTCCATAACTATCCCCTTTTATATTTAATGTATTCAGTCCCATTCACAGCCGGTTACGGTATCCATATCAATTCCTTTTGTTTCGTTTGTTTTTCGCACAAGAGAAAAGAATGCGGCTATAAATCCCGGAACAAGAAGAGAAAGCGAAACTATCCCCGTTGCAGAATTGCCTGCAAGGGTAATTATCGGCAGACCTATTACATATGACAAGGCAACACCCGCAGCGGTTACGATAAACTGCGCAGACATTGCGGACGAACGCAGATTAGTAGGTGCCGATTCGCCTATCATCATTATAAGAACATCGTTTGTTGAATAGAAGCTGCCTATGCTTGCACCGCAGAGGAAGCCTACAAGATACGGATTCCATGCAAGGCTTGAGCCGACCGTAAAAGTCACAAAAGCAATTAGACAGTTGACGGCGGTTGTAATTGCAGCGGTTTTTCTTCCCTTTGAATCGGAAATGAAGCCCATTATAACCTGCGACACCGCACAGCCTATAGGAAACATGAACAGAGCCGTTGTCACTTCTCCCGTGCTGACGGAATCAAGTATGGCTTCTGTTATTTTACCGCCCGACGCCATATTGCCTGCGTAGCCGTAGGTCAGAATAACCTGATAGTTTATTGTTCCTATAAAGCCGAGATTAGCAAGTGCCGACGTTATATATAACCAACGCAGCTGGTTATGCTTCATCGCAAATTTCAGAGCGGGAATAAGTCCGCCCTGTGCGTTTGCGGCATCCGCTTTTTCTTTTTCAGCCCTGCGCTCCTCATCGCTCATACGAAGATGGCGGAGTCTTGAATCAATAAAGCTGTCGGTTTCTCTTGCGGTTGCAAGTGCTATAAAGCTTGTAACAACGCCCACAAGAGCGGGAATAAGATAAACATTACGCCATTCCGAAGCGTTTTCCATCAGCATTCTTCTCAAGAAAGGAATCAGCATGACGGACATATTCGCAACAAATTTGATTGACGAATAAACTCTTGCTCTGTGCTTTGAAGGTGACGATTCCATTATGTAAACAACGTGCATATCGTGGGGAATAAAAAACTGCACCATGCACGCACCGACAAAATAGAGGAAAAGATTATTCGAAAGGAATATTACAAGCATGGCAAAGCTCATGCCGAAGGTGTTGATAATCAGAAATTTCTTTCTGCCCCAGCGGTCAGCAAGAGGTCTGTATAACAGACCGAGTGCCTGAAACGGTACAACGAGAATCGAAAGAATATCAAGCAAACCGACGGAGCTTTCTCCGAATTTTGAGAGAAGGTCATTTGCGATTTCGGTTTTCATCAGAGTGCCGATTTGTGATGCGATTTCATCTGTTGAATATATTAATGTTATAATGAAAACAAGGTAGGCAAAATAAAGATTCTTCTTTGGTCTTGTTTTTTCCTTTTCCCATTTGAGGATTTCCTTTTCGCGTCTGACACTTAATTTCGCAAGCTTTTCGGGAGTCATTTCTTTTGCTTTCAATATGCACACTCCTTATTTCAATGTTGAAAATGCTGTTCTGATTTCCGTTGTGTTGCCTGCCGAAAGATAATAATCATATTCAATCGGGCTGTAGCTCTTGAAATCCATGAAACAGAAAAAAACCTTCCGAAGCCGAAAATTCCGTGTCATTGAGTAACGGAATAAAACTCAAAGGATAACTGACAAATCCGATAATAAATGAGAGTACAATCGAAAGTATTTTTTCCATGGTATCACCCTGCATTAAAAATGATATTTTTAGTTTATCATCACAAAAAATATATGTCAAGTTTTGATTGACTTGTTTTATTCCTGGTGATAAAATTAACCGTAATAAGGAGGTTTAAGACATGAAAAAAATCATTTCAATTCTTCTTTCTATAACGCTGGCATCATCATTCATGATTTCGGCAAGTGCGTCATCAAAGAAAGCAGAGGTTTATTCTGTTTATTCCGACAATATGCTTTTCAGACAAAATGACGACGCAATTATTGCCGGCACGGCAACGTCGGGAAACGAAATAACGGCTGAACTTCTGCTGAACAACGCCGTCATCTCAAGCGGAAAGTCAACCGCAAAAGCAGACGGCACATTTGAAGTTTCGTTCAGAGCACCCTCCGGCGGATACACTCAATACACGGTTATTCTTAAAGAAAACGGTAACGAATTCAAGAGACTTGAAAATGTTGTTTTTGGTGAACTCTGGCTTGCAGGCGGTCAAAGTAACATGATGTACCCCCTCGGTCAGGCAGAGCACGGTCTTGAAATGATGCAGAGCGGAACAAAATTAAGCCCGTGGATTCGTGTGCTCACAACTCCCGCGTATCCCGAATACAAGGGCTCCGAAAATCTTGTTCCTCTTGAGCCGCTCAACGATATCAAAAACGCAGCTTGGATAAGCGGTGAAGACTCGGGAATTTACGGCACTTCCGCCGTCGGATATTTCTTTGCGGCAAAGCTTATGGAAGAAATTGATATGCCCGTCGGTATTCTCAACCTCAATCTCGGCGGCTCCGCAATTGCATCATGGCTTTCAAGAGAGGCAATTGATTCCGACGCTGCCGTAAAGAAGCATTTAACTGACAACGGCAGATATTTCCCCGCAAACGAATGGAAGGAAGACGGTCACAATCTCTATACCGATATGACCGCAAACTACAATTTACGCATTCATCCCGCAAGAAATTTCAGAATTTCGGGCATGATATGGTATCAGGGTGAAAGTGACATCGGTCAAACAGCACAGGAATATTCCGACTGCATCGACCTTCTTCAGCGTTCATATACCGAAATATTCGGATACAAAAACGGTCTTCTGCCCTTTGTTTTTACACAGCTTGCATCATATTTCTACAGCGAAGACGGACTTTGCCTGCCGCAGAGAAACATTGATTTTTCCGCCATTCAGCAGGAAAGACCCGAATCAAGAGCATTGGTTTCAATCTATGATTTGCCCCTCACCTTCATCCCCGAAGCGGGCTCAATCCATCCCGAAACCAAGAAGGAAATCGGCGAAAGAATGGCATTCGCCGCAAAGGGATTTGTCTACGGCAAAAGTGATTGTTACACAGCGGCAACAACTGAAAAAACAGAAATCAAAGACGGAAGCGTTTTTGTTACATTCAGAAACGTCGGTGACGGTCTTGAATTTTCAACCTCACTGCCGACAGGCTTTGCCGTTTGCGGAAACGACGGCATATTCACCCGTGCCGATGCGGAAATAATCTCCAAAAACACAGTCAGAATTTACAGCGACTCTGTCAAATCCCCTGTTTCGGCAAGCTATGCCTATTCGGTTATGAATATGAAATCAAATCTCTATGCCACTCAAAACGGAGAACTCGCCTTGCCCGTCAGCCCCTTTGTCACAAATCAGAGCAACGTTAAACAATACTGGATTGACAAGGTATGGGCAGATTGTGAAGACGAAACGGCATGGCACGTTCAGGGCGAAGACTTCAGCAAATATCATTACCTTTGGGAAAGCAAAAACGCCGAAATATCTTATTCCGCAAGCGATGCCTTCAGCGGTCAGAGCGGAATGAAAATAAGCTCCGCCAATTCAAGCTTTTCGGTAAATCCCCTTCTGACGTTCAAAGACGGCATTGAAACCAAAACATTCGACGACGTTGATGATAATTATACAAACTACGGCACAATTTCCGTTAACATCAGAAACAACGGCACAAATGACGTTAAGCTCTCCGAAATAAGATTCTCTAAAAACTCCGTTCTGTGGTATACTCCCGCACTTTTCGGAACGAGCGATTCAAGTGCCTTTATTCCCGCTGACGGAAAATGGCACACTCTTACATTTGACCTCAACAAGCTCTATCTTTTCGGCAACGAGTGCGGAATATCAAGTCCCAACGAAAGACTCAAGACCGTCAAAAACATTGAATTCAGATTTGAGGCTGACGGAGAATCCGACATCAGCCTTGATGCGGTTAGATTCTCACCGTCAGACGAAAATCCCGGCTTGGGCTTTGATGCAGACACAAAAAATGCCGACAATCTGTTTGAATTCCTTTCGGCAATGATAGTCGGATTTATCGGCATGATATTATCAATCTTTGAGTAAAATTTTAACCCCATCGTGTGATGGGGTTGTTTTTATGAATTAAGTATAGGAAATCCGTCAGAATCCCACAAAACTTTTCTTATTCTTGCACTCCTGCAGGGGTCGTAGAGTGAGTCGTGCTGTGAATATCCGCATTCACCCTTAAAACACATTTCATCTCTGGAATGGTAAACAAAAATCCAATCACCGTTTTCATCCTTCACAAAGGAATTATGTCCGGGACCGTATTCACCAATCAAATCCTCCGATGTAAGCAAAGGCTTATCAAGCTTTCTCCAGCTCGATTTATTCATCAAATCCGCCTTTTCATCGGCATACATAAGCCCTATGCAATATTCCGGACCTGTTGCAGATGCGGAGAATGCCAGATATATTCTGCCCCCGTGAATCATCGCCGCAGGACCTTCGTTTACGGGGATACGCACTCTTTCCCAGTCAAATTCGGGCTTCGTGAGAAGCATTGCGTGAGAGGTTGTTTTCCACGGCTCGTCGGGATTCACCGTTGCGAGATAAACATTGGAGTTACCGCCGTTCTGTGCCCATGAAACATAGCTTTTGCCGTTGCATTCAAAGTATGTCATATCAAGTGAAAACCCTCTGAACGAAAACTCATCACCCTCGCAGGCCCGGAATTTACCTTTATCAATCCACGGGTCATTATATGGATCGTTTCCGCTGCACATTATGATATGGCAGTCTATATCCCAGACATTGTTTTCGCTTCCGCTTGCAGCAAAGAGCACATACCATTTTCCGCCGATTTCGTGAATTTCGGGCGCCCAGATAAATCGGAATGCGGTATCGGACTCTATTATATGCCAAATGATTTTTTCTTCTGCATTTGCAAGTCCGTCAAGCGTTCTTGCTCTGCGAAGAACAATTCGGTCATAGCCGTTTTTATCCTCCTTGCCGTACATGGGATATGATGCGGTAAAATAATACCAGCCGTCGCTTCCCCGTGTTACAAACGGATCAGCTCTGTCCTTTATAAAAATTTCGGTTTTAACGCTCATTTTATTTCTCACCAATCAAGATTCTTTGACTCGCTTGCCGCAAATATTTTCGGGAACAAGCTTCAAAAGAAGCGTTTTGCTTGCGAAAGCTGCAATTTCTTTTTGAATATATGCTTCATCATCCGTGAATTTTCGGCTCAATTTTTCGGATATTTCAATAACCGCATCAATATTATCAATAAGCTCGATTTTTCCGAAAACAATTACGCTTCTTATGTTCAAAACCCAATCATTTTCGTTTCGATATCCTTCATCATATACGCAAAACGAAACTTTATCATGCTTTTTAAGGGCATCATTTCTGTGACCTGTTTTTCCGCAATGAAAATATATGCAGCCATCATCTTCGCAATAAAAATGGTTCATCGGCATTCCGTACGGATAATCATTATCTCCTGAAACGGAAAGAACTCCCCTTTTCTCACTCTTCAGAATTTCAACGCACTCGTCAAAAGAAATTTCTTTATTTTTTCTGGCTAATTCTCTGAACATACTTTTCTCCGCAAAAAAAATTAGATTTACACCATCGTAACACACTATTTGCAGTTTTTCAATAAAAATATAATCAATTTAATTTAAACTTTTGATTATATCTTCAAATTCCGCAGTTATTTTAAAATCATCCGAAAACGGATATTTTTCCGTGATAAGATATCTGACCTGTTCTTTAGCCTTATACGTATTTCCAAGCGTAAATTTATCAAATACTTTTCCGTTAAACAGTCTTGAACGCATAACGGTTGTTCTCTCCATGTTATCAAATTCACTTGCAAGCTCTGCACACCTTTTTAAATTTAAAAGTGCATTTTCACGGTCTCCCTTTTGAAAACATCTAATCGCAAGATGCCCGAAATTGTGAATCATCACTCTCCACATTTTACCGTAGTTTCCGTCATTATAAATAAAGTTCAATATATCAATTTCTTTTCTGCATAATTCAAGCTTGAAATCAACGTCAAATCCGTCATTAAAGAAATAATACTTTTCAAGATTGGTATGCAATAACAAAAATTCTTCTTCCAGAGTGCTTCTTATACTTTCCTCTCTGTTCGGATGGTTCTCGGGATAGAAGAAACAAAACATTTCCTTGCAGTCCCTCATTCTCGGCATTTCATTAATCAGACTTTCACAAAAATCAAATGGAACTCCGGAATTTTCTCTTTTCGAAAGGGAATGATACAATTCAATAACAATATGTTTTGATGTAATGCGAATCCAATCAACCGTGCAGCTTTGCTGAATTCTTTTGTAAATTGATAACACCTCTGCCGCAACTTCACTCTTTTCGGTTGTACTGCGTATAAGATAAGCCATATACCTTATCAAAACACGAAAGTCATTGGGATAACTATTTTTCAGCTCTATTATATGATTTTTCTGTAAACTTCTGTCCGTAAGATTATCATATTCTTTTAAACCTTCTTCTATTTCACACTCCTTTTCTGCATCATCAAGACCTAAAAGAGCATCAACGGATACATTAAAATGCTCTGCAATAACAGGTATAATTTCCAAATCGGGATATGTTATTCCGTTCTCCCATCGACTGACTGCTTGAAATGAAACACCCAGACGCTCCGCAAGTTCTTCCTGTGTTATATCAAGTTTTTTCTATAGGTACGTATTTTTTCACCAATTTTCAATTTCACAACATTTTACTCCTTAACAAATTAATTGCCGGCAAATAGAATATAACATAAAAAACAATCAAAATGAATACCGTGATTGTAGAGAATTATTCAATTCAATTAAGAAAAAAAGAAAATTTAAAATTATAAGAAAAAAATCATTGACAAATCAAAATCTTTTTGGTATTATATCTATCGTTGCGAATACGCATGCATGGGCCATTAGCTCAGTTGGTTAGAGCAACCGGCTCATAACCGGTCGGTCCGGGGTTCGAGTCCCTGATGGCCCACCATAATTTAATATAGGGGTATAGCTCAGTTGGTAGAGCAGCGGTCTCCAAAACCGCGTGCCGAGGGTTCAAGTCCTTCTGCCCCTGCCACGAACAAGTCCTGAAACCGTTGATATACAAGGGTTTCGGGATTTTTCTTTTGCTTTTTTCAAAAATCGTTATTTTTCTAAATTAGCATCATTACCGCAAAATATCGCCGTTTTTCGAGGACTATGTGCCCCTTTATGTGCCCCTTTTTTGAAGGCACAAAACACCCGAAAACCCAGACAGCAGAAGGGATTCCCCAACTGCTGTCTTTTCATTTGTATGCAATTTTGTGCTTTTTCTGATGTTAAATCAGCTTTTTAGGGTTATTTTTCAGCTTTTAAAAAGTTGTTTAAATACTCATTCTGAAGACTTGCCGCTGCAACTTTCGAATCATTATCTCCGTGGGTGTATACATTGGCAGTAACTTCATAATCGTTATGACCCATGAGTTCCTGTGCCGTCTTTATATCGACACCTGCCCATTGAAGCATAGAACAATATGTATGACGAAGTATATGAGGTGTAAATTCCTCAAACACATCATCTGAAGAACATTCATTTTCCTCTTTATTTTTTTCGTCGGCTTCTTTCAAAGCAATCATATAATATTCAAAAAGGCGTTTCCAAGCGCTTTCTGTCATTCTGCCGCCGCGAGCCTTTTCGATGACATATTCAGATTTTGATTCTTCTTTTGCAGCCTTTAAAATCTGACAAAGATATTCACTGATTGTAACCGTTCTTGTGCCTGCATCGGTTTTAGGGTCCTTGACTTCATACTCTTTAAAATCAAACGATTTGTCTACATTTATGGTTTTATTCTCAATGTCAATATCATCCCAAGTCAATGCGGTCAATTCTCCGCGACGAAGACCTGCGAGAAGAAATATAATTGCGGCAAGCTGTGCTCTGTGTTTGGTCGTTAAAATAAGCTTTATTGTATATTTGTTGATTGATTTCCTTTTCTTTTCAATGGCTTTTTTAGGTATAGTTACATCATCACAAGGATTAACATAATTATACGCTCTCATCTTTCTTGCAAATTCAAACACATTCTTGAGAGCTCTTAAATAGCGTTGAATTGTTCTTTTTGCTGTCTTCTTTCCCGTTACGGGGTTTTTAGAGTAAAGTTGATTTATGGCAGGCTGAATATCGGTGGATAAAATCTTATTTAAGCTTGTTTTGGCAAGAAGACCGCCTTTGTATTCAAGAAAATAATTGAGTCTTGCTTTGGTCATATTGTATTCGGTGTTTGTGCAGTTTTCGCATAGTACATCCTGATACAAATTTTCCAAAAAGCTTTCAATCCAGCTTTCAAGCGTAGCTGAACCTTTAATGGTATCATAGCCTTGAAACAAAGCTTTGCGAAATTCCCTCACACGATTATCAAGCTCTTTTTCTGTTTTAGCCTTTAGCTTTTTGTATTTGGGCTTGCCGTTGGAATCTGCACCTATATAAACTTTGGTGCAGTATCTATTATTTTCAATATAGTATTTTGACAAATTAATTGATCCTTTCTGAATTGTTAATTGTGATGGGCGTTGCTGATGCCCATATTAAGAAAGTCATCCTGACTTATACGCCATTCTTTTCCTATTTTCTGGGCTTTTATATTACCTTTCTGGCAGTGCTTTTTTATTGTTTCATAATTAAGACCGGTTAAACCTGCTACCATTTCAAGGTTAAGCATATAGGGCAGACCGTCAAGGGATGAAATATAATTTTTTTTGCTTGAATTTCTTTTCAATGGTTTTTCTCCTTTCCACAATTATCATAATTGTTTTTTTCTTCAATATATTTAACAACACCGTTATCAATTGAAAAACCGGGTATCGCATTAATATATTTTTTTACTGTGTTTTTGGATGTATCTGTAAGCTCTTCAAAATCCCGAACTGTTACCTCACCTACTTTTTTCTCAAGAAATTTATAGTATCGAAATAAATTATTTTCAAACTGCTCGGCTTTCGTTTCACTTTTGCTTTTGGTTGAATTTTTGTCACTGTGTGATTCGGCAGGTTCTTCTTTGGTATAAGTTGTTCCGTTTATATTTATATAAAAATTTGATTGCTGAGGAAAGTGCCGAAGCTCGGTTTCGATACGTTCTCTTTTGTAATCATCTTTCTTTGAAACAGAAGAAATACCGATAAGAGCTGACATATCTCTGCCTATAAGCCCGGAACCAGATATTCTGTCAATAATATTTTGATAGTTCTGTCCTTCTTTTTTTGTGTGATGAGACAGAATAATTGAAGTTTTAAGCTTTTTTGAAAGCTCATCAATCTTCGATAAAACTGTATCAACAATTTCTGCTTGACTTTCACCGCCTGAAAGTAATTTATAGATTGGGTCTATAATGATTGCAGAGTACATCTGAGGCGGTATATTTTTTATAAGACCATTAACGAGGCTGTTGATATCCGCTCGTTTTTTTAATGTGATTATTGATATTCTTGAAAGACAGTCTTCATTAATACCGTTCTCTTTTAAAATTGCTTTGATGCGTTCATAAGTCATTGCCTGTCCGTTCTCAAACTCTATAATAAGCACATTTCCTTCGGAACATTTAAATCCAAGCCACTCGCCACCAGTAGCGATTGCTATGGCAAGCATCAGAAGCAGGAATGATTTGTAGGATTTAGTTGGCCCATATAAAAGCATATTGTCACCCTTATACAGAATATTTTCTATTAAAACCGGCGGTAAATCTTCATAAGCAGGTATGTTTGTGATGCAAGAAACTGTAAAATCTTCTGTTTCAATAATAAAATCGGATACGTCTTTGAATATTGTCGCCTGTGGTTCGGTTGGTGTGTTTTGATTAAAATTCATTTTTGGATTCCTTTCTTTTAATTTTGAGAGATAAAACGGTCAACTGCATTGACAGTTTTAAAATCCAGTCTTTTTTGAATAAGGTGACAGCCGCCGGTGCGACCCTTAACCTTGTCCCATTGAGGGATGAACTCATCTTCGACAGCAAGTCCGATTGAAGAGAAGAACTCATAGATTTCTTTGTTGTTATATGAGTTTATGAATAAAATGTGATTGATAACAACATTGGCTTCATCATTGATGATTTCAAGCCTCAGACGGGCAATTGGAGAGCCGCTTCTTGTTGCCGTTGCTGAGAGATTTTCGCAATCGCATTTTGCAACCTTGAATTCATAATAACCGGATTCCAGAAGATTAAATTCATTATTGCGTTTGATTGTAGGAGTGAATATATTTTCAATCTCCTGTTTTGGAGATGGGTCGGGTGCGGTTGCATCAGCCCATTCGAGTTCGTCCTCAAAATCATTGAGTTCATCGAAGGTGTTTTCTTGATAATTCATAAATAATATTCCTTTCGTTTTATTTTGCAGAGTGCAAACAACATTTGCAGTACGGGTGCATATCTGTTCTGCACTCTCAAGGAAAGTATGTAAGATTGAGTTGCAAAAACCGACAGTATCAAATCAACCCTTTGTGCAGTTGGTTTTTTTGCTTATCTGCATTGAAAGTATGTAAGATTGGTTTGGTTTTTCTGCATTTAAAATTTTTGATTGTTTTGCAACTCTGATTTGCAGTTAACTTGTCCTTGCAAAGAAAGTATGTAAGATTAACTTGCAAAAACTGATATTGCAAATTCAAATCTCTGCACAAATGTGACTTCTGCTTTCCTTCAGGGAAAGTATGTAAGATTAGCTTGCATTTTTGTGCAAACAAACACAAAAACCGAAATGCAGTTATATGTGTCAAATCAGCTGTCAATTACGCTCCTATTACTATAGGAGCAAATAATTGACAGTTGTATTTGCACACGGCAGGTATGAACTGATATAAACAATTTGCACCTCATAACATTCGGTGCAGTTTTACGGCAATAAAAGAGTCAATATGCTGTCTGAGCAGGGCAAATCAAACCAAGGGTTTCGGCAATTAAAAGGCAATTCAAGGCAATGAAAGCGTTTTTTAGCGTACAAAAAAGCATAACAGTCAAAATAAGGCTTTAAATATATTGATACATTAATATATTGCAGTTAAGCATAGGCATAATCAGCAAATCCCGACTTCAAAAGAAATCGGGACTTACTGCATGAAAATTTATAAAGGAATCCTAAAAATGAAAGGCAAACTATTTTGCAATACTGAACATAAGCGAACCGCAATTTGCTTGACATAAGGCAACACAATGAACAACATCATCACCTTTATCTATGTAACCAATTACAACGGCAATCGGTGAATCATCATTGTGCAAATTACGGACAATCATTGTTCGGTATGGTGTTTCAATATTAATTTGCTTTTCAACCGACAACGGTGCAAAATCTCCGCTTTGCATACGCATTATTGCTGTCGGTTTGAATGTGCGTAATCTGACACCGTCTTCAGAGCCCATTGCAAGAGCAAACTCATTGCCGCAATCAATTATGGCAGCACTCCATTTTCTTTTGTTGTCAGGATCAGTTTGCACAAACCGTACCCCTGAATTGTCGGGACAACGCTCAACTGCAAACAAACGATTCTGGGCAACAATGGCTAAAGCATCAACAGACATACTTTCTCACTCCTTTCGGTTTTGAACTTCACAGAAAGTATGTAAGAAAAACTTTTCTTGCCCTTTTTCTGAGCAGAGAAAAAACAGACTATTTCTTGTTTTTCTTTTTCTGTTTTGTCTGCCAATATTTAGAGCACTTCTTTTTGTTCGGAGAAATAATGTTTCGTTCAACACAAAACAATACGCCTGCACTCTTTTTGCTGTGCCTGCATCTTTCGCAGTCACACGGAACAGGCTTTGGCTTTTTCAAATAAACAATTGAATTGCATGGAACTCCGATTTTTCCTTTTGACATATAAATCAATCCTTTCGATTTTGAATTTCGCAGAAAGTATGTAAGAAAAATATTTCACACTTATTTTCTGAACAAGAAAAGATTGTGTGATTTTATTTGCAGTCAAATCAACTTTAATCTTCGGATAAAGGATGTAAGATTTTTCATTGACGGTTGATTTCTGAACAAGTAATGTAATTACATTGTATTGACAACATTTGAAATTCAGGTTATACTATTATCAAAGGAGATGATTTTATGTCAGAAAACATTTCTGTTGCAAATGCACCCAAAACTTCTACTTTCCAAATGAGAATAAATCCCGAAGTAAAGGAATATGTAGAAAGCATTTATGCACGCTGCGGAATGACATTAACAGATGCTATAAATGTTTTTATACAGCAGTCGATAAATGTTGAAGGTATGCCTCTTATTGTTACTCAGAACAGCAAGGAGGCTCTCAAAGAGCAGGCAGTTGCAATTCTTATGAGTGAATTGAAAAAGGGCGAAGATACAATTAAAACTAATGCAGATTGGGTTTCGGAAGAGGATATCTTATCCGAATTCGGTGTTAATGTATGAAAATTGTTTATTCGCCGCAGGCAAGGGAAGATTTGAGAGAAATCAGGGATTATATAGCACAGATTCTGAAAAATCCTTTGGCTGCAAAAAACATAACAGACAAAATTATCAAAAGTATACACCTGCTTTCCGATCAGCCGCATCTCGGTATTGATGTTGCCGAAAAAACAGGCAGAGCAACAGATTACCGTTGCCTGTTCAGCGGCAACTACGGTGTATTTTATATTCCCCGTAATGAAATAATTGAGGTTATAAGAATTCTTGATTTAAGAACAGACTATATGAGAACCATATTTTCAGATTGACAAATCAGCCCCGCCGCTTAATTTGCGGCGGGGTTTGCTGTTTCACACATTCAGCAAATAGTTATTCACACAAACTCCTAAACGCCAATGGCTCAAACAAAAATTTGATGTTGCGAGAACGCACAAGCGGTCATATTCAACGGGAAGTCCGTGTTTTAGAGCAAGCTTTTTGTTTTCGCCTCTCACTTTGTATGTACCGCTTAAATCTTTTTTATTGATTGGTTTGGGGTTCTTTGTTCTTTTGTCAAGGTTGCGTTCATTCCAATGTTTGCGGATCATTTTTTCAAGTTCTTCTCTGTAGCCTTCTTCGTTGTTGACCTTATCAAGAAAATATTGATATGCTCTCTTTGCCTGCTCGGCACGGAGTTTATGCAAATCCAATTTATTGTTAAACTCCTCTGAAGCAAAAACCTTGTTTTCTGTTCCGTCAAAATATGATTTAACGAAATCAACGTCTTCGGGCAATATCAATTGCCATTGTGATTTACCGCCCTTACCCTTTCGGACATACACGTAAAAAATTCCGTTCTCATCCTCTTTGAAATCGCTTCCGCGCAGATTTTGGAGTTCTCTGCGTCTGATTCCGACCCGTTTCTGGAACTCAACGAGATGGGCATATTTCGGATTGCCTGTGTCATTATCCGAGCGTTGAATCTTACCATTTGTGCTTCTGCTTCTGACATTATGTGCAGAGCATCTTTTCGGCTTCTCAATATCCGATAACGGTATATTAAAAAACAATGCAACGGGGCTCAGATATGTATGAATTGTATTTGCAGTCAGTCCTTTATTAACAAGAAACTGAACGTAATCGTCTATGTAATTTTTACATTCTTCGGTTGTTTTGCAGTCATATTCAGATCTGCAGAATTCAATGAATTTGCGATAGTTTTTCACAAACGCACTTCTTGTGACATTGTTTTCATATTGAGAAAAGAACGGTCTTGATTCCTAGCAAAGCATACGGGTAATCGACATCTTTTTATATTTCTTTTTACTCACGGAATCACTCCTTGTTTTGTTATTCGGAAAACCTTTTTTAATACGGCGTTTTCCGTTCCGTCCTGCGATAATTCGCCGTTAAACAACTTCAGGGCTTCATTCAGAAGCGACATACTGTCCGTTACGGTCGAGTCAACTCCGTAACGCCAACGAGAATTCTGAAAAATCCTCTCTGAAAACCCCGCTAAAAGGTTATTTTCCAAGATAACTTGTCAAATAACCCCTTAGCGGTTTGGCAGATTTGCAAAAAATGTCTGCCAAAGTGACCGTCAGCTTACGGTCACATCAATCCTGCAAGCAAAGAAAAACAGACATTGCAGGATTAAAAATGTGGGCTGCGCACTGCATTCAAGGAGGCGTCAAACTAACCACCGCCTTTTTTAACAATTCAATCTTTTTCACAGCATTCCTCCTGTTTATTTTTATTCGGCACAGCTTTGCAAGGGACCGGGTATTTGCGATAGCTCCTCTCACCGTTATTTTTTCAAACCTTCCCTACGGGTATGAAAATAAACAGAACCACGGCAAGAGAAATATCTCCTGTCGTGGTTTAATCACTGAAAGTATGTAAGATTAAGTGAGCTTGCAATTTTAAAAAAAGAATTTTTTGTTGAAATAAATAAATTTTGGTGATATACTATAAACGCCACGTAAGTGAATAATTTTTGCACAGTATAAGTGTGTATTTTTATTTCGGTAAAAATGCATGCTCTATTTTGGCATACACTTGTACTGTGTGTTGAACTTGCGTGGCAGCAGAATGAGCTATGCGTTTTTCGTGCGTAGTTTCGGCTGCGCACTTTTTATTTTTTATCATCTAAAAAATTTTTTGAAAATAAATGAACCGATTTCAATTTCCACTCGTCTAATGGGTGAAAGGAGGAGGAAAATGAATGTCCGTTCAAATAAAAGAAGAGTGAATCTTGACGGTTTTCACTCGCTCGATATTTCGGTTTATGAAGAAAAGAAAACTGTAATCACGGAACTTGTAACACTCGATAAAGACCCGGTTATGATTTATGCAGAGAAGTTTGATGAACCTTGTGATTATCTAAAAAAAGGAATACGCAGAGGAATTGAATATCTTAACTGCGCTAAACCCACAAAGGAGGATATATGGAAGTCGATAAGCAAAGGATAGCTGAGCTTGTAAGCCAAATTCAAAGCGGCGACAATTCCGCTTTTGATGAACTTTATAAACTCACCAGTGAAAGAGCATATTTTGTTGCCCTTGAATTCACAAAGAATAATCAGGATGCGGAAGATATCCTGCAAGAAAGCTACATAAAAGCACTTTCAAAAATCAGCGAACTTGACAAACCTGAAAGCTTTTCAAGCTGGCTTAATCAGATTGTTGCCAACAAAAGTAAGGATTTCCTCAAAAAGAAAAAACCGATGCTTTTTAACAGTGACGAGGAAGAAACGGATGCGACGGAGCTTTTGCCCGATGAGGATACCTCGTTCAGTCCCGAAGAAAACCTTGACCAAACCGAGCTTCAGAAAACGGTTATGGAAGTGCTTGATGAGCTCAGTGAAGAAAAACGCGCTTGTGTTCTTATGATGTATTTTGAAGAACTCAGCGTGGGCGAAATCGCAGAAACTCTTGAAATCCCTGAAGGTACGGTAAAAACGAGACTGTTTTCCGCCCGTAAGGATTTGAAAGATAAGTTCGCAAAGAGAGGAATCACATCTGCCTACAGCGTTGCTCCTATCGGAGTTGTTATATGGGCACTTCGCAGAATGTCGGATGCAGTTTCAAAAACCTTTGTTGGTTCGGGCGCATCCGCAAAGGTTCTTGCAGGAATTACCGTTGCGGGAGCCGGCACAGCGGCGAGTGTTGCCGTTGCAGGCACAACAGCAGCAACAACTGCAGCGGCGACAGTAGGTACAGGTTCGGCAACTGCCACAGGTGCGGCGGCAACGGGTACGGGTATAGCCGCAAAGATAGCTGCATTGACCGTTGCGCAGAAGGTCGTGGCGGGAGTTTCTGTTGTGGCAGTAGTAGCAGGCGGAACAGTCGGAGTTGTTACGGTTGCAAATAACGATGATAAAAAAGATGATATTTCAACAACCGCTTATACCGAAGAATATATCACCTCACCAAGCTTTGAAACAACTCTTGTGGTTGATGCATTAGGTACCGTTGAATTTTCTGATTCAACAGCTTTGTCAAGTAATGAATCAACAAGTACCAACAGTTCGACATCAAAGAATTCAACAACTAATCATCAAAGCACAACAGGCAAAACAACCGCAAAATCAACTTCATCGTCTGCAAAGCAAACGACCACAACAAAAAATCAAACTACAAGTAAAGTGACCACAACGCTAAAACCGACCACGACTAAAAAACAAACAACCACTAAAGCGACTACAACCGAAAAGGAAACTACAACGAAGAAGGTCACTACAACCAAAGAAACTACAACTGAAAGGCAAACCACAACAACCAAGCCTACTACTACCACAACAAAGCCGACTACGACTGAAGCAACAACCAAGGGCAAGGCAACAGTAATAATTGAATATATGGAAGACGGATCTTCTGAAGTTAAAACTATAACATTAACTATTGACGAAGGAACAGCGATTGATAGTGCTTATGTCAGAAACCATATGAAGAACAATTATGGATATTCTATCGTGGTTATAGATTCAGGAGAAGAAACAAGTTCAGCCGTTGCAAATGAAACATACAGTTTTTCGCTGTCATGTGCTTAAAATATTGAAAAGGAGAAAAATTCAATGAAAACAAAAAAACTCATATCTGTATTACTTGTCGCTATAATGGTGCTTGCACATGCACCTATGACACAATTTACGGACATTGACTCATGGTTTGTAACAGCAAGTGCTGCTGAAACAGTACAGTCAGGCACTTGCGGCGATAATCTGACATGGACACTTGATACCGAAACTGGAAATCTTGTTATTAGTGGAACTGGAAACACTATATCTTCAAACGCCTTTGAAAATAACGAAGCAATCAAAACCGTTACAATTTCAGATAATATTAATACGATTGGCAGAAAAGCATTTTCTGGATGTGAGAATTTACAAAAAATTGATTTTCCAAATAATTTAAAAACAATAGAAGGTGGAGCTTTTCTTGGATGCTATAATCTTACTGATGTTGTTCTTCCTGAAGGATTAGTTACTATCGATGATAATGCTTTTACTAATTGTGCAAGTCTTAGAGAGATCGATATTCCTTCGACAGTAACTACCATAGGCGGATATTGTTTTTTCCTTTGTAGTAATCTTGAATCAATTAATTTTAATAAAAACAGTCAGCTTTCATCTGTTAATGGAAATTATACATTTGGATGTTGTTATAGTTTAAAAAGCATAAATCTTCCTGAATCTTTAGAAACTATAGGATATGGGATTTTTTCATCCTGCAACTCACTTGAACATTTTAACATTCCTCGAAATTTAAAATCTATTGGTGCACCCGTTGCATCATATGATCTTGGAACAAGTGCAGGGTCACTTGTTTCTCTTAATAATATAACTGTAAATTCCGAAAATTCAAAATATTTTTTGAATGAAAACAAGGCTCTATGTTATACAACAGACAAAGGAACTACTTATGAATTGGCAGTTCCGAACAGTAAAGATTTGGAAAAATTGATTATAAATGAGTATAGCAATATAAACTATTATAATTATATTACAAACATCAATATGATTGAATTGTCTGAAGGTGTTACTTCGTTTACTTTAGATGAACACGGAGTATTGTTTAATAAAAATAAAACAGTTTTGTTAAAATATCCAGCAGGCAGTCCTGCTGAAGAATATGAGATTCCTTCTTCAGTTACTTCAATAGATTATAATGCGTTCTATGGTGCAAGTAACCTCAAGTCATTTTCTGTTGAAGAAGGAAACACACATTATTCCGCCGTAGACGGAATACTTTATAACATTGACAAAACAGAACTTGTAGCTTTTCCTATTGGCAAAACGACAACTGAATTTGAAATATTACCAAGTTTAAAATATATCGAGCCTTTGTCTCTTATAGAAGCCAAAAACATAGAAAAATATTCTGTTTCAGATGAAAACCAATATTTTGTTAGTGATGAAAATGGTGTTTTATATAAACAAGATTCATATCACAAAACTTTATTTTTATTTCCAAACGCAAAGAATGTAACAGAATACACAATATCTGACGATGTAACCATTGTAAACAGCGATGCTTTTTATGGTTCAAAAGTTGAAAAGTTAAATATTCCAAGCACAGTTTTAAAAATAGAGCGTTCTTATTATTATGATTCTTTGGTCAAAATTTTCCAACAAATAAACTATGAAGGTGTTTCTCTTTATAATAATGTTGAAGGTTCAGCTTCTCGTTTGGCTTCTGTAGCTATAAACAACTCCATTGATTTTTCATCAAACATCGATGATAATAAGCTGGCAACAGGAAAAGATTCAGCTACAAATATAACATATTCCTATGAAAAAGATTGCTTTGACTATAACGGAGATATAGGTTTTGAAGTTATCCGTAAAACAAAAGAAGAATATGCAGATGCCTTCAGAGGGTATGTAGACGAAAGTGATGATATCTTTTTCTATGATATAAAGTTCTATGCTGTTGGTGAAAGTAACAACCTTGAAATACAGCCTAAAATCGGCAAAAAGGTAAAAATCGGTTTCCCGGTTCCTGATGGGTATAAAACTGCCAATCCCAATCTATTTATGGTTCTCCATAAGAGATCTGATAATGGTAAACTTGAGTTTTTTAAGCCCTCAAATAACAATATAGAAATAAAAGACGATTATATTTATATTTGGGCAGATAATTTCAGCCCCTTTGCCATAGTGGTAAATTACACCGAAAGCAACAAAACTGTTTCATCAATAGCAATTGCAAAACTCCCCTCAAAAACTGCTTATACTTATAGAAATGATAGTCTTGATCTTTCTGGTCTTGCTCTCACCGTTACATATTCCGACGGTACAACCGAAACCGTTACCGATACTTCAAAAATGAAGGTTACAGGTTTTGACAACTCAAAAACAGGTAAGCAGACCGTTACCGTTGAATATGAAGGCCTTACGGCTGAATTCAGCGTGAACGTCAAATACGCCTGGTGGCAATGGATAATCAGAATTCTCCTTCTCGGTTTCCTTTGGTATTGATATAATCTTAAAACACGCCTCAACCGTTATGGTTGGGGCGTGTTTTTCTGTCTGAAAAAGATTTTTAAAAATTTATGAAAAAATTTCAAAAAATAATGAACCTAAATCAAAACTCCCTCGTCTAATGGGTGAAAGGGCAAGGAAAGAGATTAAATCCTTGCAAAAACAACTCATTAAAGGAGAAAAAAGATTATGTCAAGAAGAAACAAGGAAAAAGAAACATTCATTGAGGAAGGTATGGAATTCACCTCTCTCGAACACGCAATGCAGGTTGCCGAAAAAGAAGGCAAAAAAATCAAATTCAAGCTCATCTGCGCAGGTATTTCACTCCTCACAACAATCGTCTGGCTGCTTTATTGGTTTGCGGGCATTGAGGGCACGGTTATGGAAGAAATTCTCGGAGCTCCTCTTGTAATCGGCGTTGTCGCAATGTTCGTCTGCACAAACATCAGCTATTTCAAATATCTGTGGAAATCAATCGTTGTTGCGTGGTTCCTCATTCCAATTTTCCCGATCGATGTTCTTATGTGTATTATGGGTGCGGCGGTATTCTTCCTCTTTTCAATTTATTTCCCCATCGTTCCCTGCATAATGGCAATCCGTCAGTCTTATCAAAACAAGCAAGATGCAGATTCATATATTTTTATGGCAGAAGGCTGTGCAAACATCCCCGCAGAACAGTTTTAACATAAAGGAGTCAAAGAAAATGAAAAACACATTTAAACAAGTTCTGGCAATAGTCCTCACATTGATAACGGTTATGGGCGCATCACTTTCAGCAAGTGCGTATGCCGAAAACGTGCTTATAAACGAAGTCGGTTCTTTTGATGAAGAAACCGGTGTGTTTACCGTAACCCGCAATATTCCCGGTTTGCGCAATCAGCGTTGCGCAGAATGGTTCGATATTCGCCACAGTATAAAATCTGTTGTGATTGAAAACGGCGTTACGGAAATCGGAGATTATGCATTTTATCACTGCGTTTATCTTGAAAACATTTCTTTCCCTGCAACATTGGAAAGCATCGGCGAAAATGTTTTTTTACACGCAGGAAAGGAAAATCCTGATGCACTTGAAATTGATTTGCCCGGCAGCCTCAGAAGTATCGGCAAGAGTGCTTTTGCGGGAAGCAACATCAAAAGCATTACGATTCCGGGCAGAGTGACCTATGTCGGTCAGAATGCTTTTGGAAATACTGGTATAGAAAGTCTTGAAATTCTCAGCAGCACGGCAATAAATAACGTTGCTTTTGCTAACTGCAAGAATCTTAAAACGGTTAAAATTCCCGAAGGAATTTGGATTGACGGGACAGCATTCCAGGGTTGTCAGAATGTTGAAACGGTATATTATACAGGTAATGAAGAAAGCTATGCTGCAATGGAATTCCTTTCAAATCCAAACACCAACATAATCTGTGCGGATACTTATTACAATCAGCCCGCAACTCCGTATCCAGTAGGAATTTCAATCGGCTCAACGCCCGATAAAACTGTATATGAGGTCGGCGAGGAGCTTGATTTAACGGGCTTTGCGCTTGCTCTTGAAATGACCGACGGCACAACCCGGAGCTTCAACGATTTATCAAAAATGTATATTCATAATTTCTATTCTTCCGAAAAGGGAAGCAGAAATGTCTGTGTTGAATATTACGGCTACAAAACATATTTTGAATATAAAGTGAGCGAAGACCCTAACGGCAAATGCGGCGATTATCTGAAATGGGTGTTTGATGATGAAAGCGGCGTTCTCACAATAAGCGGCTACGGTAATATGTACGCTTACAGCAGCAGAAAACCTGCTCCGTGGAGCGCCTACAAAAGCTTTTTTAAGTCGATTAATATAGAAGACGGTGTTGAGTCAATCGGCACAAACGCATTTTTGCTCTGTGATTCCATTACGGAGCTCAGCTTACCTCTCAGCATCAACAAAATAGATTCAGACGCTTTCAAGGACAGCGAAATTAAAACAATATATTATTCGGGAACGGCAGAGGACTGGAGCAAAATATCAGGTGACAAAAACCAGTTCCGTGAAATGGAGCTTTATTTTAACGGCGAGCTTCACGAGCATTCATACGTAAATGATGAAATAGCAAGAGAATCAACCTGCAGAATTCCGGGCACTCTCTGCCATTACTGTGAATGCGGTGAATGCAGCAGTGAATCCATTCCAACTTTGCCTCACACTCCGGGCGAATGGGAAACAGATGATTTGGGCAGAACTGTAAAAAAATGCACGGAATGTCAGAGAATTCTTGAATTTAAGGCAGAAGAACCAGAGGAACTCCCTGACGAAGAAACAACAACTCCTGACGAACCCACAGAGCCCAAAGATGAAGAAACTACTCAGCCTAAAACAGGCGAGAACACAGACGATTCTGCTGATGAACCGGCAGAAGAATCAAGTGTTTTCGAGAAAATTGTAGATGCGTTTGAAAAAATAGCAGGTATTTTTGAAGATGTTTTCGGATTTATCGTAGGATTATTCAAGTTTTAATTTTCATAAAGAAGGAGATATTAAAATGATATTTAATGATGAATTTATATTTGTGCGTGCAATTGAAAATGATGATTTCAAGGCACTAATTGATGATTTAAAAGAAGAAGAAATTGGCCACATCATAATTGAACCCGAAATTATTTTTGTGAAAGCAACCAGCAGAAAATTGGTTTTCAACAGACTCTTTATAATGTCTGATCCTAATTTGGGGAGATATTATGAAGAGATTGAAGAAATACTTGAAAGGCATAAAGATACTGTTATAAATTATGCAAAATGCATTGTTGAAAAGAAATACTTTATTGCATATGCAAAAGCAGAATATGACGAAAAAGGAATCTGTCTTATAGAGTATTCGAAAGAAGATATTATTGAAACATATGACACAATTGATGAGGCATGGAAAATGTTTGATGTTGTGTGCAAAGTTTACAAAGAAAAAAGAACGATTGAGTTCTTTGAGGAATGTTACTATTACGATGATTACGGTAAGCAGTATATGCTTTATAGAGATCCGATTGAAGGATGTTGCTATATGTCTGATGAAGAATATGAAAATTTATCAGCAGATTTTAAGTAATCAGTAAAAAATAAATTAATGAAAAAGGAGAGTTTTAGAATGATTCTTTTTAATGAGTTCTTAGCGGTTAATATATATAGTAAAAAAGAGTTGCAGTCTTTTATTTCAAACATTTCAGAGATTAAAATTCCTTATTATGTACACAAGTATTTGAAAGATGAAGGTATGCCCAAAGGTAGCTATATGGTATATATTCGATATCGTGTTAATGACACAATTCCGTTAATAGATAAAGACGTTTTATCCAAGAGATTCCCAAATCATGACCTTATGAATATAAATATGTATCAAAAATATTATATTGCATTTGCTAAATTAGAAAATGATAATATATCTGATGTAACAATGATTTCTGATGCTACGTTAGTTTATGACAAGGATGGAATAATTTTTGAATCAGAATTATTCGAAGAAGCGTTAAAGGCATATGATATTGTCAAAAAAGTTTATACCGGTTCTGATGAGGTGTTTTTTTTCACAGAAATACTGGATGAAGATATACTGGGTGATGATATTTTTATTTGTAATGATATTATTGATAGGTTTAGACTAATGTAGCAGTCAGATATTCCGCTTTAATTTGCTTGTCTACATTGAGAGAGTAATTGAAAACTATATTTTAAAACATAAAGATGCAAGTTTCTGTGCTTGCATCTTTTTTCTTCTTTTAATCTTACATACTTTACTTGAACTTAAAAATTTAAAATAATCTGTTCGGGAAGGAGGTTTGGTGTTTATGTTTTTAAATTGTTTTAGTTCAAGAAATCTAAAGAAGACAATGGATTATCTGTTTTTTAAAACAAAAGTCTATTGCGGCAAGCCGTGTGAAAAATTTATAAACTCGCTCAAAAGCAATAACATTGTGTTTACAATAGGTAAGATTGAAAATCTGGATGTTAACGGAGATTCATTGACTATTCAAACTATATATGTGATTATAAGAAATGATAATGAGTTTATGCTTATTAACAAGATTTCAGGCAATAAGAATCTTGTTTATAAAATTTGTTCCGTTAAACCTGCTCATAGATATTATATTTCATATATGTCTGTAGAAAAAAGCGAAGACAAAGCTTGTTTCAATTATTATGATTGCAAAATTATTGAAGAGTACACTGTATATTCTTCTGCAATGAAAGCATATAAGATTGCCTGTACCGTTCATAATGATGAAACAACTATTGGTGTTATTCATAAAGTTTATGATGCGGAAACAAGCCGCAAAGCTAATAAGACTTGTTTTATGAGCGAATTGATTTCCTGTCATCATGGTAAAGAGAAAAATTAAGTTGAATCTGTTATAAAATTTATAATTTCTTAACGTTTTAAGCGCAAAGTGTAACGCTTTATTTGCTATAATTTTTATTATAACATTGATGGAAGTGTTGCAAATGAAGGATTATTTTCAGGAATTTCATAGATTAAAACATAAAACTCGTGATGATGCTTTGCTTGTGGATATTGTTGTTGAAATGAAGCAAAAGAAGGAAAAGGAAGAAAGAAGAAACAGAATCGAGAAAACAAAAGAATATTATCTGAAGGTAAAAAAAGAAAAACCGTCAGAACCGGAAAAGTATGATTTCAGTAGCATTTTATCGTGATTATCAGGATGAAAATTTAACTGTCGTAAGTATTTCTATATAATAACCAATATTGATCATACCCAAAAGCTAAAGGCGTATCCGAAAACGGATACGCCTTGTTTTATAAGAATATCATCGTAATTCTGCACAAATTAAAATGTCGGAATTTGTCTAAAACAGAGAAAGTAAGGAAAACAAGCAATTTTTTGAAAATTTTTGCGTAACATTTCGCGATTTTTGTCATATATATTTAGAATATTTTGAATAAAATAGTTTGGATTTCCTAATTCTTGAAATTAATATAATAATGCTGTAAAATAATTATAAGAAGCTAATCTAAGGAGTGAGATTGGACATGGATGAGTTGCTTTATGTAAAGCAATGTGAAGAAATTGCACATAAAATTGATAATTTAAGTGATAATCATGATTACAATGGTTTATCTACATATTTGTTACAAATTGAAACTTTTGCAAGTACGAATAATACTTTGGAGTATGCACCAATTTATTATTATCTCGGTACTGGTATCGCAACATATGCAGACTATCTAAAAGATAATAATGGTTCAACCGTTGAATTAAATGAACAGCGTAAAAAATCAATGTTTTACTTTAGAAAAGCTATGGAAATGTTTGAAGGCTTTGAAAAAGACAATGTTTTGGCGTGCTCAAATCTTACTAATTATGCTAATAATTTAATATCTTGCGGAAGAATAATAGAGGCGTTAAATATTTTTCGTAAAACAATATCCATAGATTCAACATTTAATATGGCAATTGCTAATTATGGAAGAGCTTTGGGAATCTATGCAAATTTAGTAAATGATTCAGGTCATAAAAATGAATTGCATTGCTATGCATATCAAACAATCAAAAAAGCTTTACAGTCCAACATAAAGAATATGCATAAAGGAGCAATTGGATTCTTTTGTGAAATAATTAATCAATATGAAAATAGTCCAAGTATAGACTTTTTATCTTTACCAATAGTTCAAAAAAAATATAACATAGGTAGAGGTGAAGAAAGAAAATACAGAAAATGGTGTCTTGCGAATCATCTTTTTCTGAATCCTTTAAATGATTTGATTGATGAAGAAACATCGTTTGCTCACGATCCATTGACAATTATTAAGTACACAGAAATTATAACAAACAACAAAGAAAAAAGCTGTGGAGTTGAACCTCCAAAATGGTTTGCTATGCTTAATCAGCTTAAAGAAGAATATGCATATTCGAGATATTTGTGTTATGAAGGTATTACCAAAGATCATGATTTGCATTTTGCTGACAAAGATGTGAAACTTTCACTTGCCAGTTATGATTATGTTAATTATTCTATGCGATTGGAACAGTTGAGAACTGCGTTTAAAAATTTGTTTTCAATATTTGATCAAATAGCCTTTTTCGTTAATGAGTTTTGGAGTCTTGGATTTAACGAAAGAAATGCCGATGCAAAACATATATTTAAATCTAAAAATTATCCAACAGACAATATTGCTCTAACAGCTCTATATTGGATCTATTCTGAACTTGTAGAAAAATTTGGAGAATCCGAAACTCCTTCGGAGGAAAAAATAAAAACTCTTCGCAATGCGCTCGAGCATAAATTTGTAAAGATACATGAATTTGATTATGATGAAACATTAGAAATTAAATCAGATAGTTTTTATCATATCAGTGAGGCTGATTTTAAAAAGCTTGTAATTCGATTGTTGGAACTTGCAAGAGAATTTATAATGGAACTTGTGTATGCTGTTGAAATTGAGGAAAAGAAGAATGAGAATAGTGGAAATTCAATAAGCTTTATGCTTAGAGAATATGACGATTCTTGGAAATTATAAAAAGTATGCATACGATATATGAATCTGCAGGTGAAGTTATTAAAAATAATTATGGTATAAGAATAACAGCAAATTATAATTCAACTTAATGTGCCCCTTTTATGCCCCTAAAATAGGCGAAACCGTTGATAAATAAGGGAAGCAAGGAATGCTCCAAAACCGCGTGCCGAGGGTTCAAGTCCTTCTGCCCCTGCCATTCAAGTCCCGAAACCGTTGATATACAAGGGTTTCGGGATTTCTCTTTTCGAAAAATAATTTTTTCTAACACTTTTGACCCTTTTTTCTAACATTTTTCTAACACTTTTTCAGGCTTTGTTTTTTTATCGGCACAACTTTTGTGCTGATTTTTGCTTTTTTAAAGCCTTTTTCCGACCCTTTTACGGGGTCTTTTTTTGTTTTTGAAAGGGTATTTTCTTCAAACACTTTTTCTAACACTTTGTCCTCATTTGCCTCTTTACCTGCATTGAGTTTATCAAGAGTGTCTGCGATGCTGATTTTTGAACTCTTATCAACGTGAGCATAGAAATTAAGTGTTGTTGATGCACTTCCGTGACCGAGCCATTCCTGAACCTGAACAACCGAAAATCCGAGATTTAGAAGATTGCTCGCAACGCTGTGGCGTAAATCGTGCAGTCTTATCTGCGGTAGTGTACTGTTCTGAATAACCGAGTGAAAAGTGCGCGTCAGATAATTCGGTGCAATTACTTCGCCGTTACCCCATGTGCAGACATAGTCATTATATATGTAATAATTGCCCATAAGCAGTTTGCGTTCATCCTGAAGCTTCTTCTGTTCTTTCAGAAGGTCATAAGCCGTATTGTTCAACGGCAAAGTTCTGTAACTGCTTTCTGTCTTGGGATGGTCGGTGTAATTGCCGCCCGTATGCTGCTGAAGTGTTTCGCTTATTGTTATTGTGCGGTTGATGAAATCGACGTTCTTCCATTTAAGACCCAGCATCTCACTTCTGCGGAAACCGTAAATTGCACATAGTCTGACGGGCAATTCAACGGGACTTCCTTTGAACAGAGAAATAAGTTCGTCAAGCTGTTCGTGATTGAGAAATTCAGCTTTGTATTTCTCTTTCTTCGGCAATCTTGCAGAGCTTGCGGGATTGAGCGGAATATATCCTTTTCTGACCGCATCGGCAAGTGCCTTGCTTATGTTCTGATGGTGGTGCCTTATTGTTGTTGCGGAAAGTGCCGCACCGTTTTCGAGATTGCTTTCGGGTTTGAGAAGCGAGAAATAATAATCTTCGAGGTCGATAGGCTTGATTGACTGAAGCTGAATCTTCGTGTTCCTGAAATACGGAATTATGTGATTTGTCATATTACCCTTATAAGAACGGAAGGTGTTCGGTCTGACTTCTTTTTCAATCTCTGTCAGCCATATTTCAAAGTATTCCGCAACCGAAATACCGTAATAAACGCCGTTATGGTAGTTCCATTTTTCAAGCTCCTGACTAAGGAACTGCTCGGCGTTTTTCTTGTTGCCTCTGACGGGCAGACCCGTGCTGACCCATTTCTGCTTTCTTTTGCCGGTTTCATCTCTGAGATTGACAACGGCATAATACTTGCCGTCTTTGATTTGCAGATTGCCTGTTACCATTGAAACTCCTTTCTGATTGGAAAACAGTCAATCATTCCGTAATTAAAATTATACATAATATTTTACTGTTTACAAGAGTTTAAGACGCTGTTTCAAGAAAATTTATAACGCTTGTTTTCGGAATGATATATCGTTTACCGATTCTGATAGTTTTGATTTTGCCTTCTTTGACAATGTCATAGGCAGCGTTTCTGCCGATGTGAAGCATATCCTGAAGTTCTTCAATGCTCACGACATCGGGGTAATCTCTGAAAGTATTGTTCATTTGTTTCTCCTTAAGATAAATTTTGATAATATGCAAATTCCGCCGAAACAGAGTTTGCTATTGTTGTCGGTGCATTGAACAAAGCCGAAATCAGATATGCTTTTATGTTTTTAATTTTTGTTTCACTGCTTTCAATACAACCGATAATGTATTCAATGTGTTCTGCAGTAAGTTTTCTGAATCGTGAAATAACAACTTCTCTCGGAAAATCACTTCCGCCGATTCTGACGGTGGAGCTTGTCCCGGAAATAACATCTGCCATAATGAGAATTATTTCTCTGACTATTTCCGCATCTGCGTTTATGCAATCATATTCAATCTGTTCTTCGATGCTTTCTATCAACCGTTCATACTCGATAGATGGATGGAGGTAACTGATGTTATTGTAACTGTTGTTATTATAGATTACTTCCGATATTGAGAACTTTTGATTTCCGTTTTCGGGAACTTCTGAATTCTCATTATCGGATTTCTTATGTACTGTTTTGAGAATTCTCAGAACGGATGGTAAAACAATGATTTTATTCGGTTTCCCGCAACCTTTCCTTTGCTTGAAAATAAGTCCATGATATTCAAGTTCGTTGACAAGTCTTACCGCTTTTCCGTGACTACAGCCAATTTTTAAGCAGATTTTCTGAATGGTGTAGTACACAAACAGATTACCGTTTTTATCCGTAAATCTGTCCGCATTTATCTGCGATACCCCCATCCTGTCAAGAATAAGAGAAAATAATAGTTTGGCTTCTGCAGATAATCCTGAAAAATTCGGATCGTCAATCAATGCTCTCGGCAATTTAATAAACGGGAAATTGTTGCTTGAATTATCGCTCAATTTATCACCCCGCTTTTCTTCCGAGACCAACATTTTTTGCGTGTTCCTTTGCTTTCTTTTTCTGTTCATCCGTTCTCGGAGGGAGCAGTCTGATTGATATGCAGTTTTTCGGAACTTTGTATAATTCGCCTCCGTATTGGTCTGTATGCTCATGAATCAAAACGTCGGCATATTTGTCATCATACTCCTTAAAACGCCTTTTAAACGGCTTTGAGTTAATGTAAACAGACCAGTAATCTTCCGCAGCATTTGAGAGAAAGATATTCTCTTTTTCATATTTGGTTAATCGTTTCATTTAAGCCTCCTTTTAAGTCTTTGTTTTTATCCTCAAATCGTCTGATTATTGAGTTTCGAGCATGGTAGGGTAAATATACCCTAAGGCGGTTTACTCTTAAAAAAACTGTTGTTTGAGACTATATTTCTGAAGTTGATTTTCATGTTTTGCTCCTTTTTCGGTAATCTTTTGTGGTGTGAATTAACTTGTAAATATTGCTTACAAAATCATTTATAAATTTTAAATGGACAGATTAGCTGTTTATTTGCTGAGCGTTTACATTTGATGTTGCACAATCCCGATAAGTGTCTTTAATTATCTTTTAACACCTAAAGGGGCAAGATTTTTGCCCATTTAAAAAAATTTTTTTAAATTTTTTGCTGTTTCGTTTGAATAGACTGTTTCATAAAATTACAATAAACCTAAAACTGGAAGCTATACTTCCGCTTTGAAAAATTTTTACAACAGTAAAATAAACCTTAAAATGGAAACCTAATGTCCACTTTTTAAGAAAATTTCAAAAAAATTACTCCTCCGACGGTTTATCCATCGAAGGAGTTTAAGGTATATTATTAAATTTAATTCGACAAATTGAAATTTTCCAATCAAAAAACACCGTTATTATATTTTTTCTGCACGCAAAAAATGCAGATGAATCCGATTATTAATCCAACAATCAATACTGCAACCGCAACCGATGTAATCTTTTCCGAATTTCCAAGCAGACTTACTGTTCCGCTGAGCAACAGTGCCGTTGAGATAACAAACATAGCTTTTCCGAAAGATTTTCCGTATGCGGATTTATCGGTAACGTTTGTTTGATGATAATCATGAATCAAATTGGTTTTTCCCCGATATATTGCAACACCAATCACAACAAAAAGTACCGTTGTCAAAAACATAATTATCGAATATGTAATCATAATATTACCTCCGCAAAAATTTATTTTGCGGTTTTGATTATACCATACTCTGTTAAAAAAATCCACCGTGAAATGTCGTGTGCGGACGGGGTAGGAAGCGGGAGAGGAGTAAATCTTTTTTTATTTCGTCTTGAATTAATAAAACATATGTGATATATATTATTTTAAAAAGGAAATAGAAATGAGGTTGATAAAAATGCTTCAAAGAATTATATCCTGTATTTTATCTTTTTGTCTGGTTATTTCATCGTTTATCAGCGGATTTTTTCCTGCAAAGGATATGCTCCGCATTGTTGTGCCCGAAGATTGGGAGTTATGTGTCGGTGACAGCCGTACACTTGAATGCGTATTTTCCGAAAAAATAACCGACAGAGAGCTTGCGTGGAGTGTTGCTCCCGACGATATTGCCGTTGTTGACAAATGGGGAAGGGTAACTGCAAAAAGCATCGGCAAAGCAACGGTGACTGCCAAGGGCAACGGATATTCGGACAGTGTTGAACTCAACGTTGTTGCCACACCTACAAAGTCGGAAAACATTCAGAAACGCAGAGTGGACTATAAAAGAAATCCCTTGAGCGAAGTCGGGAATCTTCAGAAGCTTGTTGCAAGATATCCTCACGGAAGTGCGGAAATTCCCGTGTTTGTCTCATCTGTGAAAGACTACGGTAATTATCAGAAAGCCGTTACGGCCGACGGCGCTGTCTGGGAAATAAAAGAATACGGCGTACTTCGTACAGACGTGAATGCACCGACACAAAGAGACGTTGAGCAACGCTTTATGGGTGACCGTTATTTTTATTCCGATGACACGTCTTCAGGTAAGGTTCTTGCCATTTTCCCCGACGGAGAATACGGAATATGGACCGTTATGGAAAGCGGTGTTACTCACATTCAGATGATTGAGGCAGACGGAAAACTGAAAGCATCATATATGAGTTCGTTGACTGATGATTACGTCAGTAGACACGGTCTCGTCAACAATTCGCAGATTATTGACGGACAATGGACTCCGATCGAAAGCGATAACGACGGATTATGGACGTCTATGTACGGTGCAGGTGAACTGATGCGATACGCCGTTCTCCGTGACGATCCCGAAGCAACCGAAGAGGAAATTGCTCAGGCAAAGAAGTCTGCTTATTCCGCCGCCGAAGCCGTGCTGATGCTCTATTATATCTCAATGCGAAGCGGTGCAACCGAAGCATACGTCCGCAGACAGACAACGCAGAATATTCCCGGAACGTCAGCTGACCGCTGGCTTTCAGCCGATGCTCTTGAGGCGGGCGGAAATCCCTCGGTTCTGATTCCCGCAAAAAGCCCCCCGAAACTTTATAATGAGGCTATGGCGTCATATACGCTTTTCGGTTTGGCATCAAAACTTGAAAATAAAGGCTTTTATACTGCGGTTTCTCCCGATGATTGGTCGGATCCCGCTGAAAATCCTTCGGTTGAATATGAAAAACAAACGAGACTGCTCGAAGGATTTCCCGCAAGAACGTTCAGACTCAAATCAGAAAATTTCGGTTTTTACGATAATATTTATTGGTCGGTAAACGGTGACAAAACGGCAACGGGCATCTCTGATAAAAAAGAAGGAACTGAAGGTTATCTTCTGAACAACGAAAACCTCCGGGGCGTAAAGGTCGATGCCTCCGCAGAAGTACCCGAGCGTTTATGGAATGACGTTATCGGTGAACAGTATTCTCCCGAAGACATAATCTATAAAACCGACACAAGTGCAGACGAACTGATCGGTCATATGTTTATCTTCAAGCTTATGTATGACATAATTGCTCCCGAAGATCCCGAACTCAAAGAACTGCTTATTATAGCCGTTGATAATCTCGCACAGCATCTGAGCGATAACAGTTATATGCTTGTCGACGCTACGGGACAGCCGACCACGTGGGCAAATTTCGGCAGAACTCTCTTCTGCACGGGAAGCTCTGTTGCGGAAACTTCTCTTCACTCTCTCATTCTTCTCAGCATATTCAAAACGGCGGCTTACATTACGGGATATCAGAAATGGGAAAACGAATACCGTATGGCAGCGCTAGATCCCGCTTATGAATACGCAAAGATTACATCACAGCATTACGAAAGAATGATGACCGCAATAAAATATACAATCGGAAACAGCACGATTCATTTGCTTGGAAATATTGTCGGAATGCTTAAAAGCACCGACCTTGTTGAAACAGTTTACAGATTGATAGTTAACTATTCCAGCGAAGAGATGGCAATGCTCGGATTTTACACAATGTTTCAGCTTGAGGACGACGAAAATATTCTTAATTATTATCGGGATGCTATTGATGACTGGTGGATATCTGTTAAGTACAGCGAAAACCCATTATGGTATTTTATATATCAGCTTGCGTATCCTGATAAAGAAATTAACGATGCATATAATAACGATATCGTAGATACTGCAATATGGTCACTCAGCAGACATCCTGCAGATACTGTTTTATATCACGCATCCAACAAAAACCGTGACGACATTGCCGAGCTGAATATTTCGAAAGTTGGTATTAAACTCAATGAACGACTAACTTACAATATTAAAACGAGTCCGACGTTGCCTGATATGGGAGAAAACCCTGAAATTACGGATATCATTAAGTTTATTCTTACGGCATCAAAGCTCGATTGGACGGTTGCCGCGCCTGATGAGCGTTCGCTTCACAAATACAATACAAGCTCGTATTTCCTCGATAACTGGTATCATCAGCCAAGTTGTATGGAAGCTTCCACAACCTATACTCTTCCGTATTGGATGGGATCATACCACGGAATTATAAAATAAAAAAACTTCGGTTTATGTTTAGTGCATAAGCCGAAGTTTTTTACTTGTCAGTTTACCCTGCCTATCATATCAAGAGGGATTTCTTTGAAACCGGGTGCGTCTTTTCTGATTTCTTCAATGTCTTTGATATTATATTCTCCGTTATCGGGATCGGCAAAGATTTCAGCACACATAGTCCTTCTCACAAAAATTCTTACCGCCTAATGAATCGTGAGAGCCGAAAATATAGAGTCTGTTTCCGAAAACGTGAGGTTCTCCGTCGGCAATATATTCAAATGATGGCAGGTAAGGATTTGATAATTGATTTTTTATTATAACCATCTCCGAAATATTATCTTGTTCG
>JAFUNA010000025.1 GCA_017473165.1 Clostridia bacterium | reverse complement strand
CCGACTCGTCGGTATGTTCCGCCCATTTCTTCAAAATGTGATTTCATAAGTATCAGCTCCTTTTTATGTTGATATATAAGCGGTTATGCGGATTTTCTTCTCCTTTCCTATAACTGCTTTTCTATTCACCACAAATGAGCCGCAGTCATATATGTATTAGATGGTAGAAACCACCCTTTACATATTAACTCTTGTGAGCACATAATATTCCTTTTCGGGGTCAGCTATCTGGCCGTCGCAACTGGGAACCTCTGTTGACATGATTACCGAATAATAAGGCGACTGATTGTAGTCAAGTGATGGGAAGCAAGGGGTAAGGTTTGAATTTTTGAGGGTTTCTCCGTAATAGATTGAGGGGAACTTGCTGATTTCGATAACCTTTGTTGCGGCTGATGCCGAAGTCATTGATATACTCATCATTGCAAAAACAGTAATGAGAGCGAGCATAATTGCCGTTATTTTTTTAATCATTTTAAACTATCTCCTTTTATCCTGCGTAATAAATCTCTTCAAAAAGCTCATATTCGGGTATTCCGTTGATACAGAGCTGGTAATCCGTGTTGTTTCTCTCAACATGAATTCTGCATTCTCTGCCATCACCGAGCTTTGCATCAACGTATGTTTTGCCGTCTGTACGCAGAAGTGTGAACTCTGAACCTGCTTTGATAAGCTCGGTTTTCGTATCGGGAAGAATTTTAACGTTGAAAGCTTCTTTTGACGTGAGAACGAACGGGAAGCTTTTATCTATCGTATAGAATTCATCGGTTGATTCGGGCATACCCGTTTCGGAATTCACGGTGTAGGTTTTATCGGCAGCGTATGTTCCGAGAATATCAAAGGTTGTTTCAAGAACAAACTGTGTGGGATTATTGAAAAGAAGCTTCGCTTGATGGGTTTCTTCGTTTTCATCCTCCCAGACCATACTTCCGAAAGCTGTTCTGTCAAGTTCACCTGCTTCTTTTATCTCATTGCCGTTCAGGTCATAAACGAGAATGTTTGTGTAATCGTTAAAGCCGTGGGGCACAAGATAAACAAAATATCTGCCGTTTGAATTGACAAGATAATATTCGGCACTGAAAGCATAAACATCTTCAACCGTGAATTCGTTACCGTTGAGATTTAGATTGATATCTTTATATGAGCCTTCTTCCGTGTAATACGAAAGACCGACGCAGATTGTATCTTTTTTAACGTCAGACGGATTCATATCAAACTCAATGTCGTTCCATTCGAAAAGTGTTACGGCATAGGATTCGGGGGCAACCGTATATTTCTTGTTGAAAAGCTCGGGATATTCGTCAAAATAAACCGTTGCGGTAATAAGACCTGCGGCAAAGGGTGCAATTTCATAGGGACTGAAACAGAAGGTTACACCCTGATAACCGATTGTCCAGTTAAACTGTTCTGCAGTGTATTCCGAAAGGGTCTCTTCAAGTGAACCGAAAAATCCGTCTGCAAATTCATCTTTTGAATTTATCTTTTCCGAAAGAACTGCAGGAAGAGATGAAATGTCGGTCATGACATCGGTTATAACAAGCTCTTTACCCGTTACGGTATCGAAGTTATATCCGCCGTAGCCGTAGTTGGGATGTGCACCACCCGAAAACTCATCGGCATCGCTTCTGACGCTCAGAACAACGTTATCTGCTCTTTTGAGAAAGTATTCGTTGTTTGCGGTGTAAACCGCAGGCTGTTCGCCGTCTTCATAATAATAATCAAGCTGTTCCGATGCGTACTCATCAAGCTCTTTTGCCTTATCCTTATAGAACTCTGTTTTTTCAGCATTAAGGGAATCGAGAGCTTTTGCAAGGCGGGGATATTCTTTTTCGTTTTCTTCCGAAAGATGCAATTTCTGATAGTTTACCTCTGTCAGATAGTAATACTCTTCAGTATACGTTTCATACTCATAGGCTTTTTCTGTATAAACTGAAAGAAACTCCACGGCATTTTTCTTTTCGGACGATGTGTTGTTGCCTGTTTCGTCGGCAACAGTTGTTGTTTCGGCATCAGGTTTTTCGGGTTTATCAACAGAACATGATGCAAAGCCGAAAAGAAGTGCAAAAACGAGCAATAATGAAACGATTTTTTTCATAAAATCACCTTAAATTAATAGGAGTGACCGCCGAAAACGGCCACTCCGCAAAATAATTTTATTTGATTACGATTGAGTTCATAATAGCTTCGCATTCAGCCTTGGGGAACTCAACATCCTTGTAATAATAGCCGAGAAGCTCAAGCTCAAAGCGAACGTTACGGAATTCAGCATTTTCATCGGGGAGCTGGTAATAACCGAAATAGCGGTTATCAACCATATAGCCTCTGTCAAGAGTGAAGTGTCTTACATCAAAAACGCTGAAGGTTGCAGACTCTACATCACCTACTGTTATCGATTCGCTGTCCTTGTACTCATCAATAGTGTTATTTGCATATTCGTCAGCGCTTTCAAGACCGCCGCTGTTGTTGATAAGAAGTTCGCCGATTCTGTTGCCGTCTGCATTCTTGAGGTCAACAATAACCTGGAATATGGTGCCGTCTTCATTCTTGTATGCATCGTCAATGTAATAGCCGAAGCCTTCGGGAATTTCAAATGAAAGATCGCTGTTTGAAAGAATAACGGGGCCTACGCCTGAATCCTTTTCAACAATAGCCTTTTCGGGAGTTTTTGCCTCTGTGGGAGCTTCGGTGGTTTCAACGGGAGCCTGCGTTGTTGTTTCGGGCTCTTCATTGCCGCCGCAGGCAGCAAACGAAAGAAGCATTGCGAGAGCCATAAGAATTACTAAAAGTTTTTTCATTTTAATTTACCTCCAAAAAATATTCTTTGGTTATTGATTTTTCGGCTTTCCGCATTCCGGGCAGAACTTACCTTTATTTCTGTTTCCGCAGGAGCAAACCCAATCTTCAGGCTTTTTTGTTCCGCATTCGGTACAGAACTTGCCCGAATTGTTATTGCCGCAGACACATTGCCAGACAGCATTACCCTGCGGTGCAGGTGCAGAAACAGGAGAAGAAGCAATGTTCATAGTCGCAACAGTCGAAAGCAATTTTTCCGTTTTGGGGTCAATTTCAATAAGCACATCATTTATTGCGGTTGCTCTGATGCCTGCTCTTGCTTCCCAACCTGCAATTGCGAAGTCCTGCAAAATCAAATCAGCCTGTGTGTCTGCTTTATATTTCAGCTCATCAACAGAGCAGCCTTCCTCAAACATTTTTGTGAAGGTCATTTCAGCAACACGAGATGCATCTGTCTTAATAATATCAACGGGAAGCTGACCGCCGAACATAGTATTGAATTTATCAGGGTCTGCAATTTCAATAATGAGAGTTGCTGTAAACTTAACTTCCGTAAACAGTTTATATGTACCCTGCATCACTTCGGTATTAAAACGACCGTCAAATTGAATTCCGTTAAAAGCTTCCATTTGATTCACCTCCGATTATGCCCAAGGGTTTGCGCTTTCGGGCTGACGGATACCGACAAGGATAAACTGCTCCCAGAGATACCATTTGCCGTCCTTTGCCTTGCGCATCTGAACGCTTCTGGGAGCGTCTGCACCGCCCGATGTGATATAAAGCGTTGCATAACCCTCATTCTGATATGAATAGGGACTTTCTCTGACGATTATTGTGTAGGGTTCTGCAGGAGTATAATCGTTTGCAGGAGTTGAGCCTTCAAAATAGGAACGGGGAACATAATCGCTGTCACGGAATCTGTCTGCAATAAATGATATATCTCCGCCGCTTAAAGGTCTTGGTCCACGAAGGAAGTTAACCATCTGCAAAGCAAGGTCTTTATTCTGCGGATAATAGCAGAAGGCAAGAACAGTCATTGCGGCTGTTTCAAACGGAGTTGACAAAGCAGCCTGAGGCAGAGAGGCAAACTCTTCAAAGGTCGAAGGCAGAGAAGAAAAAACAATTTTTTCTTTCTTGTTTCCGAGATTGCTGACTGCTGACGTTGCTTTGTTGAAGCCCTGTGTTACAGCAGAATTAACACTTTTCTTTATTGCATTTTCCGCTTTGCTTTTGAACATATCAAAAAGTGCCATAAGTAATCACTCCTTAGAATTTTGCGCCCGAGCCGCTGTGGGTTCTGCCCGAAGAGCTTGTGTGCGTTGAGTCATCGTCACCGCTGTCGCTGCTTGACTGCTTGGGCTTTGTGTCAACAAATGAATATGCATATACATCCTGAGCGCCCGTAACAACCATACTGCCCTGACGGGTATAAACCTTGGCGTGATTCTGCGCAACAACGCTCTTGTTCTTTGAAGTCATTGAGCCTGTGATAAGCAGACCGACAACCGCACCGACAACTGCAAGAACAAAGAGCCAGATAACGGGAGTGCCGGGCTTGAGCTGTTCTTCCGCTCTGTTAAGGTATGTGTTGAATGCCTTTTCGTAATCCTCCGCAATGAGGTAATCCTTCATATCGGTAATGATGCCTTCACGGATTCCCTGGAAGAAAACGGATGAGCCGTTACCGTGGGTTGTGATATAAATTTCTCTTTCGCCCTCTTCACCGGGTTTATACACAACAAGCATACCATCATCATTTTCGCCGTAGCCGTAGCCGTTGAAATCATAGTAATCATCGGCATAAGCTTCAGCTATAAGTCCGCCGAAATCGTAAGTTGTGTGAATTGCAACTTCCATTTCATATTCTGCTGCTATTGTTTCGCATCTTGCAAGAAGCTCCGCTTCAACGTCATCGGAAATGATGTTTGCCTGGTCAACAACAAGAGGAAGAGTTCTTTCAACCTTTTCAAACTCGGTCACATAGGAATCGGGAGCGTTTGTAACCGCATTGCCGCCTATGGGTGCGGTGTTATAAGCAGGAGCTTCAAGTGCTGTTTCGGCAGCCGCATAAAATCCCATAATACCGCCGTAATAACTTTCGTTTGTGTCATAAGCAGTCTTCATTGCATTGATAACTGCTTCGCTGAAAATTCCTTTTTCATCGCCTGCAATATAGTAGTTGTAGACTTTCTCTGTTTCGTTATGAACGAAAACAACTGCATTCTTTGAATCCGTATAGCTGTAATATGCTTCTTCGGCATATTCTTCGTTTGTCATACCGCCGTTATCGGAGATAATGCAGAAAATAAGAGCATAACCGCTTTCGTTTTCTATGCTCGCAGCATAATTGTTGAGCTCATGAAGTTCGCTGTCGGAAAGATTATATTCGGGGTCATAAACGTACTGGCTTGTATAAGCCGATGCGGAAAGCGCCATTGAAAGGCAGACCATAACCGCAACAAGAATTGCAAAAATCTTTTTAGTCATTTCTTCCGCACCTCCTTAAAGTGATGAAATAATGTTGATAATTATGTAGATAAGAGCGCCCACAGCCGCACCGCCGAGACCGCCGATGAGCTTGGCTTTCTTTTCTTCGGTGGGAATATTGCCGACGAATTTACCCGTCTGACCGTTCATTGCGAAGGTGTGATTCTGACCCTTCCACTTTACATTGAGAATCCACACGGGATAAAGAGCATACTTATATGAGCCGTTTGCAACCTGCATTGCCGCCTGAATCGGACTTACGGAATCGTAACCGTCAACGGTATCTTCAAATGCATTGAGAGCGCTTGCCTGAATTCTCTCGTTTGCTCTGTTCATACTTTGATCTACGTCAACGTCATACTTATCCGCAAGATAACCTGCGAGATACGCAGTGTTGAAAGGTACGGCTTCGTTGAGATTGAAGGGCTCGATTGATTCCATAAGGTCATCGGGCATTTTTGTTGAGCCGTCAACGGGAACGTTATCAAAACCGATCGATCCGCTTCTGTAAACATTGTAAGCGGTTGTTTCGGTGTATTCGTTCTTACTGTCCGACCAATGCTTATATTTTTCAGCCTGATATGTTGCGTTGACAACCGCATCGCAACTGAAAAGCCAGTGGGGAACATAAACACCCTTTACTTCGTCAAGCTTGTTTTCGGCAAGGAATGCCTTGGGAACAAACTTTTTGCCCTTGAAGTGCTTTTTGAGAGCTTCCTTTGCAGCTTTTTTATCGAGCTTGAAGGGAATTACGAGGTCGGGTTTGAGAGCACCCGAGAACTGACCCTGCATAACGACCTGATTGCCGCAGTAAGGACAGCTTGTTGCACCTGTTGTTGCATCGGCAACGATTTCACCGCCACAGGATTTGCAGGCATAAACGCTCATTCCGTCTGTTTCGCCTGCACCCCACTGTGAACCCTGTGAATTCCAGTTAATCTGTTCAACCGTATTTGCGGCAAAATCTTCTGCCTGCTGCATAGCGGCAATATCAAATTCCGCATCGCAATAAGGACATTTAAGTCGCTGTGCACCGACGTTGAATTCAACCGCACCGCCGCAGCACGGACATTTCTGTTCAAGTAATGTTGACAAGGTTAATTACCTCCTTGCGTTTTGTATTGTTCAAGGATTTCATAGAACGCTGAAAAGAAACCGTATCCTTGTTCGAGAAGGTCATAGTCTGATCTTACAGAGTAATATTCGTTGTCGCCATAAGCAAAGCTTACAGAGGTTATCGGTGCATCAAGAAGCTGTAATTCGCTGTACTTGAGTTCACCCCAGCCGAGAACACCGTATTCACTGCATTTCTGTCTTATCTGTTCAATGGCGGTATTGTCAATCCGGTAGCTTGCAGACTCTTCCTCCGCTCCGTGAAAAGGCTGATTATAATACTCAAACCAAACCTCGTTTTTTTCGTTAAGGAAGATTCTCATACTCATTGAGCCGCCGTCCATTCCGCCGCCCGTGGAATAGGAGCAGGAAATAACCGTATCGGATAAATCCCGTTCCATTCCGCCTTTATCGGGCACATAAAACTTTGTTTTGTAATACCACACGCCGACCGCTGCGGCAATGGCAACAGCACCGACCAGAATCACGGTTATCGCAACTTTCATTCTGTTATTCATCAGTTAGCCTTGGGAGTTCCGCAGCAAGCACAGAATGCACCGCTGTCATTTGTTGCGTTGCAAGCGGGGCAAACCCAGTTCTGTGCAACGGGAGCCTGTGCAGGCTGCTGTGCATAGGGATTAGGCTGCTGCTGTGCGTAAGGATTCTGCTGTGCATAGGGGTTTGCCTGAGGCTGACCGTAGGGATTCTGCTGTGCATAGGGATTAGGCTGCTGCTGTGCGTAAGGATTCTGCTGTGCGTAGGGGTTAGGCTGCTGCTGTGCGTAAGGATTCTGCTGTGCGTAGGGGTTAGCCTGAGGCTGACCGTAAGCGTTTGCGGGAGCATAACCCTGATTCATAGGCATACCGTTATTCATGGGCATACCGCCATTCATCATGTTGGGCATTGCGCCGCCTCTGCCGGGAGTGAGGGTGTTGATAACTTCCATAGCCATCTGCTGATATTTGTTGTATTCCATTGTGCCCATACCCTCAACACGGAATGTATTGAGCTGAACTCTGAAATCGTCAAAATAGGGGTTATTTACCGTAAACTCAAGAATGAAGTTATAGTAGAACTTATATCTGGGAGGATTGTAGCTTACTCTCTGACCGTCTTTGCCCTGAGTATAAATTTCGTCCTTATCCTCATCAATCTTGAGGTTGCAGCTCATAATTGAGGAAAGAGCCATAACGTCGGGATTCTCGTCATCCCAGTTGTTGGGGCTGAAAGATGAAACAACAAAGTTTCCGTTAGCCATATCAACATAAATCTTCTTGCCGTCACCAAATGTGAGGTTGGGTCTGAAAGCATTGAGAGCCTGCTTGTTCTGCTCTCTGTAAGCAAGCTGCTGCTTGATTTCATCGATTGTTGAGCTTCTTCTGTCGCTGAAGAAGGGTGAAAGCTTCTTTGCGCAGTCCTTACACATATTGCCGTCTTCAAGCTTTCTGTTGCCGAGAAGTCCTATTTTTTCGCCGCAGATGTCACAAAATTTCTTATCAAAAAGTCCCATAATAATTTTCTCCTTTTAAAATAAATATTTATTACAATTTAATTATTTAGCATCGCTTTCGTTGAAGATGTCACCGCATTCGGGGCAGAACTTGGGCGGATTGTGGGGGTCTTCGGGTTTCCAGCCGCATTTGTCGCACTGATAAAGAGGTGCACCTTCGGGCTTTTTGCTGCCGCAATTGGGGCAGAATTTGCCTTTGTTCACTGCACCGCAGGAACAGGTCCAGCCTTCTTCGGCAGGCTTCTTTGCTCCGCATTCAGTGCAGAAGTTGCCGCTTACGGTTGCTCCGCAAGCACATTTCCAGCCGTTTGCAGGTGCTGCGGGCGCTGCCTGTGCGGGTGCCGCTGCAGCCTGCTGCTGTGCCATCTGCTGTTGCTGCTGAACGCCTGCATTATACAGTGCCATCGGCTCAAAGTTTCCGCCTGCATTTGCTGCCATGTTCATACCCATAAAGCCCATCATTGCTCCGTTTTCATTGGCGGCTGCAGCTTCCATTGCATTCGCTCTTGCATCAGCCATTCTGCCTGCCATCATAAACGGATTTGAGCCCATTGTTGCGGCATCTTCCATCTGATTAATCTTCTTCATATCTTCGGGAGTGAGAGTAATCGGATTAAGTGCGATGGATTCAACCGAAATACCTCTGCGCTGTGTCCATTCAACGGCAAGTGCCTTGTTGAGCGCATCCTTAAGCTCTGTTGTGTGTGCGGGAATCTGTGCGGGGCGGAGTTCAAGCTCTGTGAGCATTGCAAAT
>JAFUNA010000024.1 GCA_017473165.1 Clostridia bacterium | reverse complement strand
GTCTTTTTGTTATGCCCGTTTTGCCTGTTTACAGCAGGTTTCATATGCATTATATCATATTTTTCTGCTCTGAACAGTTATTTCTGCAATATTTTTTATTTTTTTTGTGTTTTTGGTTGCGTTTAGTTTTTCATTCAAGCATGCTGTGATATGCTAAAGAAAAGTTTACGGAAGGAGCGTTAATATGACTGAAAAAGACTTTGTTATAATGAGCAAAGATACTGCTGTTGCTGTTTGGAAAAACGGCTGTTTAACCGTGCTTAACGACACCCTTCTTCCACTTTGTTTTAAGAAAAATACCAATGCCGAATCGTGGCTTGCAACAAGAGCAATTGATTCGCACAGAGCTAATTCACGCTTACTGAAAAAGGCTTTGCGTTTGCGAGAAAAAGACGATGTTTCAACCACACTTTATGTCAATGGTGCAAAGATTACGGATACCTATTGGGTCAAGCCTGTTGACAGCAAGCTTTGCTATGGCGATGTCAGATTTGACAGTGATTTTTTCTCTAATCTTGCACTTAACGGCTCTTACGAAAGCTTCAACCGTGCCGCTAACAGTAAGCATTCAAAAACACCCGAACTGACAAACACGGGCAGCTTTGAAAAATGCTGGAAGCTGCGTGACGGCGAATGGTGGATGTATAAAAAAGCAAATCACAATGAGCAGTTTTCAGAGCTTTTTATATACGAACTTGGTAAGGCTCTGGGAATGAATATGGCGGTTTATGAGCGTGGCGAAGGCTGTGTCAAATCAAAGGATTTCACAAATGCCGCAAGCATAAACTTTGAGCCTGCATCAACATTTATGGGTGACAATGAGGAGTATCCCGATGTAATCAAGGCACTCAAAAAACTCTGCCCTGATGCTATTCCCGATTACATCAGAATGATTTTTCTTGATACGGTAACGCAGAATCCTGACCGTCACACAAACAATTTCGGTCTGCTTCGTGATGTTGAAAGCGGCAAACTCATTTCCCTTGCCCCGAATTTCGATAACAATATGGCATTGATTGCAAGGGGCTATCCCAAAAATATCAATGCAAGTAATGACCTGCTGATAAAGCTTTTTGTTGAGGTTATCGAGGAATATCCCGAATACACAAAATATATACCCGAAATCAATGAGCAGAATGTTCGCAAGGTTTTATCAAAGCTCAATATGAAGGTCAGAACGCAGGTTATTGTTGATATCGTTGTCGGCAGATACAACCGTATCACCGAAAAACTGAATAAATAATTTAAGGCTGAATCACGGTTTCATCTCCGGATTCAGCCTTTTAAAATTATAATCTAAAAATATGATGAGTTAAACCGTTATTTCATTCGATTCGATGCACCGTTATGCTGCTTATTTAACACACCGATTCTATATGTAAATAATTTGTGACATTACGGATAGAATGCTTGACAGAGTGTTTATAACGGTTTATAATTGAACTGTTCATTTGTGAACTGTTTGTTTTGCGTTGATAAGGAGGTTCTATGAATAATATTCTTGAAAATATCTTTTTGAGCAAAGAATTGTACCAATCAATTTTAGCTCCGGTTTGCTTAAAAAACGAAATGACACACGCCGAAATGATAACCTTGCTTTTCCTTGCGGGTAATCCGGAACTGAACACCGCTACAGATGTCGTTAAAGGACGGAGATTAACAAAATCGGCGGTATCCATGGCAGTGAGATCACTTCACGAAAAAGGACTTGTATCCGGTGAATTTATCGACGGCAATCACCGCTCGATTCACCTCAGTGTATGCGACAAGGCGAAAACCATTCTTGAAGAAAGCCAAGCGGCTCAAAACTCATTTTTTAATATTCTGTTTGAAGGCTTTTCGGACTCGGAAAAAGAAAATCTTAAAAATTATCTTGAAAGAGTTTCGATAAATATTAAAACATATCACAATTTAAAAAATTGAATTTTTTAGTTATTTTATTAATTTTTATATAATTAAAGATAAAGAGGTAATCAAATTATGGCAAAGAAACAATTTAAAACCGAATCAAAAAAGCTGCTGGATATGATGGTTAATTCCATCTATACCCATAAAGAGATTTTTCTTCGCGAACTCATCTCCAATGCGAGCGACGCGATTGATAAGCTCTATTTCCGCTCCCTGACCGATGATACGGTAAAGCTGACACACAGCGACTATGAAATCCGTTTGAGCGTTGACAAAAATGCTCGCACGTTGACAATCGCCGACAACGGCTGCGGTATGTCAAAAGATGAACTTGAAAACAATCTGGGCACTATTGCAAAAAGCGGTTCGTTTGATTTCAAGAATAATCCTGAAAATAAAAACGGTGAACAGATTGACATTATCGGTCAGTTTGGTGTTGGTTTCTATTCTGCTTTTATGGTTGCGGATAAAATCACGGTTGAGAGCCGTGTGTACGGTTCCGATGAGGCATATTGCTGGGAATCCGAAGGTGCAGACGGATACACAATCAACCCCTGCGAAAAGGAAACCTTTGGAACGGTTATTACTATTTGTCTGAAAGCCGACACCGATGATGAAAAATACAGTGACTATCTGGAAGAATACAGACTTCGCAGTCTTATCAAAAAATACAGCGACTATATCCGCTATCCGATTCGTATGCTCACAGAGCACAGCCATTTGAAAGAAGGCAGCGAAAACGAATTTGAAACGGTCACCGAAGATGAAACCCTCAACAGTATGGTTCCTCTTTGGAAAAAGAGTGCATCGGAAGTAACGGAAGAAGAATATGCACAGTTTTATCAGGATAAATATTTTGACTACGAAGCACCGCTCAAGGTCATCCGTCAAAAAGCGGAAGGCACTTCCAATTTTGAAGCATTGATGTTCATTCCCGCTCACGCTCCCTTTGATTATTACAGCAAGGATTTTGAAAAAGGACTGCAGCTTTATTCAAGCGGTGTGCTTATTATGGAAAAGTGCAAGGATTTGCTTCCCGACCATTTCAGTTTTGTAAGAGGACTGGTTGACAGCTCCGACCTTTCACTCAACATCTCCCGTGAGATGCTTCAGCAGGATCGCCAGCTCAGAATCATTGCAAAGGCACTTGAAAAGAAGATTGCAAACGAGCTGTCCAAAATGCTTGAAAACGACCGTGAGAAATATGAGCAGTTCTTTAAGGCCTTCGGTTCTCAGCTCAAGTGGGGCATATATTCAATCTACGGCAGCAACAAGGATATGCTGCAGGATCTTATTCTTTTCAAGTCATCTTTTGAGGGCAAATATGCAACGCTCAAAGAATATGTATCCCGTGTAAAAGACGGGCAGGATAAAATTTATTATGCCTATGGAGATACAGTAGAAAAAATCGCCCTTTTGCCGCAGGTGGAATCGGTTATCGGTCACGGTTATGAGGTGCTTTATCTGACTGATGATATTGATGAGTTTGCACTCCAGATGCTCCACACATATTCCGAAAAGGAATTTCTCAATGTATGCAAAGAAAACCTTGACCTTGCTGACGATGAGGAAAAAGAAAAACTCAAAACAGAAAATGAACAGTCATCTGAAATGTTCAGCTTCATGCAGGCGAGCATAGGTGATGATGTATCGAAGGTTCAATTTACAAACACCTTACAAAACCATCCGGTAAGCCTTTCGAGTGAAGGCAATGTTTCGGTTGGCATGGAAAAGATTCTTAACAAGATGCCCGGTGCAGAAGATCAGCATATCAAAGCAGAAATTGTGCTGGAAATCAACATCAACCATCCTTTGGCTGCCAAATTAAAGGAACTGTTTAAGAATGATAAAGACAGATTGGCAACATACAGCAAGATTCTGTTTGCACAGGCACGCCTTGTCAGCGGAATGTCATTGGATAATCCCGCCGAAATCAGCAGCCTCGTTTGCGATCTTATGCTGTAAAATATGACTGATTATTAATTGTAAATTTAAAAGTGGGAAAAAGTTTAAAAATGAAAAATACTGAACTTACAGTAAAGGAGATGAACGGCATATGAAAAAGACGGAAATAATTGAATACATTGCAGACAAAGAAATTTTGTGTCAGAAAAATGATGCGATAGACCCGAAGCTTTATGATAAATACGGCGTAAAAAAAGGACTTCGCGACAAGAACGGTAACGGCGTTCTTGCAGGGCTTACCAATATTTCAAAAATTGTTTCATCTAAAACAGAAGACGGTCAAAAGATTCCCTGCGACGGCGAGCTGTGGTATCGCGGATATCGTGTGGAAGAGCTTTTAAGCAGCCTTGGCGAAAATGAACTCGGTTATGAGAAGATTGCCTACCTCCTGCTTATGGGCGAACTGCCCGATGAATCGGAGCTTTGTCAATTCAGGAATCTGATCGGCGAGTGCCGTACACTTCCTTCAAACTTCACAAGAGATGTCATTATGAAGGCTCCGAGCAAAGATATTATGAATTCAATGACCCGAAGCATTCTTACACTGGCATCTTATGATGAGCACATTGCCGACACTTCAGTCAGAAATTCTCTTCGGCAGTGCATTCAGCTTATCGGAGAATTTCCGTTGCTTGCGGTATACGGTTATCACGCATACAACTACTCCGATAATATGGACAGTATGTTCATTCACCGCCCCGACCCTTCTCTTTCCACGGCAGAGAACTTTCTGATGATGCTGCGTCCCGACAATAAATATACCCAAACCGAAGCGAAGGTTCTTGACACTGCGCTGATTCTTCATATGGAGCATGGCGGAGGCAACAACTCAACCTTTACCACAAGAGTTATTACATCGTCGGGCTCAGACACCTATTCCACAATGGCGGCGGCAATGTCTTCATTGAAAGGTCCGAAGCACGGCGGTGCAAACATCAAGGTTATGGAAATGATGGCGGATATTAAAAAGCATATTTCCGACTGTTACGACAAGGATGAAGTGGCTGCGTATCTGACAAAGATTATAAATAAAGATGCTTTTGACAGAAAAGGGCTTGTTTACGGTATGGGACACGCAGTTTACTCACTGTCTGACCCGAGAGAACGGGTGTTTAAAGGCTATGTGGAAAAGCTCGCACTGGAAAAAGGCCGTGAAAAGGATCTGGAATTATATCGCAATATCGAAGAGCTTGCTCCGGAAATTATTGCGCAGCACAGACGCATCTACAAGGGCGTCAGTCCCAATGTGGATTTTTACAGCGGATTTGTATATGATATGCTGGGAATTCCGCAGGAATTATATACCGCTATGTTCGCCATTTCCCGTATTGTGGGCTGGAGCGCCCATCGGATTGAAGAACTGATATGCACGGATAAAATTATCCGTCCTGCATATATGAGCGTTATGGAAGAACGGTAAGCAGAACCTGCGAATACCGATAAAGGAGTTATTCAAATGAAATATGAAATTGCTTATATAAGCGGTTCGGGAAACACAGAAAAGCTTGCTCACGGCATTGCGGACAGTCTTCCTCAAACAGATACATTTGTAACGGATCTTTCCAGTGAAGAAATAACAAAACAAGCGGATGTTTATTTAATCGGATTCGGAATGAAGCGAGAAGCAATACCGCTTAAAATTATGGATATACTTGAGGAGCTCGAAGATAAAACCATACTGTTTTTTGTTACCGCTTCCGTAAAACCGACAGAAGTTCACATTAAAGAGATTGAACGCAGATTAGAACCCTTTATGCCGGGTAACTGTGATTACAGAGGCTTGTATTTATGTCCCGGTCAGGTTTCAGATGAAACACTTGAAAAACTGCAAACCATTCTCAATCAAGAACCGGATAACGAATGGGCAAATGCCGCTATGGAAAACTGCAGGCATACTTTAGGCCGTCCGAATCAAAACGACATTGACGAAGCCTGCGATTTCGTGCACAAAAAGCTGAATGTAAATTGAATTACAGTGTACTTTGTACCCAAAAGAACCAAAGGCTGAATCACGGTTTTATCTCCGGATTCAGCCTTTTGCCTTTAGCCTCAAGTTTAAAATGCCTTTATTTCGCGTTTAAATGCGGCTTAAATCAATTCTACGGTATTTGCACGACAAATTCTCTTTTAATAATGAAATTCGATTACGGGGCATTAAAATGCAATTCTGCAACAAATCAATCTGTGTCAGCAAACTCAACCCCCACATTCCGATTGGAGTGTGGGGGTTGCACATTCAAGTGTCTGTTATGAAATTTTTGGCAATGAGATAAGCACAGAATCGGTTATCGGCTCCATGCTGAATACAGCGAGCGACCTGAAAACCGACTCTTCATCTGAATAGATAATGATTACACCGTTATTATTTTCTGCACGAAGAGGTCGTATAATCAACTTTCTGTTGTGTTTCGTAATAATCTCAACCTGCTCGTGGACTTCCTGCGGCGGCACGCTGCCGTCTTTAAGAATGGTTTTTTTATCCGTACTCAGATAATTGATATGTATTCCTGTCTTTTCGGAATAAGTCATCAGACTGAAATCTCTTCCGTCATCAATTATTCTGGCAATCGATTCCCTTCTGCCATCCGCAAAGAATTGAGAAATAAGGACTCCTCCGCTGACCAAATCTTTTTCTGCGATGAATGAATTTGATTTGCCTTTAACAAAAATAAAATCTACTGACATTTTAATTTTCCTCCAATTTTATGTTTGATTCTTGTGTGGTGCGGTGAAACAGCCCTGCATTGCCCGTCTGCAACGGCTGTCTCACCAATTTCTTCATTGCGTTAAGGGGGCGGTACTTCTTTCATTTTGTTTACCTCCTGTTAATCAGATTTTTCGGCATAAAAGATTCCGGGCATTTTCTTCGTTGCCGATTGATTTAAATTTGTATTCCTCCTGTCATTAAAAATTTGGGTTGCGTATACTGAAAGAAAAACCTGAAGACAGACACTTAAAAAATTAATCTCCAGGCGTCTTTCTTCAGGGAAAGAATGTAAGAATAATAGGCAATATAAATGAAAGGATTTTATACATTAAATAAAATTCAAAAAATCATTAAAATCAAGGAACAAAAAATCCCATCCGAAATAATGAAAAATCATCTCGGAAGGGATTAACAAAGAAGTGATATTAAATGTAAATCACATTTAAGTAAATCGTAATATACTAATTTGCAATATTTTTCGTGCAATATAATTTGTGCGCAATCACCGGCCATAATTCCCGATTCGCGTTAAACTTCATGCGCTATAGAACGTGACATGAGATGTTGAGCCATGGTATAATTTATTCTGCAGAAGAAATAACTTCTGTAATAATTATTTGGAGTGACTCAATGCTTAAACTGATAAGAGAAAACTATCTTGACAGAGCAGAAGCCTTTGCTTCTTCAACAGGTCTGCCGCCTGAAATCATCAGAAATTTTTTGTCTGATGATGGCAAGAAATCACCGTACGAAATTGCCCGCAGGATTTCATCGCACTTTGGTGAATCACCCGAATGTATGTGCCGTGAAGCTGATGTTGTTGATTTTCTTCCGCTTCGCAAAAAAAGAATAGCAGAGGTTTTTGACAATCTTGACGAAACCCCGTTCATCGTTTGTGACACGAGCCTTGAACCTCTCGGCATCGAAAAGAATGATATGCTGCTTCTTGAAGAATGCGATGTCGCCGATATAGACGAGTTGATTGCCGTCAAAATTTTCGGCTGTATTGTTTTCGGATATTATCTGGAGGATGCCTGTGACGGTCATGTGATTATAACCTTCCCCAACAAAGACTATGCGGAAATAAACACACCCGCATTTATGAGGAAATCAATTGTCAATTCTCTTTACAGGGTCAAGAGCTATATTCACTATGAAAACGATGATGATACTGAAGGCGAAGAAATCTTTTTGAACAGACACGGAGAACAAGATGTCATTTATTGAAGAATTCTACTATGGCAACATAGATGCTCAATCATATAATTCCGAATTCGGAACAGAGCTGAAGAAAAAGCTTAATGATTTGACCGAACTCGAAAAACAAATTGCAGGGCTGCTGTCGGGAAAGGAAAAAGAATTGTTTCTGAATTACACAGACAGATATATTGAGTTTACATCTTCATCTCTTGTTGACGCATTCACAAGCGGTTTTCGTCTCGGTGCAAATTTTACTTTTGATAGCTTCGTGAACAAATAAACATAACAATCCAAACGGAATCCTTTCATTTTCCGGTCATGACTTACGCTCCGCAGATTCTTTCTGCGGAGCTCGGTTTTTTTATAACTTGTCATATGACAACAAGTTGTCATTACAAGCTATGACGACGGTTTTTTGAGGTGCCGATTTTTGTCTAAATTTTGCAAATGATTTTCTTCATTTTTCACTGTATTTAAACCGCTTTTTTGATAAAAAAATGAAGTCGAACCGAAGGCTTATTTTCCTTTTTCAGAACACAAATCAAGCTGCAATACGGCTGAAAATCGCTCTTGTGGCCGCTGCTTTCGCATAATTCCTCAACAGGGAAAAACAGGGAATTTCTTTGTCTTTTCTCAACAAAATAAACTGTTTTCTTTGTTTAAAAATCACAAACTTTGCTCACACAGAACCGTTTTACCGCAAAAAACAAAATGCATCTTACATTCTTTAAGTATAGGAGAAATATTTTTTTACCTAAAATACACTTAAAGGAGTCTTGATTTTTTGCATTGTATTACCACAACAACACCACCGGAAATAGTCTTTTTTGACAAAGGAAATAAACCCTATGACACCCCTTGGTATCACAGTAATTTGATTTTTATTGATACCGTATGGTTTGATTTGCCGACCTCACTTATTGTTTCAATGAAGAACGGTTGGAAACAAAAAAGAGAGTCATATTTATATTTTGAGAAGTTTACAAAAGCTCCGAACGGACACGATGTCCGTATGACATTTTATCCCGAATCAGGTCAAAGAATGAACCTGAACAACCCTTTGAACGGTCTTTTCAGAATTGAAATTTCAGCTCCGAATGTATTGTACGGAACAAATATTTGTGCCGTAAAAAAGGAAGATCTTCCTGAACTTTCGGAGATTCTCAACGGATTTATTGCCGCCGAAACTTTCGAAAGACACACGATTCCGCACATAAATGATTTCAAAATCAAGCGTGTTGACTTCAGTTTTTGCATCAGGTGCCGCGATGAAGACGAAGCCGATGCGTTTAAAGATGTATTTAAAAAATATTATTTTAAACGTCTGATTCCTCAAACGATTCACGGTAAACCGTATGATCCCGATAAATATCGAGGCTCATTTTATCACAGTAATGAATGCTGCAATTGTATGCTGTATGACAAATCGGAAGAATTAAAAAAATCGGGAAAGCAGGTTGATGACAACATATTAAGGTTTGAAAGACAGATGACTGCTTGCGGTAAAAAGGATTACGAAAAGAAAAACTTCGGTAATTTTTCTTCGCTCGCAACCATAAATTATATGTTCAAAAAATATGCCGAAACGGACTGTATGCAGTATGATTTTGTTCCCGAATCAACATATTATGAACGCATTAATGAGCAGTTAAAAAACTCAAATATGCAGAAAAAAACTAAAGAAAAACTATCATCGCTGTTTGTTGAAATTAACGCAGACGGCGCATATGCTGTACATAAAAAGAATGCTTCTTACTTCAATCGATGCAGAAAAATAACCAACTATCTCTCAATAAATATCGTTCATTCACTGCTTGGTTGTACGATTAATTTCTTTAAAAACATCTGCAGAGACAACGATCCGGACAATTATACCGTTATTGATTCGGTTGAAATTTCAAATCAGGATGATTTTATTCAGGCAGAAAAACAGCCCCAAAATCCTTACGTATACAGAAAAATTTCTTCTAAATACAGAGTAAAGCATCCCGTATACAGAGAAAAATTTCCTATATACAGGGAACTTGTTCCAAAAATGAAGAAAAACTTCTACACAAGGATTTGAGTCCTTATTTATATAAATAAATATAATAATAGTTAAAAGTAACACGCCTAATCAATGTTAAAAGTGTGAACAAGATGATCAATGGTCGGTAATAAAGATGATCATATTATGTGTACAAGATGACAACAGAAGAACACAACAGACAAAACAATAAAACAAATTAACATATAAACTAAACACCTAAAGACAATAAACAACTAAATAAAACATTACTTCAAATGCTTATTTTAGTCGCTCATACAATATATCCATAGCTCCTGAATTGAACAAATTATATGAATTAAATCATATCAAAATCTGAAGAAAAAATAGCAATAAGACAACAAAAAATGCAGATGATTCGGACTCCGTCGGAGCTGTATTCAGTCGAACATTATTTTTTCAAAACAGAAAAATAAAGAAATTTTATGTTTTGTAGGAATTGTAGAAGTTTCAGCATTAAAACTTCTTGCCATTGTTAATGTTGCACTAAAAACTGCAGTTTTCTGTGCAAAAAACCACTTTTTCTCATTCGGAAATCGAGCGTCAGCCAAAACTCTTACATCATTTCTGACAGAACGGGTAAATTATGCCCAAAAGTCAGAGAGGTGTTTTTAGTGAAAAAAGAGCTTGTAAACGGATGCAAACAAAGCAAAAATAATTCATTTTTTGTATTGTTCAACAAGCCTGATTATCATCGCAGGAATTAGATTTTTCCAAGCAAAAATTATGTTCGATTTTAATTGTCCGGAAATGCAAATTTAAAAATATTATAAGGAGTTTATTTAATATGAAAGTTGTACCTACATATATGTCAATCAACGATGCAGCAAAGGCGAGCGGTATGAGTGCTCATTACATAAGAGACCTTGTAAAGGCAAACAAAATCAAGCACGTTAAGTCGGGTATGAAGTATCTTATCAATTACCCGAAAATGATGGATTACTTTGAGTCTCTTGAAAACAACGCAGCATAAGATGTCCGGTCAAACAGAATACAATCTGCCCCTTCTGCACAGGAGGGGGCAGGTAAATTATGAACAATAACCGAAAGGATGAAATTAAAATGGCAAGTGCAACACCTATGTATAATAAAAATGAAGAATTGACAGGATACAGAATAAAGGTATCAAGAGGCTATGACGCCAACGGCAAGCAAATCACTCCCTATTCCACAGTTTGGAAACTGCCCGAAGACTGGGATAAGTGGGCTAAAAAGCGTCAGAAAAAAGAACTTGATATTGCAAAAGCTAATTTTCAGGCTGCCTGCGACAGAGGCGAAGTCAAAACGAAAGCTGAAAAATCAGCCGAGAAAAAAGCAATAGCAAAACACCTCGCTGAAGAAGATATGAAAAAGATGAGTTTTGCAGCTGCTTTTGATTTATACATACACGAAACCAAGGGAATTAAAAAAATCAACACATTAACCGGTATCAACACAACCATGAAAAGAGCATTAAAAATGTTTGGTAAAAGAAAAGTTGAGGATATAAGCGAGAACGACTGCCGGGCATACCTTGATTCTTTATATGAAGAGGACCTTGAAACTTCCACCGTCCGTAAGCATTATGAAACACTGCACGCTTTTTTGACTTGGTGCCTTGATGAGAAAAATATAATATCTTCTCATCCGATGAAGAAAATCAAGAAGCCTATCATCAAAAAAGGCTCTGAAACAGTAGCTGTGTATTCTCTTGAAGAACTCAAAAGAATTATCGATTGCTCAAAGAACGAGCCTTTGATGTGGCAGGTAATGACGCTTCTTCTTGCCGACTCAGGAATGCGTCGAGGGGAAGCCTGTGCTTTGCGTTGGTCAGACATTGACTTATCAACAGGAAGAGTGCATATCGTCAACAATGCTCAATACACCGAAGGTGACGGCACATACGATACCACCACAAAATCGGGAAAAGACAGAGTTATCTATCTGAACGATCAGGTTATCAAAATTCTTTCGAAATGGAAGTCACTGCAGAAAGAAGTGATTGAGGGGTTGGGTAAAAAAACTCCCACACACGTTTTTACACATCTTGATTCGGGGAACAGAATAAATCCGCAAGCCCCTACCGCTTATTTCAGAAAATTCGGAGAAAAATACGGCATCGAGGATTGCCACCCTCATAAGTTCAGACACACCATGGCGACATTTATGATTCGCAACGGTGTTGACGTTAAGACCGTATCCGAAAAGCTCGGACATTCAAGCATTGAAATAACGCTCAAGCTGTATGTTCACAGTGACGAAGATACTCAGAAAGCCGCAAACGAAAAATTCGCTTCACTTGTGTGGAACGGATAATTAACAATCAAACAACAAAATCTAAAAACGAAAGGAATTAAATTTATGTTTAGTATTATTAAAAACAGAGCAGAACTTGAAGAAATCCTGAATAGTGAGGACTATGCCAATAAAAAGTTGCATATACATGCTGCAGGACATCTTGCAAGGTTTGAACATCTTGATGAAAACGGCAAAAAAGTCCAACACACCGCTGATTGGCGTTACTTTATCGTGAGCGACTCCAAACACAGCGAAGAAACCATACGTTCAGAATTTTTCGATATGGTAAAACAAGATGAATTTACATCGAGAAAACATATGAGAATTGAAACAGATGCGTTACATAGAGTTATAGAAATGTACTCTTCAGAAACAGTATCAACTTTTTATTATGGCTTTTGGGGTTCTCCTGAACTTGAAAAAGATGATATCAGAGATTTCTTGGACAATATTTCGGTTTAATGGTAATGTTTCAAATAATATGACAGTCTAAATTAAAAACCACAGGTTCGGTTTAATCGCCGAATCTGTGGTTTCCTTAATTTTAATATTATGATTTCAGTTTATATCTGCGATTTTTATTGTTACCCTCCGGCACGATAATATCATCTGAAATCATTTCGCTCAATATTTCCTTAAGCCTTGAACTTTTCAGCCCGACAAGTTCAGCAAGTTCTGAACTTTTTGCAGAAGCGTTTGTTGTCAGATATTCTATAATGGCCTGCTTATGTGCAAGGGTCTTTATCGCCGCTTTTTTATCGCCGCTTTTTATCGCCGCTTTTTTATCGCCGCTTTTTATCGCCGCTTTTTTCAGCGGAAGCGATAGTGTTATGCGTTCAGGATCAAACTCCTCACTGATTGCCGGTGCAGACCAACCTTGCTTGTTCCAAACACTGTAGATATTCGGAATACCGCTTCCTGCACGTTCACCGATATCTATAAGGGTAAACATTTTCATAAGCACTGTATTTCTTGGATCGGATATTCCGCCGGATTTGGCAGCTTCAAGCTCTATTCTGAAACCACCCGGATTTGAAATCGTGATTTCATCAGGTTTATTTATGATAACAATTCCTCTGGTTCCGTGATAGTCGGAGTTTATAAGGCAGTTTGCCAAAGCCTCACGAACTGCAATATGGACAGAGGTATCTTCAACACGAATTCCGTTTTCAATCTTAAAAGGCACCTTGATATTTTGCGAAATTTTGTTGTATACCCGAAAGTAGAAATCGTAGATATTGCCGCTCCATTCGCCTGAAGATGAAACTATTCTGTCTGTCCAACGGGTTGTGTCATCATATTGTTCCTGATAATCCAGAAAATATGACGGGAATTCACGAACAATTTCATATTCGTGACCAAACATCAGAAGACCCGCAACGGTAGGATGACGCTTACCGTCATCACCTCTGCCGACTGCTCCCAACCTCAAGAGAAAATCCTCGTCTTCTAAGGTTTCCCAAACGTGTCCCGGTTTGGAATGCTTCATGCGCATACGATAGCTGTGAACGCTTTCAAAGTCAAAAACATCCAAATCCATTTCGTTCAAAACCAGCATATCCTGAGATTTGATTGATGCATCCCGTATCATTGCATTAATTTCTTCTTTTGTGCACTTATAGTCACCCTCGCCGTTTCGACGATAGCTGTTGATATAATTGCCGTCAAGATAAACAGGGCGGTCGGAACGCTGTGCTCTGGGAACATTTATTACAACTATCTGATTTCCGTCAACATCCTTCACATAAACATCTTTATTTGAAAGAATATTTGCACTGACTTTCTGTGAATTATTAATAATATCCCAGAAATCTTTGATAAGATTATCCGGATCAGGAATATTGATAGGGTGAAGAGTTTTGTCTGCATATTCTTCAACGCCAAGCAATATTACTCCGCCTATTGTGTTGGCAAAAGCCGAATATGTTTCCCAAATGCTGTGGGGCAATCCGCCTAAAGCTTTCTTAGCTTCAATGCGGTTGTTTTCTTTATATTTTTCAAGACTTGAGAAATCGAGCAATTCTTTCACCTCTGCTAATATTATATGTCGTTCTTTGAAATTCAGTATAGCACACTTTTCTGAATATATCAACGCTATTTATTTCAAACCAAATCTATGGTTTTTTCTTAATTATTGACAAAATATTGACATTTTGGATTTTGAAATTATTCTTAAAAAGAAAAGAACCCTTGGAACCGCTCTGATTCCAAGGGTTTTCGATAATCCCCATTCGGGATAAATTATCTCTTTGAGAACTGGGGTGCACGGCGTGCGCCTTTGAGACCGTACTTCTTTCTTTCCTTCATTCTGGGGTCTCTGGTGAGGAAACCTGCCTTCTTGAGGGCGGGACGAAGGTTTTCGTCATACTGAAGAAGTGCACGGGCAATACCATGACGGATTGCGCCTGCCTGGCCTGTTACACCGCCGCCGCCTACACGGCAGATGATGTCAAACTTCTCGGCTGTATCTGTGAGAGCGAGAGGCTGACGAACGATGAGCTTAAGAGTTTCAAGACCGAAATAATCGTCGATTTCTCTGTCATTGATAATGATTTTGCCTGTACCTGCATAAACACGTACTCTGGCAACTGAACTCTTTCTGCGGCCTGTGCCGTAGAAATAAGGATTTGTTTCGTACATTATTTATAGCCTCCCTTTCTTAAAATTCCCATGCTTCGGGCTTCTGTGCTGCATGTGCATGCTCAGCACCCTTAACAACGCGAAGTCTGGTAAGAGCCTTGCGGCCGATAACTGTGTCGGGGATCATGCCCTTAACAGCGAGTGTCATTGCGAAATCAGGTCTGGTCTTCATAAGAGTACTGTACTTAACCTCTTTGAGGTGACCGATGTAACCTGTGTGATGATAATACATTTTCTGGTCGAGCTTTTTGCCGGTGAGAACTGCTTTCTCTGCATTGATGATGATTACGTGATCGCCGCAGTCAGCGTGAGGAGCGAAGATGGGCTTATGCTTGCCGCGAAGAAGCTTTGCTGCTTCAACAGCTACCTTACCCATGGGCTTGCCTGCTGCATCAATCACATACCACTTGCGGGTGATTTCGCCCGCTTTAGGCATATAAGTAGACATAACTTTTCCTCCGTTTATTTTTTTCGTGCCTGCATATATTATCACAAGGTTTTGATTCTGTCAATAGTTTTTTTTGAATTTTTTAATTTACATTCCGAGAACTCGTTTTTTCTCGTTTTTTCTCCCGTTTTCATAGCAAAAGCTCATTTATGAATTTTTAAAAATTTTTGCATAAAGGCAAAAACAAGCCCGAATATACATTAAAAAATGAATATTCGGGTTATGATTTATTCCTTCTTTTTGATTAATCCCGAGAAGAATTTAACGGTTTTTGCAAGCCTTTTTGCGGGATTGGGCTTCCATTCCGTTGACGGTGCGGGGGTTATGCCGATTTCGTTAAGAATTTCCGTGTATATTTCAAATCTGCGGATAAAATCGGATAAATCCTTGTTTTCAGTGTTTGTCCAGCCCGTTTCCGCAACGGCGGTGAATCGGGGGAAGCACATATGGCAGAGCCAATCAAAATTGTTGATGTATTCAGTCCATATGGGAGCCTCAACGCCGACAACGTTTTCGGGAGGCATACCCTTTAAAACAGGATTATAGTTATAGGTTTTTGCAAGCGGAGTCATGCCGTAGGGGTAATCGCAGTAGTAATGATAAAAGTCGGAATTGATGATTTTTCCGCCGTCCTTGGTAAATTGAGTTGAATTGTTTTTCGGGTCCATCCATCTTTGAACAAGAACTGTTTTTTCGATAACGCCGCTTTTGAGGCTTTCATTCCACACAATGGGCTTTCTGCCCTTTGATTTAAGGAAATCAATGATTTTGTTGGTGAACCAGCCCTGAAGCGTTTCTTCGTTTTTCAGTCCCTCTTCACGCATACGCTTCTGACAATACATACATTCCTGCCAGCGGACCTTCGGGGCTTCGTCGCCGCCGATATGGATATATTCGGAGGGGAAAATATCGAGAATATCGGAAAGAATATCGAAAATTATTTCAAATGTGCCGTCCTTGCCCGCACAGAGAATATCGTCAAATATACCCTGTGAGGTTTTGACCTCAAGGGGTGCACCTGTGCAGGAAAGCTCGGGGTATGCGTGGATAATTGCGGAGCAATGACCGGGCACATCGAATTCGGGAATGACGGTTATGTGTCTTTCCGTGCAGTAGTCAACGATTTCACGCATTTGGTCAGCTGTGAAATATCCGCCGTAGCTGCCTTCTTCCTTGAGCTTGCCGAAGTCCGAGCTTTTTCTGACCGAGCCCTTGATTGCGGCATCGGGTCTTTTTTCGGAATAAATTCTGAAGCCCTGGTCGTCGGTGAGATGCCAGTGCATAACGTTCATTTTAACGCTTGCTGCCGCATCGATGAGCTTTTTCGTTTCCTCGATTGAAAACATATGACGCACGGTGTCGAGCATAAAACCTCGATACGGATAAGCAGGCTTATCCTCAATTTTCACACAGGGACAAGTATTTCCGAGCTGACGGAGAGTTTGTTTTCCGTAGAAAACAGCGGTTTCGGAGCCTCCGACAAGGGTTGCTTTGTTGTTTTCAACGGTGAGAATGTATTCTTCATTGCCGAGCAAATCGGAAATTTCGCACGAAAGCTTTGACGGGTCAACCGTTGTTTCGCCGCCGAGAAAGCTTATTTTGTTTGGCACGGGAATAACATTAATTCTTTCCATAATATCTTTCCTTATAAAATAACGGGCTGCAAAAGCTGCAACCCGTTCATTCTTAATCGTTTTCTTCCTCTTCCTCGTCTTTTTCGGGCTTGGGAAGAATTTCAACCTTGATTTCGTCTATGCGGCGTTCATCGATTGAAAGAACGGTGAAACGCAGGTTTTCGTATTCGGCAACAATCGGCTCTTCGGTTATTTCGCTGGGCAGATAGCCGAGAAGGCTGATAACAAAGCCGCCGAGGGTGTCATAATCGCCTTCGGGGAGCTCAACGCCCACAAGCTCGTCAACCTCGTCAAGGTCGGTTGTGCCGTCTATTGTAAATGTTGTTTCGTTAATCTGTGTTATTTCCTCTTCCTCGTCGTCGTATTCATCCTGAATGTTGCCGACAATTGATTCAAGCACGTCTTCAAGAGTTACAATACCCGCCGTTCCGCCGTATTCGTCAACAACAACGGCAAACTGGGTGCGGCTTTCGTTCATCGCCTTAAAAAGGTCGCCGCAGCTCTGTGTTTCGGGAACATAGAGGGCTTTTCTCATAATCTGTGCGATTGTGAGGTCGCCGGGAAGGGAATGACCTACATATTTGAGAAGGTCTTTTGCATAGAGAACGCCGACGATGCTGTCGGGGTCATCCTCATAAACGGGAATTCTTGAATATCCGTTTTCAACCGCAAGCTCCGCAACCTCTTCGAGAGAGCGTGTAACTTCGATTGCGGTCATTTCCGTTCTGTGGGTCATGATGTCGCCTGCGTCAAGGTCGTCAAACTCAAAGATGTTATCAATCATTTCTTTCTGCGAGTCTTCGATAACGCCTTTTTCGCCGCCGACGTCAACCATCATGCGGATTTCTTCTTCGGTAACATCCTCTTCATCTGCGTTGGGGTCGAAGCCCAGAAGGCGGACAATTGCGTTTGTTGAAAGGGCAAGCACCTTAACGAAGGGCTTGGTTGCCGTTGCAACAAAGTTGAGGATTCCGACAACTTTAAATGCAATCTTTTCGGGAATCTGCATTCCGATTCGCTTGGGAGCAAGCTCGCCGAGAACGAGTGAAAAATAAGAAGTGATGATTGTGATAAGTACAACCGAAACTCCGTTAATAACGCCGTAGCCGATTTGAGCAACGGGAGTTTTCATCAAAGCATCCGTGAGCATGGCGGCAAAGTTTTGCGAAGCCGATGCCGATGTCAGGAAGCCTGCAAGAGTAACGCCGATCTGGATTGTTGAAAGGAATCGGCTTGAATTTTCGGTAAGCTTTACAACTTGCTTTGCTTTTTTGTTGCCTTCCTCTGCCATACGCTGAATCTTTGTGTCGTTGAGAGAAATGATTGCGATTTCGCTCATTGCGAAGAATGCGTTAACGAGAATCAGAACAAACAAAAGCACAATTTTGAATACGATAGAGAGAGGGTCGACGGATGCGTCAGATGCGTTGAGAGCAAGCTGAAGCATAGGTCCGGGGTCATCCATTTTGGATTTGCTCCTTTCAAATTGAAAAATATAATAGTGCATTTATCATAACATATTACAGATTATATGTCAACAACCCAAACCCCGACACAAAGCCTCTGCTGACGGATGCGAAAACGAAAAATGCTCCGAATTTCGAAAAAACGGCTGATTTCATGCAAAAAACGCTCCGAATCGCCGAAAAACGGTACATCACGGAAAATAATTTTGCTGACAAAGTCTTTTTTATATGGTATAATGCTGAATATATTAATAATATCGGAGATTAACCATGCTTTATCTGATTCTTGCAACCGCAGGCGGCGGAAAAACAACCCATATAATGAACCTTATTCAGCAGTTTTCTCAAAGCGAATATAAAAAGCTGACCCTCATTGTGCCCGAACAGTTTTCGTTTATGAGCGAAAAAATCATGCTTGAAAAAGCAGGGGCAAAGGCAATGGGGAATATAGACGTTTTAAGCTTCACAAGCCTTGGCGAAAAGCTTGTGGGCAAGCCTGCGTTTCACGAACGCAGACGCATTGACGATGCTGCAAAGACGGTGCTTATGTCAATGGCACTCGAAAGCGTTAAGGATAAGCTGAAGCTTTACGGCAAGCACACGGGCAGACCCTCGGTTATTTCGGAATTTGTTGCCCTTTCATCGGAATTCAAGCAGAATTCCCTTTCAACCGATGCCGTGCGTCTTGCACTTGCTCAAAGCGAAGAAAGCCTTCTCAAAATGAAGCTCAACGATATAATAACCGTGCTTGATGCCTATGATGCCATGGTTGAGGGCAGCTACTTCAACCCCGATGACCTGCTGACGGAGCTTTCGGATGTTATGCCCGAAACGGATTATTTTAAAGACAGACTCGTTTTCATTGATGCCTTCAGAGGTTTTACCGCACAGGAATACAAAATCATCGGTCAGATGCTTCAAAAAGCAAAGGCGGTTTATGTTACCCTCTGCACCGATAACCTTGAAAATTCCGACGATGAAACGGATTTGTTTGCTCACACAAAAAGAACGGCTCGCAGGCTTATTGACATCGCAAAACGCAGCAATGTTCCCGTTGCAAAGCCGCAATATCTTTCAATGAGAAGCAAATTCAATAATTTCCCTCCGCAGTTCAAAAGATTCGGCTCACCCGAGCTTGCTGCACTTGAAAGAGAGCTTTTCTCTCACTCCCCCAATGTCTATGAGGATGAATGCGAAAACATAACTCTCTGCAAGGCAGCGGATATCTATGCCGAGTGTGAATTCATTGCCTGCACGGCAAAAAAGCTGATTCGTGAAAACGGCTACAGATGCAGGGATATTGCGGTCATTGCCCGTGACAGCTCGGCATATGAAACACCGCTTCGCAGTGCACTCAAAAAATGCGGAATAACCGTTTTTGAGGACAGCCGCCAGCCCGTTGACGCTTCTCCCGTCGTTGCTCTTGTTGAAAGTGCAATAAGCATTGCCGCAAAGGGATTTTCAACCGAAACTCTTATGCGATATCTCAAAACGGGACTTTCGGGCTTTGACACAAAAGAGATTTCCGACGTTGAAAACTACTGCTATATGTGGAAAATCAGCGGCTCGGACTGGGTGCATGAATGGACAAGAAATCCCGCAGGCTTCGGCGAAGAGGCGGGAGATGAGGAAAAAGAGGAGCTTGAATATCTTAACTCAATCCGCCGCAGGATTGTTGCACCTCTCTGTGAATTGAGAGAAAATCTTAAAGATACAAGCGGTGAAAAAGCCGCAGAGGATATATTTAAATTTATCGAAAAAACAAATACAGCCGAAAACATCCGCATTTTTGCCCGCAGGCTTGCCGAAAAAGGCGAAACAGCTCTTGCGTTGGAGCTTGACAGAATGTGGAATGTTGTAATCGATATGCTCGAAAGCCTTGAAACTCTTATGAGGGGCAGAAGCGTTACCGCAAAATCCGTTGCGGAAATGTTCAGCCTTATGCTCGGAGTGCAGACCCTGGGAAGTCTGCCGCAGGGGCTTGACGAAATAACAATCGGCTCTGCGGACAGAATCCGCACCGTTGCACCCAAGGCGGTTTTCATTGCGGGAGCAAACAACGGAGTTTTCCCCAAAATGCCCTTCACGGGCTCGGCTCTTACCGATAAAGATCGCCGCAAAATGAGCGAAATGGGGCTTGAGTTTTCGGATTTCGGCGAATACAGCCTTGCAGAGGAAAAGCTGGTCTGTTATAACGCATTCTGCTGCGCATCGGAAAAGCTTTTTGTATGCTGCCCAGAAAGAGGAGCAAAGAGCGAGCAGCTTGCACCCTCGGAGCTTTACACAAAAATCAAAGCTCTTTTCCCGAAGTGCAAGGAGGTTGATGCCTCGGAGCAGAGCGGACTTTATTTTGTTGAGGGCAAGGAGCTTGCCTTTGAGCAGCTTGCAAAAAACAAGCGTGAGGGCAATGTGCTCCATGCCTCACTGAACGAATATTTCAAGGGTGACGGGGAATACAAGGGCAGAATTGAGGCTCTTGAACGTGCGTCGGGCGGCAGGGATTTCAAAATTAACGACCCCGATGCCGCAACCGCCCTTTTCGGCAGGAATATGTTCATGTCCGCTTCAAGGGTTGAGAGCTATCACAAATGTCCCTTTGCATATTTCCTCCGCTACGGAATCAAAGCCATGCCCCGAAAGGTTGCAGAGCTTGACCCCATGCAGAGAGGTAACGTTATTCATTATGCCCTCGAAAAGCTGCTTACCGAATTTGACCGTGACACTCTTTCAGTAATGAGCCGTGAGGATTTGATTGAATATTTCAAAAAGCTTCTTGACGAATATCTCATGACCCGCCTTGACGGCGAAAACCGCAACGAAAGATTTGTTTATCTTTTTAATAAACTCATTTATTCAATCTGCGACGTTGCCGAAAGACTTATAAAAGAGCTGCGGCAAAGCGAATTTGTTCCGCTTGATTTTGAGCTTGCAATCGGAAAAGACGGCGAAATTCAGCCCTATGAAATCAAAACACAAAACGGAAAAATCAGTATTTCGGGTGCGATAGACAGGGTTGACGGAGCCGAAATCAACGGCAGAAAATATATCAGAGTTGTTGATTATAAGTCCTCGGGCAAGGATTTTATGTTAAGCGACGTTGTTCAGGGACTCAATATGCAGATGTTTATTTATCTGTTTACACTCTGGCAGAACGGCGGCGATAAATACGGCGATTTCACTCCCGCAGGCGTGCTCTATTATCCCGCAAAGTCGCCGATTGTTTCTGCTGACAGAAGCATGAGCGAGGATGCCATTGAAACCGAAAGGCAGAAAACCTGCGGAATGAACGGCATCGTTATCGATGACCCCGCCGTTGTTATTGCAATGGATAAGAGCGAAAGCGGAATGTATGTTCCCGCAAAAATCAAAAAAGGCGAGCTCAAGGGCTCGCTTCTCGGACTTAAACAGCTTGAAAAGCTTAAGGAAAAGGCGGATAAAATTCTTGCCGATATGGCGGAGTCGCTTCAGTCGGGCAGAATCGATGCCCTGCCTGCCTACGGCAAAAGCTATAAGAAAACCTGCGAATACTGCGAATATAAATCTGTCTGCTCCTATGAAAGCGATATTCCCGTTAAGGAGCTTATTGACGATGATTTGAAAACCGTGCTTGCGAATCTGGAGAAAGGAGATGATGAGCTTGAAGTGGACAACGGACCAGCAGAAAGCAATTGACGCCCGAAAAGGCACGCTGCTTGTAAGTGCGGCGGCGGGCTCGGGCAAAACGGCTGTGCTTGTTGAGAGAGTTATTCAGCGAATCTGTGACACCGAAAATCCCTGCGGCGTTGAAAACCTGCTCATCGTAACCTTTACCAATGCCGCTGCGGCACAGATGAAGGATAAAATTTCAGCGGCAATCGGCAAAAAGATTGCCCAAAACCCGTCGGATAAAAGACTTCGCAGACAGCAGATGATGTTGCCCTGTGCAAGCATCTGCACAATCGACTCATTCTGCATCGGTCTTGTGCGTGAAAATTTTCACGCTTTGGGAATCGCACCCGATTTTGATTTGCTTGACGAGGGAAAGCTCTCTATTTTACGCTCAAAAGCGGTTGAAACGGTTGTAGAGGAGCTTTATAAAAATCCCACGGAGAATTTTCTGAAGCTCTGCGACCTCATAAGCGACACGAAGGATGACCAAAAGCTGATTGATGCAATTTTAAAGCTCTATTCTCTTTCACAGGCTTACCCCTTCCCCGAAATCTGGCTCAAATCCCTTGCTGCGGAGTTCAATTCACCCTCGCCCGCCGAGGAAAGCTCATGGGGAAGAATTATTATAAACCACGCAATTCAGCTTGTGTGCTCGTGCATTTCCGATGCGGAATACTGCATCAGAATTCTTGCAACCGAGCCCGAATTGGAGGCAAAATACAGACCCACATTTGAAAACGATAAAATTATTTTTGATGAATTGCTTGATACCCTTTCGGAATGCAGCTGGGATGAGGCAATCGAAGCCTGCGGCGATGTTGTTTTTTCAAGAATGGCAACCGCACCCAAGGGCTACGAAAGTGCGGTCAAGGATATGTGCAAAACCGTGCGTGACAGCTACAAGGATGAAATCAAAAAGCTGAAAACTCTTTTCTGCGTGAATTCCGAAACTCACAAAAACGATGTTTCAGAGCTTGCACCCGTTATTGCGGAGCTTATTGATGCGGTTATGAAATTCGGCGAAGAATTCACAAGACTCAAGCTCGAGGAAAACGGTGCGGATTTTTCGGATACGCTCCACCTTGCTCTGAAATTGCTTGTTGAGCCCACGGAAAACGGCTATGTGAAATCTCCGCTTGCAATTTCGCTTTCCGAAAATTATGCAGAAATCCTTGTTGACGAATATCAGGATGTAAACAAGGCACAGGATATGATTTTCAGCGCACTTTCAAGAAACGAAAACAACCTTTTCATGGTTGGTGACGTCAAGCAAAGCATCTACCGCTTCCGACAGGCGATGCCCGAGATTTTTCTTGCCCGCCGTGACGGAATGCAGGAATACGAAAACGAAAATTATCCCGCCAAAGTCACCCTTGGCAAAAACTTCCGCAGCCGCTCGGGCGTTACGGAAATCGTAAACTTTATTTTCAGCTCACTCATGAGCCGTGATGCGGGCGGGCTTGACTACGATAAAAACGAGTTTCTTGAAGCAGCAGCGGCTTATCCCGAAAAAATCGGTGCGGATACCGAGGTTTGTCTTATCGAAACGGAAAAGGATAATTTCCTTAAGGCACAGGCAAAATATGTTGCGGATTATATTGAAAAAGCCATGGCAGAGGGCATGACCTTTACCGACGGCGAAAACCAAAGACCCGCTAAATATAAGGATTTTTGCGTGCTTTTGAGGAGCGTTAAAAACAGTTCAAGAGAATTCGTTGATGAGCTTACATCAAGGGGAATTCCCGTCAGCTGCGAGGCGGGTGAAAGCTTTCTTTCGTCACCCGAAATCATGTTTATGATTTCTCTGCTGAAAATCATCGACAATCCCATTGACGATATTCCGCTCACAACCGTGCTCATCTCCCCCGTTTTCGGCTTCACGCCCGATGACCTTGCCTTTATGCGTGCCCGAAACCGACAGGGCTCAATTTATCATTGCCTTGTTTCCGAAGCGGATAACGGCAATGAAAAAGCGGCGGCTTTCCTTGAAAGAACAGCCGATATGAGAAGCGTTGCGGCAACCGTGCGTGCGGGTGAGCTTATCCGCCGTCTTATTGAGGATACGGGCTACGGTGCAATAGTCGGCTCAATGCGTGACAGCTCCAAACGCAGGGCAAATCTCAACAGCTTCATCGACCTTGCCAACAAATATGAAGGCACGGGTCAGAAAGGCGTTTCGGGATTTATAAGATACATTGATAATATAATAAAAAGCGGAAACGATATCGGCGGCGGAAGCTCCGATTCCGAGGCTGCGGATTCCGTTAAGATAATGACAATTCATAAGAGCAAGGGTCTTGAATTCCCCGTTTGCTTTATCGGCTCATGCGAAAAGAAATACAGCGATTTGTCACTGCGAGAGGATTTGCTTATTGCAAACGAAAGCGGAATCGGCATAAGAAACAACACGGGCAGAGCAAAATTCAACACCCTTCCGAGAATTGCCGCAAGCCTTGAAATTAAAAAGGCTGAACGCTCCGAGGAGCTGCGTGTGCTTTATGTTGCACTCACCCGCCCCAAGGAAAAGCTGATTATTCTTTCGGCGGCAGAGGATTGGGGCAAGAGCCTTGCGAAAATTGCATCAAACATCAGAACGGAGATGCTTATTGACCCCTTCAAGGTTATAAGCTTCAAGAATTACGGTGAATGTATTCTTTCCGCTCTCATAAGACATCCCGATGCCCATGCTCTGCGTAATGCGGCGGGAATTGATTCGTCAATCTGCATTCCCTGCAAAACGCCGCTGAAAACGCAGATAATTCAGGGCGATTTCGATGAAAATGAAACATCGGAGGAATTTGAAACCGCACAGCCCGATGAAGAAATTCTTTGCGAAATTGAAAAGCGTCTGAGCTATGTTTATCCCTATGCAGCCCTTGAAGGCGTTATTGCAAAGAGGATTGCCTCAAAGCTTGATGCCGAGGAAATCGGCGGCGAATATTTTGCAACACGCAGACCCTCGTTTACGGGCAAGGATAAGCTCACTCCCGCACAGCGGGGCACAGCAACCCACAGATTCATGCAGTTTGCGGATTACAACGCCGCAAAAGCCGACGCTTCGGCAGAGCTTGAAAGGCTTGTTGCCGACGGAATGCTGACCGAAGCGGAGGGAAAGGTTGTTGACGTTAAATCAATTTCAAATTTCTTTGAAAGCAGTCTTGCAAAGCGTATTCTTTCCGCCGAAAAGGTCTATAAGGAATATGCCTTCACCTGTGCCGTGCCGCTTTATGAAATGGAGCCGACAATCTCCAAAGAGCAGGCGGGCAATGAGGTTATAATCATCGAGGGAGTTGCAGACTGTGCCTTTGTTGAAAACGGCGAGCTTGTGATTGTTGATTTCAAGACCGACAGGGCTCAAAACGGTGCGGAGCTTGCCGAAAAATATAAAGAGCAGCTTTCGGTTTACCGCCGCTGTCTGGGTGAGGTGCTGGATTTGCCTGTTAAACAGACCGTAATTTACTCTTTCAGACTTGCCGAAAGTATTGAAATTGACTAAAAATAAAAAAATTTCAAAAAAGTATTGCATTTTTGCTTTTCATGTGATAAAATTTGTGCGTTATGTTTATGGATATACCGAAAGAGGTGACATCAGATGAAGGAAGGACTCCATCCCAAGTACGAACAGACAGAGATCCGCTGCGCATGCGGTGAGGTTATCAAAACCGGTTCAACAAAAGAAAATCTTCGTGTTGATATCTGCTCAAAGTGCCATCCGTTCTTTACCGGTAAGCAGAAGCTCGTAGATACCGGCGGACGTGTTGACCGCTTCAACAAGCGTTTCAATCTCGGCAAATAATCAGCAAAATAAGCGACGCACGAAAATGCGTCGCTTTTGCTTTATGTGCTAAATTCAATCTGGAGAGTAGTTATGGCATCAAACAGCTACAAAACAATAAGAACCGCTTCAAGCGACGAATATATTGTCAAAAAATCCCGCTTCATCGGGCATATTATGCCCGTCAAAACTCAAGAGGAAGCTCTTGATTTCATCGCCAGTGTCAGCAAAAAGCATTGGGATGCAACCCACAACGTTTATGCGTATATTATCCGTGACACGGGTGTCAAGCGTTATTCCGACGACGGCGAGCCCCAGGGCACGGCGGGAATTCCCGTGCTCGATGTGCTTGAAAAATCGGGCGTAACCGACTGTGCGGTGGTTGTTACCCGATATTTCGGCGGAATCATGCTCGGTGCGGGCGGACTTGTGAGAGCATATTCCCATTCCGCATCAATCGCCGTTGCGGCAGGCGGAATCGTTACCCGTGCCATGTGTGCAAGGCTCAAAGTTACCTGCGATTATTATTTCTACGGCAAGCTTTCGTCGCTCGTGCCCGAAAACGGCGGAGTGATTGAAGATACGATTTTCGAGGATAACGTAACCCTTGTTTTCAGAATGCCTGTTGAAATTGTTGACGGCTTTAATGCAAAGCTCATTGATGTCAGCAACGGCAGATACAGCGTAACAAAAACAGAGGAATTTTTCTCGGATATTGATTAACAAGTAAAAAATAAAAAGTTAAGGGTGGGCAAAGCCCACGCACGTACAATCCGGACGGGGATGTCTCAATAAGATGAAAAAGCCGTTTTCTCCGAACGACAGGCATATGCGATATGTCGAGTTCGGAAAAACGGCTAAAAAGGAACATAAAAAACATTCTTAATTTCACAGCAAAATTAAAATTGGCTTGGACAGGTTTGTTACCCGTTCAAGCCAATTCTGTTTATATTGTTTCTTTTGTTTTTCGCTTAGTGAGGCATTCCCGTTTTATTTCTTGTTGATTTTTAAAACATAGTTGAATGCTTCGATAACCGCAACAACCGAAATGAAGCCGCAGGCAAGAATCAACGACCATTGAAGGTCAATTTCGCCTCTGCGGAAGTTATCCCATGCAACCTCCCAGCAAACAAGGAAGGCGGCACTCTGAAGCGAAAGCATTGAGAAAATGTGAAGCCCCTTGATTTTGTGTCCGCCGATGAGTGCGAAATCCATGGCAATGAAAGCAGCACCGAGAACAAACAGCGGCAGAATGAACTGTGGAAGCCAGTCAAACCAATCGGTTTTGCTCAATATGTAGTAAGCATATCCGATGATTGAGCCAAAGCAGATGAGTGCTGTTACCACAGGGGGAGTTATCTTAAGAGCGGGAAGCACGGTGCAGACCCATGAAACAAGCAATGCGCCGACAACATAGCCGAACCAGTAATCATATCTGTCAAACGCAAGGTCGATTGCAACGCAGATGCTTGCGGGGAACACCATGAAAGCCGTTGCAAGAACCGCATAGCTTTGCGAAAGTTTTCCGGGAGCTTTAAAGAACGGTTTCTTTTCTTCTTTTTTGGGATAGACCTGCTCAACAACAACGGGGTCGCAGTCGGGGCAGGTTGTTACGCCGTCGGGAAGCTGTTTTCCGCATTTTGAACAATACATATCTTTTCCTCCTCTTTTGTTTATAATGCTATTATACAGTCGCAAAAATTAAAAATCAATATAAAACTTGTAAATTGACAAACATTTAACTGTGATGTAATATATATGTAATATTTTAAAAGAAAGAGGTTCTTTTCATGGCAGTATTCAGACCTTTTAAAGCCATACGTCCCGTTCCAGAATTCGCATCAAAGGTTGCAGCACTCCCCTATGACGTTATGAACAGCTCCGAAGCAGCGGAGATGGTCAAGGGCAATCCTTATTCATTTCTTCATGTTGACAAGGCGGAAATCGACCTTCCCGAAGGCACGGACCTTTATTCCGAGCAGGTATATCTTAAAGCAAGCGAAAACCTCAAAAAGCTTTCCGCAGACGGAATCTGCAAGCAGGACGAAGAATCGAAAATATATATTTACCGCCAGATTATGAACGGCAGAGCCCAGACAGGACTTGTCGGCTGCGTTTCGATTGATGACTATATCAACAACATCATCAAAAAGCATGAGCTTACAAGAGCCGACAAAGAGGCTGACAGAATCAATCACGTTGATTACTGCAATGCCAACACAGGACCGATTTTCTTAACCTACCGTCCGCAGGCCGAAATTGCATCGATAGTCGGCGAATGGAAAGAAAGCCATGCTCCCGTTTACGATTTTGTTACCGATGACGGAATTGCAAACACCGTTTGGGTAATCGACTGCAATGAAACAATCGCAAGGCTGACAAAGCTTTTTGCGGGCGTTGACTATCTCTATATCGCTGACGGACACCACAGAGCCGCTTCGGCTGTTAAGGTCGGACTTAAACGCAGAGAGCAGTATCCCGACTTTGACGGCAGCGAAGAATTCAACTTTTTCCTTGCTGTGCTTTTCGACTGCGAGGAGCTTGAAATCATGGACTACAACCGTGTTATCAAGGATCTTAACGGCAACTCCGAGGAAGAATTCATTGCGAAAATCAGCGAAAAATTCACCGTTGAACCTGTCGGCGAAAAGGCATATAAGCCCGAATTTGCCCACACCTTCGGAATGCTTCTGGGCGGCAAGTGGTATAAGCTGACCGCAAAGGACGGCACCTTCAATTCAGCTGACCCCGTTGAAGCACTTGACGTTTCAATTCTTCAGAAAAATCTTATTTCTCCCGTTCTCGGCATCGATGACCCCAGAACAGACAAGAGAATCGATTTTGTTGGCGGAATCAGAGGTCTTGGCGAGCTTGAACGCAGAGTCAGCGAGGATATGTGCCTTGCATTTTCGATGTATCCCACAACCCTTACGGAGCTTATGGACATTGCGGATGCGGGTCAGATCATGCCTCCCAAATCAACATGGTTTGAGCCCAAGCTTTTAAGCGGACTGTTCATTCACGAACTTAAATAATTAAATTATAAAAGCATCCTTTCGGGTAACAATATTTCCGAAGGGATGATTTTATGAAACAAGGACGGACAGAACTATGAATAAAGTTGCATTTTTTGATACAAAGCCCTATGACAAAATTTACTTTGATGAGCTCAAATCAAAGTACGGCATTGAAATTGAATATTTTGAGTCAAAGCTCAGCCCCAGAACTGCGGTTATGGCAAAGGGTTCAAGGGGTGTTGTTGCTTTTGTTAATGATGACATCAGCAAGGAAACAATATCCGTTCTCAAGGAAAACGGAATTGAAATAATTGCCCTTCGCTGTGCAGGCTACAATAACGTTGACCTTAACGCCGCAAAGGATAACATTCCCGTTGTCCGTGTGCCCGAATACTCTCCCCACGCAATTTCCGAGCACGCAATGGCACTTTTGCTGACCCTTGTCCGCAAAACCCACAAGGCATATATCCGCACAAGGGACTATAATTTCAGCCTCAACGGCTTTGTCGGCTTTGACCTTTACGGCAAAACCGTCGGAGTTGTGGGCACGGGTAAAATCGGCATGACCTTTGTTGAGATGTGCAGAGGCATGGGCATGAATGTTATCGCCTATGACCCCAAGCCCTCACAGGGATATCTTGAATATGTTCCCCTTGAAGAGCTTTTTGCACGCTCCGATGTTATTTCGCTCCATTGCCCCCTCACAAGCGAAACCTACCACTTAATCAATAACTATTCAATCAAAATGATGAAGGATAAGGTTATCATTCTCAACACCTCAAGAGGTGCGCTGATTGACACAGAAGCTCTCATTGAGGGCATAAGAAGCGGAAAAATCGGCGGTGCGGGTCTTGACGTTTATGAGGAAGAAAGCGAATTTTTCTATGAGGATTTGTCGGAAAGCATTCTGCAGGACGATATTCTTTCACGTCTTATCATGATGCCAAACGTGCTTGTGACCTCACATCAGGCATTCCTCACCCACGAAGCACTTGAACGGATTGCGGAAATAACCCTCGGAAATCTCAAAAGCTGCTTTGACGGCGAAAAGCTTGAAAATGAGATTGTCATAAAAAAGAAAAGTCCTGTTAAATGAATGTTTTGAGATTAGGGCGGTGCCTCCCTTTTAAGGGAGGAGGACCGCTTGCGGTGGAGGGATTAATGCTCCGCCGTGTATTTAATAATTTACATACATTTTGCACAAAGCAAATCATATGCGGATAAATTATTGCATAATATTCACTAATAAATTAAAAATATACAAAAATTTCTTGACTTTATACATTAATAATTGTATAATTATTCGCATATCATATCTGAATTTACGGTTAGGTGCGGATAACATCCGCCCGAATCAATGAGGTACATATTTATGGAAAAAACAAAAATTTTTATAGACGGAAAAGAAGGAACAACGGGTCTGCGTATTTTTGAGCGTCTTTCAAACCGTGATGACGTTGAAATAATGACCCTTCCCGAGGAGCTTCGCAAGGATACCGCCGCAAGAAAGGCGGCACTCAATTCCTGCGACATCGCATTCCTCTGCCTTCCCGATGCTGCGGCAATCGAGGCTGTTTCTCTGATTGACAACCCCGAGGTCAAGGTTATCGACGCCTCAACAGCTCACCGTACACTTCCCGATTGGGCATACGGCTTCCCCGAGCTTTCAGCCGCACATCTCGAAAAGATAAAAAATTCAAAGCGTGTTGCCGTTCCCGGCTGCCATGCCAGCGGCTTCATCGCTCTCATTTATCCCCTTATTGCAAACGGAATTCTTCCCGAAAATGCACTTCTTGCCTGCACTTCGGTAACAGGCTACAGCGGCGGCGGAAAGAAAATGATTGCACAGTATGAAAGCCTTAACCGTGAGGCATTTCTCAACTCTCCCCGTCAGTACGGTCTGACACAGGAGCACAAGCATCTCAAAGAGATGAAGGCGATTACGGGCATTGAAAAATTCCCCGCATTCAGCCCCATTGTTGCCGATTATTACAGCGGCATGGCTGTAACAATTCCTCTTTTCAAAGAGAATCTTTGTGAGGGCAAGGGCGTTGAGGATATCGTCGCAGTTTATAAAAATACATACACCTCCGATTTCGTCAAATATACCGAGGATTTGGGTGCGGATGCAATGTTCTGTGCCGAAAAAATGAGCGGCAACGACGGAATGGAAATTCTTGTTAACGGCAACGAGGACAGAATTCTTCTCATGGCTCGCTACGATAATCTCGGCAAGGGAGCATCGGGTGCGGCAATCGAATGCATGAATATTCTTATGGGTATTGACCCCAAAACGGGTCTTAACCTTTGATTTTGAAAGGAAACACAAAATGAAACAGATTTCGGGCGGCGTTTGTGCCGCAAAAGGTTTTACCGCAAGCGGAGTTCATTGCGGAATCAGAAAAAACAGAACAAAAAAAGACCTTGCTTTGATTTTCAGCGAAAAAAAGGCGGCCGCAGCCTGCGTTTACACAACAAATCTTGTTAAAGGTGCACCCATAACGGTAACAAAAAACAACGTTGCCGACGGATACGCACAGGCGGTTATCTGCAACAGCGGCAACGCCAACACCTGCAACGCAAACGGCATTGAAATTGCAGAGGAAATGTGTGCTCTTATCTCGAAGGAGCTTGAAATCAGCGAAAAGGATGTTATCGTTGCTTCAACGGGCGTTATCGGTCAGACTCTTGACATAACTCCCATCGCAAACGGCATTCCCGCTCTTGCGGCAGGTCTTAAGGCAGAAACAGCCGATGCGGCTGAAGCAATTATGACAACCGATACGGTTGAAAAGATTGTTTCTTATTCATTTGAAATCGGCGGCAAGGAGTGCAGAATCGGCGGCATCGCCAAGGGCTCGGGCATGATTCACCCCAACATGGCAACGATGCTTGTTTTTGTTACAACCGACTGTGCAATTTCAAGCGAAATGCTTCAGAAGGCATTAAGCGAGGATATCAAATCCTCATTCAATATGGTAAGCGTTGACGGCGACACCTCAACAAACGACATGGTTTCCGTTATGGCAAACGGACTTGCAGGCAACGAGGAAATCACCTCCGAGGGTGCGGATTTTGACGAATTCTGCAAGGCACTCAACGCAGTTACAACCCATCTTTGCCGCATGATTGCCGGCGACGGTGAGGGTGCAACAAAGCTGCTTGAATGCATCGTTACGGGTGCTGACAAAAAAGAAACAGCCGTAACCGTTGCAAAATCGGTTATCTGCTCATCACTTTTCAAGGCTGCAATGTTCGGCGCAGACGCAAACTGGGGCAGAGTGCTCTGTGCAATCGGCTACAGCGGTGCTGATGTTGACGTAACAAAAATTGATGTGTCATTCAAATCCGCAGCAGGACAGGTTGATGTCTGCAAAAACGGTGCGGGCATTGATTTTTCGGAAGAAACCGCAAAGGAAGTTCTTACCGAAAAAGAAATTCAGGTTCTTATCGAGCTCAACAGCGGCAGCTATGATGCAACCGCATGGGGCTGCGACCTGACATATGATTACGTTAAGATTAACGGAGATTACAGAACATAAGGTGATAAAGATGGATATAACAAATGCAATGAGAGGTCAGGTGCTCGTTGAGGCACTTCCCTACATACAGAAATATTCAAACAAAATCGTTGTTATCAAATACGGCGGCAACGCTATGATAAACGAAGAACTCAAAAATGCGGTTATGGGCGATATTGCTCTGCTTTCGCTTATCGGAATCAAGGTTGTTCTTGTTCACGGCGGCGGACCCGAAATCACCGATATGCTCGGCAAGGTAGGCAAAAAATCCGAGTTTGTTGACGGTCTGCGTGTAACCGACAAGGAAACCGCCGATATCGTTCAGATGGTGCTTGCAGGCAAGGTTAACAAGAGCCTTGTTGCACTTCTCGGCAGACTCGGCTGCAAGGCAATCGGTCTTTGCGGTGCAGACGGTCATCTCATCTGTGCGGAAACAAAGGATGAAAGACTCGGCTTTGTCGGCGAAATAACCGACGTTAATCCCGAGCCCATTCTTGATTTGCTTGAAAAGGGCTATGTTCCCGTTGTTTCAACAACAGGCTGTGACAATGACGGCAACGTTTACAACATCAACGCAGACACAGCCGCTGCAAAAATCGCAGGCGTACTCAAGGCTGAATGCCTTATTTCAATGACCGATATTGCGGGAATTCTCCGTGACAAGGATGACCCTTCAACGCTGATTCCCAAAATCTATGTCAGCGATATTCCCCAGCTTGTCAACGAGGGCATTATTTCGGGCGGAATGATTCCCAAAATCGACTGCTGCGGCGAAGCAATCCGCAGAGGTGTAAGCAAGGTTTTCGTGCTTGACGGCAGAGTGCCTCATTCACTTCTCATAGAAATTCTTACAGACGAAGGTCTTGGAACAATGTTTGTTCAGGGGTAAAGATTATGGCAATTTTTGAAAAAGACAAAGAATATATTGCGGGCACTTATGCCCGTTTTCCCGTTGAACTTTCAGAAGGCAACGGCTCGCTGATTTACGGCGAGGATGAAAAGGAATATATCGACCTTGCAAGCGGCATTGCCGTTAACACATTCGGCATGGCAGACGATGAATGGGTTGAGGCTGTTACCGTTCAGGCATCAATGCTCGGACACACCTCAAACCTCTATTACACAAAGCCCTGTGCCGACCTTGCACAGATGCTCTGCGAAAGAACGGGCATGAAAAAGGTTTTCTTCGGGAACTCGGGTGCAGAGGCTAACGAATGTGCAATCAAGGCCGCAAGACTCTGGGCACTTAAAAATAAGGGTGAGGGCAATTCAACAATAATTACACTCAAAAACAGCTTCCACGGCAGAACAATCACAACTCTTGCCGCAACGGGTCAGGATAATTTCCACACCGATTTCGGGCCTTTCACCCCCGGCTTTGTTTATGCAGAGGCAAATAACCTTGAAAGCGTAAAAGAGCTTGCAGAAAGCAATAACTGTGCCGCAATTATGATGGAAACCGTTCAGGGCGAAGGCGGCGTTCTTCCTCTGACAGAGGAATTCGTCAAGGGTGTTTGCGAAATTGCAAAAGAGAAGAATATGCTTGTCATCATCGACGAGGTACAGACGGGCAACGGCAGAACAGGCAAGCTTTACAGCTATATGCACTACGGAATAACTCCCGACATCGTTTCAACCGCAAAGGGTCTTGCGGGCGGACTTCCTCTGGGCTGCACAATGCTCGGCGAAAAAGTAAAGGATATCCTCACTCCCGGCTCTCACGGCTCAACCTTCGGCGGCAACCCCATCTGCTGTGCGGGTGCAATCAGCATTCTTTCACGTCTTGACGATGAAATGCTTGACGGCGTAACAAAAAGAAGCGAATATATTATTTCCAGACTTTCGGAATGCAAGAAGGTCAAGAGCATAAGCGGTAAGGGTCTTATGCTCGGCATCGAGTGCGAAAAGCCCGCAAAAGAGGTTATCGCATCGGCAATGGAAAAGGGCGTGCTTGTTATCAGTGCAAAAACGAAGGTAAGACTTCTTCCTCCCCTCAACATTCCCTTTGAGCTTCTTGAAATGGCAATGGATAAGCTTATCGAGGCAATTGAAGAATAAAATTCAGGAGCTGTTTTGGGGCACACTTCCTTACGGAGTCTGCCCAGGTTATATTCGCCTGACGGCGAGTGATATTGCTTCGCAGTTATATTTGGCTTTCGCCAAGTTATATTGTCCTTCGGACAGTTTATGGGCGAATATAATATAACGAAAGCCGCAAAACTCCGAACTTAACGCATTATCGGTGCTTTGACAGTACCTTCTGTAAAATAACGGTTTCAAAAATCAGAATTTTAAAAAAATCGGCAGCAACACCGTGCAGGTGAAGCTGCCTGTTTTTTATCCCTCAAGCTTTGCGAGAAGCTTTTTGAAGTCTTCTCTTTCTTTGAATTCATCCGAAAGCGGATATCTGTTGAGAAAAAGAAATTTCATTCTGTCCGTCATCCTGTTTATTCCGAGAGATGTCTTGGTTTTGTCAAACTCTGCTCCTTCAAGCAAAAATGATGTGTGCACGGAAACCTTCGGAAGTTCATCAAATCTTTTTGCAAGCTCAACACACCTTTCAAAGCATTTTATTGCCTGCTCATCATTGCCCTTCATGTGCTTTTTGACTCCGAGATATCCGTAATCCCAGATAACATGAACAAAATTTTTGCCGTAGTCACCGTCGGGAAGAATTTTTTCTATGAATTCAACAAACGCCTCAAGCAAATTTTCATCATACTCCGCAGGATTATCGGATTTTCTCTGCATAACCTCCGCAAGAAGTCGCAGAAGCTCGGAAACACCGTTTGAAACCGCCATGTTTCTCTTTTCTTTGTCGTCAACATACAAAAACATAGCCTCATAATCCCTTGTATTCTGCATCACGGGCATCTCGTCAAGAATTTTCTCCGCCTCGCAGATATCAACGCCGCTGCCGTCGATAAGGCTCATATCTCGCAGATATTTGCACATCATTTTCTTTGACCACATTCTGATTCTGTCGTCGGTGCAGAAGCTCTGAATTTTTTCATAAATTTTCTTCACTTCACCCTTTATTTCAAGCTTGTATTTATCTTCATGTTTGCATTGAATCAAGGCGTTGAAGTATTTTGAAAGCAAATCATAGTCAGAAGGAAATTCCTTTGTTGCTTCAAGCATAAGCTCCTTAACATCTTCCTGCTTTCGCTCGCTCCAAAGGCGTGAATATTCTCTTTTGTACCAATCGGTTTTTTCTTTTCTTGCCGCTGTATTGAGTCCGAGAAGCTCGTCGGTTGTAACTCCGAAAAAAGCCGCTATTTCGGGCAGCATAGTTATGTCGGGATATGTTTCGCCTCTCTCCCACTTGCTGACCGCCTGAAATGACACTCCGAGTATCTCCGCAAGCTTTTCCTGCGTAAGCTCTTTTTCTCTGCGAAGCTTTTTTAAGTTTTCTCCGAAATATACTGTCATGGATAATACCACCCTTTTCATTTTTTAACAGCGCTGTTTACAGCTTTATGATACTTGATTTTTCCGCAGAAAACAATAACCCGTTTGTTTAACCGTTTCTCCTGTTAAGGGAATTTTTCAAATGATGTTAGAACCATAATAAATTTATCATTATTCTATATAAGAATTTTATATATATTATTTTTTGATATTATAATATATTGGATAAATGTATTAGGAAACGGAGCGAATTCAATTGGCAAAAACTCTTGTTTTAACCGAAAAGCCTTCCGTTGCAAGGGATATAGCCCATGTTCTCGGCTGCAAAAAGAACGGCAACGGATGCATTATCGGCGACAGATATATCATAACATGGGCTCTGGGTCACCTTGTAACCCTCGCCGACCCCGAAGCCTATGACAACAAATACAAAACCTGGCGTATGGAAGATTTGCCCATGCTGCCAAAATATATGAAGCTGGTTGTAATCGGTCAGACCTCAAAGCAGTTCAAGGCTGTAAGCTCCCTTCTTAACAGCAGCGAGGTTGACAAGGTTGTTATCGCAACCGATGCAGGCCGTGAGGGTGAGCTTGTAGCCCGTTGGATAATCCAGAAGGCAAACTGCAAAAAGCCCATGCTCCGCCTGTGGATTTCGTCGCAGACCGACAAGGCAATCAAAGAGGGCTTTGCCGCACTCAAGCCCGCCGCACAGTACGATAATCTCTACCGCAGTGCACAGTGCCGTGCAGAGGCGGACTGGCTCATCGGTCTTAACGTCAGCCGTGCCCTTACCTGCAAGCATAACGCACAGCTTTCCGCAGGCAGAGTACAGACCCCCACGCTTGCAATGATTGTCAAACGTGAGGAAGAAATTCTGAAATTCAGAGCGAAGGATTATTTCACCGTCAAGGCGGATTTTGAAAACTTCTCTGCGATATATAAAGATTCAAGAAATCAAGCTCGTTTCTTTGATGCAGCCGCCGCACAGGCAGTTGCGGACGATGTGAAAGGAAAAAGAGGAACGCTTTCCGAGGTTAAAAAGACCTATAAATTCAAAGCTCCTCCCGCCGCCTACGATTTGACGGAGCTCCAGCGTGATGCCAACAAAAAATACGGCTACTCCGCAAAGCAGACCCTTTCGCTCATGCAAAGCCTTTACGAAACACACAAGCTTTTAACCTATCCGAGAACGGACTCGAGATATATCACAAAAGACGTTGCGGCAACCCTGCCCGAGCGTCTGCGTGCAATCGCAATCGGACCTTATAAGGATGCGGCAAATGCAGTCCTGCGTGCAAAGCCGATTCCCACAAAATATATCGTAAACGATGCAAAGGTCACCGACCACCACGCAATTATTCCCACCGAGCAATATGTTGACCTCAACAAGCTCACCCGTGAGGAGCGTCACATCTATGATTTGGTTGTACGCCGTTTCCTTGCGGTTTTGAGTGCACCGTTTGAATATGACGAGGTGCAGGTAACCGTAACAATCGGCAAGCACAAATTTTATACCAAGGGTCAGTCCGTCAAATCCGCAGGCTGGAAAGCTCTTTACGATTTTTCCCTTGCCGACGATGAGGACGATAATGACGATATCCGCTCGCAGCAGCTGCCCGCCCTTTCACAGGGTGCACCCGTTTTCACAAAGGGTGTACGCCTCTGTGCAGGCAAAACCTCTCCGCCCGCAAGATATACGGAAGCAACCCTGCTTTCCGCAATGGAAAACCCCACGGGACAGGTTGATGACGGCTCGCTGAAGGATGCCCTCAAAACCGCAGGCGGTCTGGGCACTCCCGCAACAAGAGCCGATATAATCGAAAAGCTCTTTGATTCATTCTGCGTTGAACGCAGGGGTAAGGAGATTTTTCCCACATCAAAGGGCAAGCAGCTTATCGAAATTGTTCCCCCCGACCTCAAATCCGCCGAGCTGACGGCTCGCTGGGAGCAGCGGCTTTCGCTCATTGCAAAGGGCAACGCCGACAGCCGCAAATTCATTGAGGAAATGAGGGGCTACGCAAGCTCGCTCGTAAATTCCGTCAAATCAAGCGATTCAAAATATAAGCACGACAACATGACCCGTGAGCCCTGCCCCGAATGCGGCAAATATCTGCTCGAGGTCAACGGCAAAAAGGGTAAAATGCTTGTTTGTCAGGACAGAGAATGCGGCTACCGCAAAAGCGTTTCCGTTATCACCAACGCACGCTGCCCCGAATGCCACAAAAAGCTTGAAATGCGCGGCGAAGGCGACAAAAAAGCATTCTTCTGTGTCTGCGGTTACCGTGAAAAGCTTTCCGATTTTGAAAAACGCAAGGAAAGTGCGGGTGCAGGCAAGCGTGACGTTGCCAAATATATGCAGCAGCAATCCAGACAAAAAACGGCAAGCAACCCCCTTGCGGACCAGCTTGCAAAATGGATGGAGGAAAACAAATGAGGCGTTTTTTCTCTTTGATATTAACGGCGGCTCTGATTTTCTCCCTTGCCGCCTGCTCCGACAGAGGTGCAAACAAATCCATATCCTACGCTTTGGACTCTTCTCCCTCAACACTTGACCCCCAATATGCCGACGAGGCAGAGGCACAGATTGTTATAAACAACACCTTTGAGGGACTTGTGCGTATTTCCGCAGAGGGACAAATCATTCCGGGAATTGCACAGGGCTGGAGTATTTCGGAGGACGGATTAACCTATACCTTCAACCTCAAGCCCGCAACCGAATGGTACTGCCCCATTTCGCTCAAAAGTGAATTCGGCAATGAATTTTACGAAAAATATACTTCTGAAATCGTAACTGCAAACGATTTTGTTTTTGCAATGCGAAGAGCAATAAATCCTGCAACGGGCTCGGCTTTTGCCCACAGGCTTTTTGTTATCCGCAACGCAACCGACATTTATTCGGGAGCTCTGCCCGTTGAGCAGCTCGGCGTTACGGCTGCCGATGACAATACTCTTATCATTGAGCTTGCAGAGCCCTGTGCCGATTTTCTTGAAAGGCTGACAGAGGGCGTGTTCATGCCTTGCAACGAAGAATTTTTCAACTCCATGAACGGACGTTACGGACTCACGCAGCGTCACATTCTCTGCAACGGTCCTTTCTATGTCAGCTCATGGGATTCGGAGTCCGCTCTGACAATCAGACGAAACAATTACTATTCGGGCGAGCAACAGGTTATCCCCTCTCTCGTGAATTTCACCTTCGACTCCGACGAAAACTCGGTTGCAAAGAAAATTTCAAACGGCACGGTCAGCGCGGCACTTCTGCCGCCCGACTGCCCCGCACCCGAGAATTCGGTTACGGTCAAGGAAACCGCAAACTCCGTTTTCGGCTTTGTTTTCAACTGTGCGGACAGCTCGCTTTCAAACACAAATCTGCGTCTTGCTCTTTGCAGCTCGATTGACCGCACCCTTTTCGCCGAAAGCGACAACGCTGTCCCGCAGAACGGATTTGTTCCGCCAAGCTGCGTAACAGGCAGTCTTTACTACCGCAACGCTGTCGGAGAGCAGACACCGTTTGTTCCGTTTGACACCGCAAAAGCGGCTGACCATTGGAAAAAGGCTCTTTCCGAGCTCGGAGTTCAGAAAATCAGCTTAACCGTTCTTTGCCCCGAATGGCTCGACAATTCCGTACGACGTCAGCTGCAGATATGGCAGAAAACCCTCGGCATCGGGCTCGGAATTACAATCGAAAACAAAACTTCCGAAGAAATCGAAAAGGCAGTTTCTTCGGGTAACTATCAGATTGCACTCACAGGCATAACAACCCCCTATGAAAGTGCATCCGATTTCCTTGCCTCGCTCAAAGACGGCAACCCGTTCAGACACAAGAGCGAAGAATATAACGCAATTGTTGCAAGAATTCTTGAAATTGACGGCGAGCAGGAGCTTCTCGGCGGCTGCTTCACCGCTGAAAACTATATTCTTCAGCAGGGTCTCTGCTATCCCCTCTATTCCCGCTCAAGCCGCTTTGTCTGTGCGGAGGATGTTGAGGGAATTGCGATTTTCCATTCCGAAAACAACGTCAGCTTCATCGGTGCAAGGAGATATGACTGATGAAGAAAAAGGCAATAATCATTCTTTCATGGGCGGCGGTTGCAGCTTGCATGGCGGTTATATTTTCGCTTTCCGCCCAGACTGCAGGCGAATCCTCCGAGGTCAGCGGCTGGCTGATTTTTATAATGAAGCTCAATGTCAGTCAGGATTTCATCCGCACCTGTGCCCATTTTCTTGAATATGCAGGTCTTGCGGTGCTGATATTCAACGCCCTTTATCAGACCTTCGGCTTTTCGAGACCCGTTCTTTCGGTCATAATTTCCGCTGCCTATGCCGCAAGCGATGAAATTCATCAGCTTTTTGTTGAGGGAAGAGCCTTTCAGCTTTCCGATATCGCAATCGACACCCTCGGTGCGGCAAGCGGAGTTATTGTTTTGATTTTACTGATTAAACTTGTTTCAAAAATAAAAGGAGGCGGTTTTGTTGACAGACAATGAAAAAATCATGATTGCCAGCTGTGCTGCAGGTGCAGCTGCCGCAACCGTCCCCGCAGTTTACGGCTTCGTCAAGGCAAATGCCGTAAGACCCATCACCGATGCGGATTTTCTGCGTGCGGAAAACGGCGGATTTGTTACTGACTGCGGCGAAAGCTTTTCTTTGAGAGGAATAAATCTCAACGACGATTTTTTCTTTTATAAAAAAGACGACCTGCCTGCCCCCTCTCGCACCGCCGATGTTTTTGCCGCTCTTGAAAGCCGATTCGGAAGCTACGGTGCAAGACAGCTTGCAAAAAAATTCAGCGAGGGCTTTATTTCTCCGTCGGATTTAAAAGCCATCCGCAAGCTCGGTGCAAACTGCGTGAGAATTCCTCTGCGTTACCGCTATCTTTACGGCAAGGAAAACTGCAAGGGCGACCCCGATTTTGAAAGACTTGATTTTCTTGTTGAGAAATGCAGAAAAGCAGGGCTTTACGTCATTCTTGACCTGCATTCCGCACCCGGATTTCAGAATACCGATTCCGCCTGCGGCAAGGATGAAGAAAGTGTGCTTTTCAATTCGGGCAAAGACGGCTTTGAGGCACGCAACGCAGCAATACGCCTCTGGACACAGATTGCGGCTCATTTCAAGGATGAGCCCGCCGTTGCCGCCTATGATTTGCTCAACCGTCCCCTCAACCGTGTTGCGGGCTGGGAAGAAAAGCTTGGCACTCTCCATAAATTCTACCGCCGTCTTTACAAGGCAATCCGCAGCATTGACGAGCGGCATATGATTATCCTTGAAGCGGTTTCTTCGCCCGACACTCTGCCCGATGCGGAAAAATGGAAGGGCGAAAACGTTGCATTCGGCGTTTATTCCCATTTCCACACAACCTTTGAAACAGATTCACTTGTCAATTCAATCCGACCTCTCAAGCAGCACGGAATTCCCTTCATAGCCTGCAAAGTCCGCTCGGAAGATAATCTTGAATATTCGCTTCAGGCAATGAATGACTTCGGAATTTCATGGCTTACGGGTGATTTCAAAGGCACGGGTGTAATCTCCGACTACCTTTATTCGGCAAACATCGAAGCTGCCGACCTCACAGCCGACAGCTACGACATCATAACCGAAAAATGGTCAAAACCCCTTGCAACAAAGAATTTTACCGAAAACAAGGACATGAAAGCAATTCTCAAAGCCGCATTCAGATACGGCGAATGCTTTGCGGAATTCAGAAAAGCTCCCAAAAGCAAGCTGAAAGTCAGAGTTAAATTCGGTGCACACATTGTAAAGGGCATAAACAAGACATAAAAAATCCGCTGAGGTGAATTCATACCTCAGCGGTATTTTTTATTTGATTTTCAGAATTTTAAGTATTGCATCAAAGATGAGTTTAACAAAATCAAAAACTCCGTTTGCGGCAACTATATTGTCCGTGCTGTCGTTGGGTCCGATGTTGCCCGTACCGCTGCCCTTTGCTCCGTCAAAGTCGGAGGTGTGTGAAGTAAGCCATGAAATCATTCCGTTCGGATATTCGAGCTTAACCTCTTCGCCCTTGCCGTTTACAACCGACATATGGGGATAATCACCGTTTTCGGCAGAGAACAAATCGTGGTTAACCGCAAACCATGCGTGATGGCTGCTTGATGTTTTTGTTCCATCCTCATAGCAAACCTTGGTGAGGGTTGAAAATCTGCATTTCTCGGGAATATTTGATGCGGCAACAATTCTTTCCCATGTGGGCGAAACCGCAAGATAATAGTTAACAAGGGGGTCTCTTGTGCTCGAGGTTATCCAAATCGGCATATCCTTGAGGCTCTTTTCGATAAGAGCTTCGGAGGGTGCCCATGCGGGGCAGATAGGGAATGCAGCGGCAAACATTTCGGGATAAGCGATTGCCATTTTGAGGGTCATCTTGCCGCCCATCGAATAGCCGCCGACATAAATTCTTGAAAGGTCGATATTTTTCTTGTTTTTTGCAATGAAATCATCAATTGCTGCACGCAGAGGCTCAATCATTTCGTTGCCCCAGAAAATTCCGTTTTCTTCTCTTGAACGTGCGGCAAGAATAAACGCACCGCCTGCAGGCTTGAATCTTGACTGAAATTCGTCGCTTGACCAATATGCAATATTGCTCTTTTCAACGGGCTTGCCGGGCTCGGAGCCGTCACCCATGCCGTGGAGCCAGATAACAAGGGGATATTTCTTTGCATCGTTTTTCTTTACGGGTGAAAAATAGCTGTAGTCAACCGAATAGTCACCCGCAACGGGGCCTTCGCCTGCGGTAAACTGTGCCTTTAACTCCGCAACGCCGCCGCCCATTGAAAGTGCGAATGAGCTTACGGAGCAAGTGAAAATACAGATAATCGCAAGCAGCAACGCAAGGGTCTTTTTGATTTTATTCATTTTAACACCTCTTTCTCATCAGCATCAGCCGATAAGAATAAGTTACCACATTTATTCGCTTTTTGCAATAACTTTATTTAATTCCGTATCTTTCCGCATATTCCAAAACAATATCTCTGAATTTTTCGTGCTTGAAACTGTTTTTGATTTCCGTTGTGTCAAAATAATAGCCCGATTTCATGCTCTGAATCATAATTTCCGCCATAAAGCATTCAAAAATAAAATCGTTATGAAAACATTCCTCAATATCCGTGTTCATTCCGTTATTGATGCCGTCAATCGCATAACGGTAAACAAGATTGTCACGACCTGTCAGTCTGCCGAATTTATCAAGGCATTCAAGTCCCTCTCTCACATCCGCAACGCTCTTTTTTCCCTTGAAGCCCATGGCTTTTTCTCCACCCGTGAGAATATTGTCAACGGAGGTTTCAAGCACGGCGGCAAGGTCAACAAGAATTCCGATATCGGGCATAGATTCGCTTCTTTCCCATTTGCTCACAGCCTGAAATGAAACACCAAGCCTTTCACCGAGCTCGTTCTGGGTTAACCCCTTTGCTTTTCTCAATGCGGTAATCTGCTCGCCGACTTTCTTTATATCTATCATAATTTTCACTCCTTAATCAATTATACTTTAATTAACAAATCATACCTCAACAATCAAACCGATACAAACTAAAGTGCAAAACGCAAAGTTAAGGGTCTGCGACGCAATTATGTTTAATTGTGCGTGTAGGGGTTGGCGACTCGACAACCCGGGCAAGCTAAAGGCTTGCAATAAATTTTATTATGCACCTGACAGTGCATTCGGGACGTCGAGGACGCCGTCCCCTACAGCTGAAATATTATTTCACTGATAAAATCGGTCATAGGCGGAGCCTATCCGACACTTTGCACTTAGCACTTAACAAAGTACTTTGCTGTTAATCAAAGTATTATTTTTGAAGCACTTCATGACTTAATTATATCGCAGGAATATGCAAAAACAATAACCCGTTAATTGAGGAAAATCCGTTTATACTCAACCGCCGAAAAAGAATAAACCCCCTCGGAATCCGAGGGGGCTCTTTAAGCAATTTTCAGTCAGTAGCTTATGCCTGCTCCTGCTTCTTTGCGAAGCACTCGCTGCAGTAAACAGGTCTGTCTTCACGGGGCTTAAAGGGAACCTTTGCAACTCCACCGCAGGAATCACATGTTGCCTCAAACCACTCGCGCTCGCCACGGGCAGCATTTTTGCGTGCGTCACGGCAAGTCTTGCAGCGCTGGGGCTCGTTTACAAAGCCTTTTTCAGCATAAAATTCCTGTTCGCCGGCTGTGAAAACGAATTCGTTGCCGCATTCCTTACAGATGAGAGTTTTGTCTTCGTACATTGTTTTTAACCTCGCTTGAAAAAATATTATTTCGCCCGTGGACGGATTTGCACCGTCACCTTTGATTATCAACGCTCTGCTTTAAGCTACTGGGGCATATAAATACTCACTCGGGAGTATTATTTATTGAGTTTTGCACGCATCTTCTTTTTTATTCTCTGAAGTGCGTTATCAACGGCTTTTTCGCTGCAGCCGAGCTCTTTTGAAACGTCGGCATAGCTTTTGTTTTCGAGCCGCAGCATAACAACCTTGTATTCAAACTCCGAAAGACCGTCATTCAAAAGCCTTTCGTAATATTCCGACTCATCGTTTTGCGAAACTATGTTTGCAGGGTCACTGCTCAAATCGCCGATATCGGCTCCGTCATCCTCAAACGCAACGGCGTTTGATAGAGCTGCATTCTTGTTGTTGAAGCTGACTCTGACGGCTGAAACGATTCTGTTGTTTATGCAGGTTTCGGCATAAGCCTTGAAGGGTGCGCCGTTTTGGGGATTGAAGGTTTTTACCGCATCAAGAAAGCCGAGCATTCCTTCCTGGGTCAAATCCTCGTCGGGTATTCTTGCCTTGGCAAAGGAAGAAGCCTTTGCCGATGCAATCGGTGCTACCTTTGTTATCAGAAGAGCCATTGACTCATCATCGCCGTTTGCGGCAAGAACAGCAAGCTCTTCATCGGACAGATATGCTCTCTCGTTTTTGTGCATTAAACTACCTCTTAAATTCCTCTTAACGTTTATAATAAGCCAATTTTTGAATTTTGTCAACAACTTTTTTATCTCATATAGAAAATTTTTTAGTAAATAGTTACTAAACGGCCAAAAATCACCATATATGGTATTTTTTCATTGTCGAAAAATAAATAAAATTGTCTTTTCTGTTTGCAAAACCATTATTTTGTTCGGGATATCAAAAGATTTTGATAAAAAACTACTTCTGAATAATGAGGTGAGAAAATGAGCCGAAAAATCAAAAAAGCGTGGAAAATAGTTTTTCTTCTTGCGGTCAATCTGGCAATTCTGATAATTGTTTCAACCGAAAATGCACAGGCTGCAAGGCTTGGCAGCAGCGGAGAAAGAGTTGCGGCAATTCAGCAAAAGCTTTTTGAATGCAAGCTTTATTCGGGCGAAATAAACGGCAGCTTCGACTTTGCAACAAGGCAGTCATTAAAGAAATTTCAGAGTCGGAATAATTTAAGCCCAACGGGAGAAACCGATTTTTTAACTCTGCATCTGCTCGGAATAAGCTCACGGGATTCCGATTTCTGCATTCAGACCGAGCTTCTCGCAAGATTTGTTCAGCATTGCGGCGGTACAAGCTATCGCTCCATGCTGATGACGGCAGAAAATACGCTTAAAAACAAAAACGGGCTTACGCTCATCGGATATATTGCATTAACCGACCCCGATTTTATTTTAACCCTTTCCTCCGACGAGCCCTCTGACGAAGCCTATTCCGCCGCATCGCAGGCATTAAAAAAGGGACTGCTTCGCTGAAACGAAACAGTCCCCGGATTTTTATCTGCAAAGCTCCTCGGCAAGAGCCTCAATTTCCTCAATGTTCTTTTCGTTCATTGCGGATTTGATGTGAACTCCCGCTTCGGTATAGGTAAGATTCTTGCTGTTTTCAAGTGCTCTTCTCATAAACTTTTCAGCCATAAGACCCCATGTTCCGTTTTCCATGAAGCCGACTGTTCTGTTCTGGAAATTTCTTTCGGTCAGAGCCTTGAGGAATTCGTGCATGAAGGGGAACATCTCGCCGTTATAGGTGGTTGTTGCAAAAACGATTTTGCCGTAGCGGAAAGCATCCTCAACCGCCTCTGCCATGTCGCAGCGTGCAAGGTCGTTGACAACAACCTTGGGGCAGCCCTTTTCACGCAGCTTTTCCGCAAGCAGCTCAACTGCTTTTCTTGTGTTGCCGTAAACGGAGGTGAAAGCAATCATAACACCTTCGCTCTCAACGCCGTAGGATGACCAGATGTCATAAAGATTGATGTAGTAGCCGAGATTCTCGGTGAGTACGGGTCCGTGAAGGGGGCAGATGATTTCAATGTCAAGTGCGGCGGCTTTTTTGAGAAGTGCCTGTGCCTGAACGCCGTATTTTCCGACAATTCCGAAATAATAGCGTCTTGCCTCGCACGCCCAGTCCTCATCGGCATCAAGTGCACCGAATTTTCCGAATGCGTCTGCCGAGAAAAGCACCTTTTCCTTGGTGTCATAGGTTACGATTACCTCGGGCCAATGCACCATGGGTGCGGTTGCAAACGCAAGCTCTCTGCCGCCGAGTGAAAGGGTTGAGCCCTCTCCCACAACAACCTGTCTGTCTGCAAAATCAGCTCCGTAGAACTGCTTCATCATCGTGAAAGCCTTTGTTGACGCAACAATCTTTGCCTCGGGATAAGCATCCGCAAACAAATTGATGTTTGAGGAATGGTCGGGCTCCATGTGCTGAACAACAAGATAATCGGGCTTTCTGTCACCGAGAACGGATTTAATATTTTCAAGCCATTCGCCGCCGAATCGTGCGTCAACGGTATCCATAACCGCAATTTTTTCGTCGAGAATCACATATGAATTATATGCCATTCCGTTTTCAACAACATACTGACCCTCAAAAAGGTCGATTTCACGGTCATTTACTCCAACATACTTAATGCTTTTTGTTATTTCCATTGTATTTTCCTCCGAAATTATTTTACCTGCTCTATTATATCATAACTTTTTGTCAAATGGTAGAGTTTTTTTCATCCAATTTACTTCGTTCGTCGATTCTTTTGAGAGCAGAAGAAGTGCAAATATATTCGGAATCGCCATAAGTCCGTTGAAGGTGTCGGAAATGCTCCACACGCTTTCGAGCCTTGTGACCGCACCGACAAAAATCGCCGCTATATATATTACATTATATATTTTGCCGCTCTTTTCTCCGAAAAGGTATTCCGCTCCGCTTTTGCCGTAATATGACCAGGCAACAAGGGTTGCAAATGCGAAAAGACAGATGCAGCCGTTGAGAAAATAACCCCCTGCCCTGCCGAAAACGCTCTCAAAAACGGCAGAGCAAAGCTCCACGCCGTTGAGCGATGCCCCTTCGCCCCAAATTCCGCTTGTAAGGATTGCGGCGGCGGTTACGGTGCACATAAAAACCGTGTCGATAAAGACCTCAAGAATGCCCCACATTCCCTGCTCCGCAGGATTATCGCATTCCGCACAGGCATGGATTATCGCACTGCTGCCCAGCCCCGCTTCGTTTGAGAAAACGCCCCGTGAAATCCCGTAACGCATTGCCTTTGCCATTCCGAAGCCCGAAACGGCTTTTACGGTGAAGGCTTCCTTTAAAATCAGATTAAGACAGGGCAAAAGCTTTTCCGAATTTGATATGATAACCGCAAAGCACGCCGCAACAAACGCCGCTGTCAGAAATGGTATCAGCTTTTCGGAAATGGCGGAAATTCTTTTCAGTCCGCCCGAAACCGAAACACCCGCAAGAAAACAGAGAATAACCGCCGACACTACGGGCGGCACTCCGAAACCAGACATTCCCTGCGAAACGGAATTTGCCTGGGTCATGTTGCCCATTCCGAAGGAAGCAAGGGTCAGAAACACGGCATATGCTCCCGCAAGCCCCTTCATTCCGAGCCCTTTTTCAATATAGTACATCGGACCGCCCGCCCATCGACCCGACGGATTTCGGACTCTGTATTTTATTCCGAGAATATTTTCGCAGCAACAGGTCATCATCCCGAGCACCGCCGATACCCACATCCAAAAAACCGCACCCGGACCGCCCGAAGTGATTGCCGTTGCAACGCCCACGATATTGCCCGTGCCAAGACACGCCGCAAGAGCGGAGGTCAACGCACCGAATTGCGAAACTCCGTTTTTTGTGTTCTTGTTTTTCTTTCTGCTTTTAAAAGCGTTAACAACCGTTGTGTCTATCCATTTACGCACACCGAAAATCTGAAAAAATCCCGTTTTTGCCGAAAGGAAAAGCCCCGTACCGAGGAAAACCGCCAGCATGGGCGGTCCCCAGACAAAGGAGCTTATTGCAGAATTGATTTCAAAAAACAAAGCCGTCACCTCAATTAATTCTATGAGGCAACGGCTTCAATTATTTATTTTTCGCTTATCTTGGTTTCGATATTGCAGCTGTTTGCAAAATTGATAACATGGGTATTATCGGAGCTTGTATAAATCTTAACCTTATCACAGGCATCAAAAGCAAATTCGTCAATGCTTTCGGTGTTGCCTCTGAAGTTTACAACCTTGAGTGCATCGCAGTAATAGAATGCGTGCTTTGCAACGGTTTTGAGCTCTCTTGAAAGGTCAACCTGAACAAGATTATGGCATTCTGCAAATGCCGATTCGCCGATTTCCTCGATATCCGACTTATGGGCGAAAACATTCTTGATTCCGCTGCCTGCAAAGGCTCTTGCCTCAATCTTCTTTGCGGTTTCGGGAAGATAAACAACCGTAACATTATTAACGCCCGCAAAAGCTTCGCTGCCGATAACGGTTACGGTATATTCGTCAAGAACAGAGGGCATCTCAAGAGTAACAACTGTCTGGGTGCCGTTATACTTTGTGATTTTTGCTGTATCGTCCTCAAGAACAACATATGTGTATTCGCCGCTTTCAATGGGCTTTGACTCCTTGTTGCAAGAGCTGAAAAGCACAAGAACAGCCGCAAGAGCGAGAATAACAGATAAAACCTTTTTCATGATAAAATTCCTTTCAATTTTTATATTATATGCCTGCGGCATTGCAGTTTTCAACGTGCTCCGCCCAGGTTTCTGCGTAATGATATTCACCCTCACCGTCGGTTATGAAATAATAATAGTTCGTTTTGGCGGGATAAAGAGCGGCTTTTACCGCATCAATTCCGCTGTTTGTAATCGGACCCGCAGGCAGACCGCTGCAGTGATAGGTGTTATAAAGCTCAACAAGCTCGTTATATCTTTCTTCGGTAACATGGGGTTTGACGTAATCACGCAGATAGAAGGTTGCAACATCGCATTGCAATCTCGGAAACCTGCTGCTGCCGAGCCTGTTATGAAGCACCGACGAAACCTTATACATCTCGTTCGGGTCGCCCGCCTCCTCCTGAATGATTGAGGCGAGGGTCAGAATTTCGTCAAGCGTGTAGCCGAGCTCGGCACATCTTGCACGGATTTCGTCAGTAAATTTAGCTTCGGAATTTTTGAGGAAACGCTTCAATGCCGAAACGGCACTCTCGTTTCTGTAAAACTCATATGTATCGGGAAAAACATAGCCCTCAAGCAAAAACGCACGCTCATCGGGATTCGGAATTTCAAAACTGAAGCTTTCAAAATTCAGAGGGTCGTTTGCGGCGGAAATGAATTCGGCTGCGGAGCACACTCCGTTTTCTTCAAGCTTTTGAGCAATCTGCGTTATGGTTGAGCCCTCGGGAAAGGTTACTCTGACAACGTTTGAGGTTGTTGATTGAGTTTCGGTCTGCTTCAGAGGATTTCTGACCGAGCACGCCGAAGCCGAAAAAAGCAAAGTGGCGGCAAGCAAAGCCGAAACAATTCTTTTTATTTTCATCTTATCCATAAAACAGATTTTATCATAACAAAAAAGGAAAATCAAGTGAAAGAGGAATTTTGAATGTAAATCTTTGATGAACAAATTCGGGACGTCGGGGACGCCGTCCCCTACAAATAAAAAGAGCCCTCGCATTGAGGACTCTTAATTATCGGAATTAGTCTTCCTTCTTTGTCTTGATTACTGCAACTGTGCCTGCCGCAAGAGCAAGGAGTGCGATTGCGGGAACAACTACTTCGCTGCCTGTTGAGGGGATATAAGTATCAACCTTTGCGGGAGTTTTTGTTGTTGTAGCCTTTTTGGTTGTTGTGGTTGTTGTGGGCTTGTTTTCGTCAACCTGATCTTCATAAGCAGGGTTGCTGGGGTCATAAACATGAGTCTTTTCTGTTGTGGGAGCTGTTGTTGTGGGAGCTGTTGACTCTGTTGTTGTTACAGTTGTGGGAGCTGTTGTTGTGGTTGTTGCAGCTGTCGTGGTTGTTGTTGCCTTGGTAGTTGTAGTGGTTGTAGCCTTGGTTGTGGTGGTTGTTGTCTGTCTGGGGTCTGTGGGGTCGTCATTGTCAGCAGCTGTTGTAGCAGCTGTTGTTGTGGTTGTTGTTGTTTCGTCAGCAAAAGCCGTCATAGCGAATGTGCACATCGCTACTGCTGCAATAAGAACGGCAAGCAGCAAAGAAAGTGTCTTTTTCATTTTTAAAAACCATCCTTTAAAATTGATTTAAACCCTTTTGGGGGCTATACAAATACAAGAACCATTTTACACAATCATATATGTTTTGTCAAGTGATTATATTTACCAATATACGATTTAAGAAAAACTTAATAATTGTGTAATGATACTGTATTTTGATGTCTGTTGAAGAAAAAATAATAACAAATATGTGAAAGGAGCTTTTTATGTCCTTTATTTTTGAAAGCAAGAAAGATAACAAGGCACAGTGGCATTTCGGAAAATCGGAGCCGAAAAAAGATTACGAACTCAATGACGAGGAAATCAACTCCGACGTTCTCGGCAGCTACACGGGCACGTCATACGACGACCTCTATCCCGTTCAGGATGCCGATGACCTTTAAGCTTTAAACCCGGGAGCGGCGGAGCACACTGTGCCGATGTGCTCCGCCTCACTCCGTCTTTTGTCCCCGCCCCGTTTTCTTTCCCCAAAGAAAACGGGGTTATATAGAAGAAATTCCACAATTTTCCCATCCATCCGAAAGTTCGGGAATGCGGAAATTTCAAGCTGTTAAAACTCCACCTTCGAAATTGCTTTGTAATCCTCTGCGGAGTGCGAAACTATTTTTTTGCCCGAAACGGTATAGACCGTATCGTCCGTGCTGACACATCTCACCGCCGCATCGCCGACAACCGCATCATCATGGATGCACTCGCCGACCTGCATTATTTTTCCGCCCTCGATGCTGAAAATCAGATAGGACGAAACATCTGTATGGCTTTGTGAATCAGCTTTGATAACGGGAATTCCGAAAATCTGCTTTTCGGAGTCAACCATTACGCATCTGCCGTCATTTCCCGCTGCAAGAACATATTCCTCCGAAAGCTCAAGCGTGTCTGTGCTCCTGAAGTTTTCGGGATTGCTGAAATCAAACAGGGTAATAACCGCATTGCTTTTGCCCGAATCCTCACCGTTTCTGACGCCGACTCCGAGAAGCACGGTTTCCGTTACCTCATAAAGGCTGTTTGAAAGAGTTGCCGTCGAAACGGAAACAATATTTTCCGCCTTAAGCTTCTTTGAAAAGTCGATTATGCTCGTCTTTTCGCCGTTTTCACCGTACACAAGATAAACCCTGTTGCCGATATATTTAACGGTTTTAACCGTTTCGCCGACAAGCAAATCCTCAACGGTATCAACGCATTTCATTTCCTTGTCGTGAACATACACGTTATATCCGCCGTCAGACACGGTTACGGTTTTGAGATTTCCGTTTCGTTCGTCAGCATAAAGACCGCCGACGATTTTTCCGTTGATTTCGGCAACCGCATTTGCATAGCTGATGCGGTCACCTTTTACGTTGAATCTGTAAACGAAGGTGCAATCCTCTGCCGCACCCGTAACCTCGTTTGTTCTTACAAAGTTTTTCGAGAAAACAATCGAATCGGCGTGGCAATAAACATCTTTTCCGCCTGCATGGAACGCAAACTGTGCTGATTTTGAAGGAGCGGAAACGTTTGTGACCGTGACATAAATAAATGTTTTGGCATATGCACTTAAATTGTCATAGAAAATATTTTCCGCACTCACTCTGCCGTATTCGCCGTTGATTTTTGAGCCGGGAATAATTCTTTCGGCATCGGCTTTCTCGGTAACCTCCGAAAAGCTTGTTGAGGTTACAAGATACAGCTTGCCGTCACAAAGTCTTGACGAAACATAGCCGCCGTCCTGAATGTGCTCGTGAATTTTCACGGGATTTTCGGGATTCGATATATCATAGTAGCTTGCTGCCGTTACATCGCTTTCAAAGTGAACCCCGTCAACCGTTGAAAAGCTTCTGCTTTTGTTGACCGTGATAAGGCAGTTTTTCTGAAGATATATTTCAACGCATTCGTCGATTTTTTCGTTGCTTTCGCCGTCTGAAACGGGTATTTCGGAAACAACCTGCATATCATTATCGGGAATGATTTTTACAACAAGAATAACCTCACGGGTTTTGTTTGTTTCGTTATCCCTGCCGGATGTAAGAACATAAAGATAATCGCCGTCTTCAATAACCGTATCCGCCTCAAAATCCCCGAATCTTGAAACGCCGTCGGGACTGCTTGTGTGAAGCTGTTCCTCAAGCTTTGCTTCGGGCTCCTTGTAAACATATCCCTCAAAGGCATCTTCCTTTTCGGGGCTTGAAGGAATTGACGTTGAAGCTGCCGATGTTTGGGCAAGCGGATTTGTATTATCCGTAACCGACGGCTTCTGCGTAGCCGTAACGGAAGGTCTGACTGAAGGGCTTTCAGGTTTGAGAACGATATCCTCAAATATTTTGCCGTAGCTTTCGCCGCTGTTAAGAATGCTTCCGCTTTCGTGAGAAGTGATGTTAAGAGCAACAAGCGGTGTACCGGGTCGCATAACAAGCGTTCCCGCAACAACAACCGCAAGCATTGCCGCAATCGCCATAAGCTTTCGGATTGTAACAACCTGATACTTTTTCTTTGCGGCTTCTTCTTCCTGTATTTTTTGCTTTTCGGCTTCTTTTTCAAGCATATGAACAATGCTCTGCTTCTGAAGCTTTAAAGGAATTTTTGCGGAATCAACGCTCTTTTCAAATTCGCCTTTGAGCAAATCAAGAGTCTGTAAATCTTTGTTCTTCATCATAACACCCTCCTTTCCTGTTCTTCACCGTCGAGAACAAACCGAAGCTTTTTGAGCGACCTCTTAAGCTTTGATCGCACGGTTGCCGACGGGCAGTCAAGAATATCCGCTATCTCGTGGCTTTTGTAGTTACCCAGTACGCTGAGCAAAACAATTTCTCTTTCCTGTGCCGAAAGAGCATCAAGAGCACTTCGCAGCTCAATCGAAAGCTCAACGCTTTCAAAGCTTACGGGCTCGGTGAATCCCCCGTCCTCGTCATCGAGATAGACCATGGATTTTTTCTTTTCGCTTTCCGTATAATATCTTTTGCAGGCTGCACAAAGGATTTTGAACAGCCAGCCCTTGAACGCTTTGGCATTCTTGAGAGATTTTATCTGCTTGAAGGCAGACAGCACCGCATCCGAAACCGCATCCTGCGCAAGGCTTTCGCTGCCCGTAACGCAGCAGGCGTAGCAATACATTTCTTTATAATACAGCTCATATAGCTCGCCGAACGCTTCGGCACTGCCTTCTTTGGCAAGAGTGACGAGTTCGTCAATCTGAACGCTCAAAATCCTCCCCCCTAACAACCTCTCGTATAATAAGTGTCGCAATGTTTCATTTTTGTTGCATCAATTTCAAAAAAATTTGAATTTTTTTCATAAACCGATATCAACTCATTTTAGTATTTCCACGGGATATAATATACAATACAAAATATAATAAAGCAAGGTGTATAAATTGAAGAAAATGTTAATTTTATCGGTTGCTCTTGTTCTGATTTTATCGGGCTGCTCGGGCAGAGGAGCTCTTGAAGAAACCGATGCCGATGCCTCCGCAGCCGTTGAGGACAGCAGAACACAAATTTCCGTAACCTCTCCCCTTACGGGCAGAAAAATCCTTTCTCCCGCAAGCTTTACGGTCAATGACCCTCAAAACACAAGAGGAATTTCAAACGAAAAAAAAGAGCACAGCTTCGGTGTTGCAAAAAACGGAATTCCCCACGAAATCTCAAAAAGCACCCAGAGTTATTTCGAAAGCACGGGCTACAAAGCGGTATGCTATGACACAAAAGCCGCCGAAAAGGTTATTTATCTCACCTTTGACTGCGGCTGGGAAAACGGCTACACGGATGATGTGCTTGACACTCTGAAAGAAAAGAAAGTGCCCGCCGCATTTTTCTGCACCCTCGAGCACATCAAAAATTCACCCGAGCTTATCGCACGGATGATAAAAGAGGGTCATATTGTGGGAAACCATTCCGCAAAACACCCCAATTTTGCCGAAATTGACCGTCAGCGGATGGCAGATGAAATTCTGGAATGCGACAATTACCTTCGTGAAAACTTCGGCTACACCTCAAGCTTTTTCCGTTTTCCCGAAGGCTGCTACACCGAAAACGCCCTTGAGCTTGTCCACTCCATGGGCTACACAAGCGTATTCTGGTCAAGCGCATATGCGGACTGGGACGTAAGCAAAACAAAGGGCAAAGATTATGCCTTTGAAACCGTAACATCAAGACTGCATCCCGGTGCAATCCTGCTTCTCCACTCCGTTTCGCCCGATAACGCCGCCGCTCTCGGCAACATCATCGATTGGGCAAGACAAAACGGATATGAATTCAAAGCATTGACGGAGCTTAAGGTTTAAATCCCTTCCCTGTATTCTTTGGGAGTTTTGCCCGTGTAGCGTTTAAACATTTTCGCAAAATAGTTAACGTCAAGAATTCCGCATTGCTGGGCAACGGTCTGCACCTGCATTGAGGTTGAGCGAAGAAGATACGCTGCGTGCTCAACCCGCTTTCTCGTAACGTATTCCGTCAGCGGCTTGCCCGTTTCTTTCTTGAAAAGTGCCGAAAGATAGCTTGCGTTGACGTTAATCAGCGACGCAAGCCTTCTCAACGTCAGGTCAGCCGCAAGGTCGGTATCAATCAGCGTCATAACCTTCTGCACAGGCAGAGAAAAATTTTTCATCGAGTGCCGCTTTACGAGAGCACAGTATTTTCTTGCCATCTCACGAATAAGCTCGCCGCCCTCTGTGGCGGTTTTTATTTTTTCAATCTTCTTTGCAAATTCCGACGAAAGCCCGTCTATATAGTATGGGTGCACCGAGCCCTGCTCCGCCGCCTTACGCATGAGAGTGTTGGTTATAATCAGATAGTTTTTCAGGTTTCTGACAGGGTCATCCGCCCGCTTTTCAAAAATCAGACTTGTGGCGTTATTCAACATCTGCTCAACCTTGTGGCTCATGCCCTGCGATACCGCCTGCATCATCCGACGCTCCGCATCATAACGCTCCTCAAGAATTCTGATTGAAAGCAGAGCATCGTCGGATTTTGCCTTGAAGCTGCTTACAACATCCTCCGCAAGCTCCTCGGGAAGATATTTTATTTCGTTTTCAACCGTAAAATTATCCATGCTGCCCCACATAACCTCGCCAAGAGTGTTGCAAACACCAAAAAGCATCCTTTCCTCTTTGATGCATGACAGATTTCCGTAATATTTTATCAAATGCCCCGTGAGAGTTTCGGATACATTATATTTTTCCTGCGAGTTTATCATCATCTGCCTTGTTATTTCGGAGTTAAGATACGGTCCGACAATAAAAGCCGTTTTTTTCTCCGTGTCGGGAAGAATAAACATAATGTAACGGCAATAAAAACCGTCGGTTATTTTATAAATTGTATTCGGTGCAAGCTTCATGTGCAAATCGGCAAAAAGTCTGCCGTAATCCTCGTCAAGCTTAAGATACTCTCTTATGCCTTTGTCAAGCTTTTCGGGCAGAGGCTCACCTTCAACGGTTTCGTTGAATTCTATATTCAGATTTTTCAGCAATTTCTTCAAAAATTCGAGCTCCGCATTATAAAACATTATTTATCCCTCCCGAATAAATTCATTTTACACCTATATTATTGTACAATTTTTGGAAAATTTCAATAGATATCAAAAAATTTTACTCAAAAATGCAAAAATAATCATAACGGAAATCCGATATATCATATAAAATAAGAATGAAAGGTTCGTCATTTCGAACAAATATAATTCTACCGAAAAACCAAAAACTATGAAAGTTGAGGAAATTTCAATGAAGAAACAGGCAACATTGGATTCAAACGGCTGCCGTAAATTCGGTATGCCGGACAAACTCGCTTACGCTGCAGGCGACTTCGGCTGCAACATGAGCTTTGCTCTCAAGGGCACGGTTCAGACCTTCTGGCTGGTCTACATGATGATGGAAACAGGTCTTTTGTCGGCTTTGCTGCTGCTTGTTCAGATTTGGGACGCAGTTAACGATCCCCTCATCGGCAACCTTATCGACAATGATAAGAGAAAATATAAAATGGGAAAATTCAAGATGTATATCTTTGTCGGTGCCTGCGGTCTGCTTGTTGCGGGTGCGGCGGTTTTCCTTCCCTTCCCCAACGCAAGCGTTGTTGTTAAGGCAATCCTCTTCATTCTCGGATACATAATCTGGGATGCCTGCTATACCGTTGCAAACGTTCCCTACGGCTCAATGCTTTCACTCATTACCGAAGACAGCGGTGAACGTGCACAGCTTTCAACCTGGCGTAGCATCGGCTCCATGTTCGGCAACATTATCCCCATGATTATTCTTCCCATGCTTATCTGGCAGAAGGTTACCTATGACGGAACAGGCAACTATCACACCAACCCCTTAACAGGCGAAGCATACAAAATCGGCGATGCCGTTCTTGACCCCCTCACGGGCAAACAGTTTGAAACCCTTCTCGGCGAGCGTGTTTTCTGGGCTGCACTTATCATGGGCATTCTCGGCTTCATCGCATTCATGTTTATGATTAAGAGCATCACAATCCGTGTTGACGAAAACTCCGTTAAGACAAACGAAGGCGGAGAAAAATTCAACATAATCAAATCCTTCGGCAAATTCATGAAAAACCGCCCCGCAGTCGGTGCAACAATCGCTGCAATGGGTATGTTCCTCGGAATGCAGTCCGCAACAACCGCAAACACAATCATGTTTGCAACCTATTTCAACAAGGCTTCAATGTCGGGCGTTGTTCAGATGATCGGCTTCCTTCCCATGGTTCTTTTCCTTCCCTTCATCAAAAAGCTCGTTAACAAATTCGGCAAAAAAGAAGCAGCCGTTGCCGGCACTGCAGTATCGGTTATCGGCGGCATCATCATGCTGATATTCCCCACAATCGAAAACAGAGATACCGCTCTCATCGTTTACCTTGCAGGTCTTGTTGCCTTCGGCATCGGCATGGGCGTTTACACCTGCGTTTCATGGGCAATGATGGCTGACGCAATCGACTATAACGAATGGAAATTCAACACCCGTGAAGAAGGTACGGTTTATTCGCTTCATTCCTTCTTCCGTAAGCTCGCACAGGGCGTAGGCCCCTCAATCGTTCTTCTGATAATGGGCGTTCTCGGCTATGAATCCGAGCTCGGCACAATCGGACAGAGCTTTGAAACATCTCACAATATGTGCTGGCTTGTTGCAGGTCTTTACCTTTTCAGTGCAGTGGTTCAGTTTATCGGCATTGCTGTTGTTTACAACCTTGACAAGAAAACTCTTGATAAGATGAACAAGGAGCTTGAAGAAAGACATTCCGCAGAAACGGTAACCGCTGAATAATCACAGGAAATACAGGAGAAAATTTATGAGAAAAATTATAAATATCAACAGAAAATGGGCTTTTGCCAAGGAAGCTGAAATTCCCTCGGCAATTCCCGAAAAATGGAACTTTGTCAACCTTCCCCATACCTGGAACGCAATCGACGGTCAGGACGGCGGCAACGACTACTACAGAGGCACCTGCTGCTACGTCAAGGAGCTTGACAGAGAGGAAATTCCCGAGGCAGACAAATACTATCTTGAAATAAACGGTGCAAATTCCTCCGCAGATGTTTACGTCAACGGCAAAAAGCTTGCTCACCATGACGGCGGCTATTCAACCTGGAGAGTTGACATCACAAAGGAAATCGGCATCAAAACTCTCATTGCAATCACCGTTGACAACAGCCCCAACGAAGAAGTTTATCCCCAGATGGCAGACTTTACCTTCTACGGCGGACTTTACAGAGATGTCAACATTATCGCAGTCAGCAATTCTCACTTTGACCTCGATTATTACGGCGGCAGCGGCGTTAAGGTAACTCCCGTTATCGAAGGTGCAGACGCAAAGGCAGAGGTTGAGGTTTATGTTACCGACGAAATGGAAGCACAGACCCTTGTTTATACCGTAAAGGATGCAGAAGGCAACGTTGTTGCAGAGGAATACAAGGATGTTTCAAACAAAACCGCTTCTCTTGAAATCAAGAACGTTCACCTCTGGAACGGCAGAAAAGACCCCTATCTCTACACCCTTGAGGTTAAACTCATGGCAGGCGATGATGTTCTTGACAACGTAAGCACCCGCTTCGGCTGCAGAACATTCAAGATTGACCCCGAAAAGGGCTTCTTCCTCAACGGCGAATCCTATCCCCTCCGCGGTGTTTCAAGACATCAGGACAGATGGGGAATCGGTAACGCTCTTCTTCCCGAGCATCATGAAGAGGATATTGAGCTTATCTGCGAGGTCGGTGCAACAACAATCAGACTTGCCCACTATCAGCACGACCAATATTTCTATAACCTCTGCGACGAAAAGGGCCTTGTAATCTGGGCAGAAATTCCCTATATTTCAAAGCACATGGCGGGCGGCAGAGAAAACACAATCTCCCAGATGAGGGAGCTTATCACACAGAACTACAACCACCCCTCAATCGTTGTCTGGGGACTTTCAAACGAAATTTCAATGGCAGGCTCGGATGATGACCTTCTTGAAAACCACAGAATTCTCAATGACCTCTGCCACGAAATGGACAAAACAAGACTCACAACCATCGCCGTTGTTTCAATGTGCAGCATGGATGACCCCTATATCCAGATTCCCGATGTTGTTTCCCATAACCACTATTTCGGCTGGTACGGCGGCGACACATCAATGAACGGTCCCTGGTTTGATGCTTTCCACGCCAAATTCCCCAATATCCCCGTCGGCATGAGCGAATACGGCTGCGAAGCTCTCAACTGGCACACCTCAAAGCCCACACAGGGTGACTACACCGAAGAATATCAGGCATATTACCACGAAGAACTCATAAAGCAGCTCTTCACCCGTCCCTACATCTGGGCAACTCACGTCTGGAATATGTTTGACTTCGGTGCAGACGCAAGAAGCGAGGGCGGCGAAAACGGACAGAACCACAAGGGTCTTGTCACCTTTGACCGTAAGTATAAAAAAGACTCCTTCTACGCATACAAGGCATGGCTTTCCGATGACCCCTTTGTTCACATATGCGGCAAGCGTTATGTTGACCGTGTTGAGGAAGTAACAAAGGTTACGGTTTACTCAAATCAGCCCGAGGTTGAGCTTTTTGTTAACGGTGAAAGCCTCGGCAAGAAGGCAAGTGCAGAGCATTTCTTCTATTTTGATGTTCCCGTGAGTGCCGAAACAAAGCTTGTTGCGGTTGCAGGCGAATGCACCGACGAAAGCTTTATCCGCAAGGTTGAAACCTTCAACGAGGATTACAGACTCAAAGAAAAGGGAGCTGTTCTCAACTGGTTTGACATCACGGAGCGTGACGGCTATTTCTCACTCAACGACAAGATGGGCGATATCATGAGTTCGCCTGAAGGAATGCAGTTTTTCGGCAGCATCTTGAAAAGGCTGATGACCGTCGGCGGCGGCGAAGGCAAAAACGAGTTTGCAGGCTTCGAAATGAACGAAGGCATGCTTCAGATGATGAACGGATTCACCGTTATCAGACTCACCTCGCTTCTCGGCACGGCAGGCATCAAGTTCACAAAGGAGCAGCTTCTTGAAATGAACGCAGCTCTCAATCAGATTAAAAAGCCGGAATAATCTTCCTCCATTATATTGAATATGCAGCAGAGGGAACGCCTTCAAAGCGTTCCCTCTAACTTTTTTCGGTGTTCAGACAGATTACATATAGTATTCAATACAACCTGACATATTCTTTTCTGTTCAACCTCTTTCCTATACAAGAGCTTGATTCAATGTTATCTTTAACGTGCTTGCAACAGCAATTGTTGAAACCGGCTTTGTAATTTATGGTTTTGAACATTTAAACATAAGTATAACGAGATAATCCAAAAGAAATCAGAAACGGCAGTTGGTAGTGTGCATAGTATCGGAAAAATCGACATTGAAAAATATAAATGTGTAACTGAAGATATCACTACGGACGAGGTAATTATTACAGACACACAAATTGCACACATCAAGGATCATCATCCTAACGATTATGAAAGATATTTTTCCTACATTGAAGAAATAGTTAAAAATCCCGATTATATTCTTGAAGCTAACAAGCCAAACACAGCTTTTGTTCTTAAACATATTGAAGATAATGGAAAAAACTATCAGATTATTCTTCGACTTAAAACCTCATCAGACCCTAAAGAATATAAAAATTCTGTTATCACATTTTTGAAAGTTGAAGATAAAAGATTTAATCGTTATCTTCGCACGAAAAAAATTCTTTACAAAAGAGAATAAATCTGTTACAATGTAATAGGGTAGGAATGGTTGTTTGAGGTGGACAATTTCGTGGCATCCACACGCCGATGGTAACGACAGGGGCAACCCGAGAGATGCAGGAGTACGCCACGCCTGCCAAACAACCAAACACACACCATAAACCGCTTTGATTTATGTCAAGGCGGTTTTCCTATGTCAAAATATAGCTTTATAACCTTGATTTTGTGATTTTTTCGTAATTTAACAACCAAAAACATCCGAAATTGGTGCTTAACTGCATTAATTTCGGTATTTTTATATCATTTATCCCCACAATTCAATAATCAAAGCCGATTTTGACGTTATGCGTTGAGGTCGGCTTTTTTTATACCCATTTCAAAATTTGGGCAGAATCCCGAAAAACTATCAAGCCGGAGCAGAAAGGGACTGCGATACAAACACTCCAAACTGTACGATCAAATGAAACTCATGAGCTGATTTTTGATACCATATAGAATATTAACAAAGGTCTTAAAACTTAATTTTCACTTCAAAATCAAAAACTGATGTCTAGCATAAAAATAAAAATCCGAACCCATTGCCGATTGGCATTAAGTTCGGATTTCTCCAATGTGGTGGAACAGATGCAACCACAGTAGAACCACCGTATAAAGCAGAATTCAGAGGTTAATAAAACCTATACCGTTTGCGGAATTCTTGAAGATAAGCGTGCAAACGTGCAGAGATATGTCGGTGATGAGTCCGAATTTTATCTGTTTCCTGCGGCAATGGTAAGCAGCGAAGAAAAAACGGAAGCGGGAGGTTTACCCTGCAAATTCAGATATCTCTCGATTATTTCCGATGACAACAGCGGATATAATGACGAGTTTATAGGCTGGCTCAGTGATTTAGGCTTTTATAACGGGAATGCCGAAACATCTTCAAATTATATGCATCAGGTT